>NZ_JAVRHK010000029.1:0-25493 GCF_031846585.1 Autumnicola musiva
GCTCCTTTGCATAAATGGAACCTTACGATTCAGCAGTTTTATATTAAATTTGGGGACAGGATACCACTGGACATAAACGCCAATTCCTCTGGAGCTAGCCCCAGAGGAATTGAAACATCAGACAGAGTTTAATTTACAGACCCTTATAGTAAAAACTTCGCATTTGTTTCTTTCAGCTCATGACCCTATACAATTTGTTCTCATTAGTTACTATGTATTGATAATTTTATTGTGAAAGTGAATTTAAAAATGAATTACTTCTCAAAGAAATTAAATCCTGCACATATTTGTTCATAGTTAAATTCACGGTAATAAATTGATAATCTGTATTTATTTCTAAAAATAATGAGCGCTTTTCTAATACTTGTATGCGAAAGATTCCATGATTTTTTACATTTAAGCACTATATATAGAAACACTGGAATTAACTTTTTGTGATTAAACTTTTTATCTTGTTTTAAAATTGATAATACTGCACGAAGCTATTCTGTCTTGCAAAACTTATATTTAATACATATCTAAAATCATGAATACTTTTTGAGTTCAATTTCAATAGCGAATAACTCAAAAAACGTTCTAATTGTGATATGATATTCTTATTATCCTTATTTGGATATACTGGTGATGCTGACCCCTCAAGGATTTTGGTCATCGAGAATTCCAAAAATTATTGGCTTGTGCAACGGTTACCATTGTTAGCTGTAGTGGCTTTGTTTCTATGCTGTCGATTTAATTAAAAGACTGTCTAAATTCCAATGGTGAAAGGTTCGTTTTTGTTTTAAAAAGTTTGCTAAATGATTGTGAATGTTCAAAACCCAACTCATAGGCAATTTCGCTTACAGTCAAATTTGTAGTCGATAATTTTTCCTTTGCTTTTTCAATAAGTTTACTATGAATGTATTGTTGTGCACTTTGCCCAATCAAAGAACGTAAAAGGTCGCTTAAATAACTTGGTGAAATATTTAATTGTTCGGCAAGAAATTGTACAGTCGGAATTCCTTGGATTAATGATTTTTCGTAATTGAAAGAATCATCTAAAACTACTTCCAACTTTTGTAACAAGTCGTTATTTACTGCTTTTCGGGTAATGAATTGTCTCTTGTAAAAGCGATTGCTATAATTTAGCAATAATTCTATTTGTGAAATAATTACATCTTGACTAAAATCATCAATTCTGTTTTGTAACTCTTCGTCAATTATTTTAAAAATCGAAAATATGATTTCCTTTTCTTTCTCCGAAATATGTAATGCCTCATTAGCTGAATACCCAAAAAATCCAAACTGCTTGATTTTTTTTGCCAATGGATAGCTTAACAAAAAATCGGGGTGAATTAGTAATAAATAACCCGTACTTGGATTATGGTTTAATTCAAAAATTTGATTTGGTGCGGTGTAAACCAATCCGCCTTCTCCAAAATCATAATAATTCTGTCCATATTTTGCTTGTCCACAGAGGTCTGATTTATAAGAAATTTTGTAAAAGTTAAGTATAAAAGAATTACCTAATTCTTTAGGCAATATTTTTATGTTCTTAATATCTGTAAAACTTATCATCGGGTGCAATGGTTTTGATAAGCCAAGCACCCGATGCAAGTCGGATAAAGATTGAAATATTTGAAAATTATTTCCTGCTTTTTTCATATTATAAATTTACAAAATATTTAGCTTGCCTTCTACCAAGGACATTCACCTGTTTCGGGATTATATTCTTCGCTAATGAATTTTCCCGATGGGCCATCTTCGCCAATTGTGGCATATTTTGCAATACGAGTTCCTGCTTCTTGGACCGTTCCAGTGCCACGATGCCCATTAAAATCGGTTGCCACAAATCCTGGGCAAACAGCATTCACTTTAAAATTTGCATTCTTCAATTCATAAGCCAATGCAATGGTGTACATATTCATAGCTGCCTTTGACGGTGCATACACAGCAGATTTATGGTCATAATATTTCCAAGTTGGGTCGCTGTGCAAAGCTAAAGAGCAACCACTTGATGATACATTTACAATACGAGGCTGTTCTGATTGACGCAATAAATCTACAAATGCTTGGGTAACTCTCACCACGCCATACAAGTTCGTGTTAAACACATTTTGCAATTGGTCTATAGTTGTACTTAATGCTTCCTGTGGCATTCCGCCATTAATACCCGCATTGTTTATGAGTGTATCCAATACACCTGTCTTTTTACCCACTTCAATTCTAGCTTCATCTACCGAAACAGAATCATTTACATCCATTTTAATAAATTCTAAATTTGTTAGCCCTTCACTTTTCAATTTTTCTATGGCAAGATTTCCCCTTTCGATGCTACGACAACCTAAATAAACATAATATCCTTGTTGCAATAGTTGTCGAGCTGTTTCAAAGCCAATGCTTTTGTTGGCGCCTGTAATTAATACTTTCTTCATTGTTTTTAAATTTATTGGTTATAAACTGATGCAAATTCCTTGGCAAAATCTTTCATTTTTACCTTGCCGAAGTCTGGTTTATTTTTATAAAAATCTTCGTATAAAGTACCACTTCCTTGTGCGGCTTGCATTTCTATAAAGCCTTTGGCAACCCATTCATTCATACCTGATGCAAGCACATCATTTAGTAGTTGTTCAGCCGGAACTGCCTGCCATTTTAAGTCTTTATTTCCTATTGCTTCGCCTAAAATTGTAGCTACTTCATTTGGCGATACTTCATCACTTGCTATATAGCGAAAGTTTCTGCCATCAAAAGGTTTTTCCATTTCTTCTGCAATAGCATCTGCAATATCTAACGGTGAAACCCACGGCTCTTTTTTGTCGCCACCATAACTTTGCATAATAACTCCATCGGTCTTGATGCTTTCCATAAATCGGAAAATGTTAGGATAAAATGCGACAGGTCGCATAAATTTGATGGACACATTAGCTGGTAATTGATTCATAATTTCCTCAACACCATTATAAACTGAAAGGCTACCAATACCCTCTTTAGTATGTGCTCCTATGCTACTTAAATGCACCACTTTTTTTACGCCCGACCGCTCTACGGCTTGTTTATATTTGTTGGCGATGTTTCTAAATTCAATAGGAAAATTGATGTTTTTATTGAAGAGGTGACCTATGGCATCCCAAGCTATCATCAGGTAAACAACATCAGCACCTTTAAATGTTGTACTTAAAAAATCAACATCCTGCATACTGCCGATTGCTGCTTTTGCCCCAAGAGTTTCGATTGCTTTTTGTCTTTCGGCTTTACTGCCAATAACGGTTACCGAATGCCCGTTTTTGACTAAACTTTGTGTTAGTGGCTTTCCAATACGACCCAATGAGCCTGTTAATACAATTTTCATATTTCTCTTTTTTTAATTATGAAATACAAAGATCGTATGGATGATTTTGCTGAATGTGTTCTAATTTAGGGTTTCTGTAGTCAAAATGTGAATTTAATCAAAATGGTTTTATACCCTTTTATTGTGTTTTCGTTCTTTCCTAATTTTAGCTCGTTAATGCAACATAATTGTGAATGAACTCTGGTTTTTCCGCCTCTGATAATAAAAAATGGGCGACATCTTTTCTTGAAATTCTATTTACCTTCATACCTTTTTCAAGCTCAGGCAATACTTTATACGATTTGGTTAACGTTCTGTTTGTGAGCATTCCAGGTCTAACTATTTCCCATTTTATTGAACTTTTTGCAAGTAACTCTTCCATTAAGGTTTTATTAATGTATTGCTCTTTTAGGAAAAACTTGATAGCAATACGCATAAAAAAATTCAAATAATTACTACTCTTTCCTGAACCAAAACCTGTAATCGTAATAACTGGTGAGGTGAAATTCATTTCATCTGTAGCCTGAATTATTGCATTTGCTATTTCAGAAAATAAGGTTACATTTTTTTTGTTTTTTGTGCCAACTGTTATTAAAACTGCATCTTTATTTTTTATGGTTTGTTTCAAGTCTGATACAGAAGTTGCACTCCCATTTATTTTAGTTAATAATTTATGATTAGGAATTGTTGAAGTATCTCTGGAAAGAGCCGTTGTTTTATGACCTTTATCTAAGGCTTGAATTACGGTTTGTAACCCAATACCTCCTCCAGCACCTATGATTGCTATTTTCATTGTTTTGTTAATTTGTTTGTAAATACCTTTGTGCTGTTTCTTTTTTTGCAATTAATAAACTTTCGCTACCCCAATGCCAAGAATTTCCATTCGTTGTTAATATTTCTGCTCCTGCTTCCTTCGCAATTAGTATTCCCGCAAGCCAATTATATGTGTCAAGGTCTTCTTGAATAAACAAATCAATTCTTCCTGCACCTACGTAGGCCAATTGTAAACCGTGCGGACCAAAGTTTCTTACAACTCCAAAATTTTCAAGCAAATTCGTAATTGTCGGACCTGTTTTTTGAATTAAGTTGTTCGTTGATTTGTCTTGGTGTCCATATTCAAAAACAGCTATCATTGACGCAAAATCTGTTTTGTTGCTAAGTGTAATTTTTTTATCATTCATAAAAGCTCCCTCGCCATCTTTTGCCCAAAATAATTCATCAGATAGTGGATCATAGATTACAGAAAAGTGAAGTTTTCCGTTTCGGATAAGCGCTAAATTTATAGTCCATCCGGGAATATGCTGTAAATACTGAATGGCACCGTCCATTGAATCACAAATCCAATATTCTGGCATTTCAGCCGGTTTTCTTTGTGCATCTGTGTCAAACTCGTCTCCGATTATCCATGGTGTACTGGGGAATTCAGATGCTAATCTTTTTTTTAAAGATGAGACAACGAACTTATCAATGTCATCCATTTTTTTTAATAGCTCCTCCATATTTTGAGGAATAGCATCCTGTTTGTATTCATTTAAAAAAATATCTCCTACTTTTTTAACCGATTGATTGATTTTTTTAACATTAATTTCTTGTTGCATAATAATAACTTTTTGTTACCATACAAAAGTAGAAAGGTATATACGTTTAGAATAGGCTCAAAGAATGAAAGGATAGTCCTAATTACGGAATTGTTTTCTAAATTGAAGTGGGGTGAAGCTTGTAATTTTCTTAAATAGTTTCCCAAAATAGACAGGGTCTTCGTAGCCCACTTCGTAACCAATTTCTTTTACACTACTATCTGTAAAATATAATAAGCGTTTTGCTTCAAGGATTGAGATGTTTTGAATATGATTAGAAACAGAACTTTGGGTCAGTTCTTTTATGGTGTCATTAAGATGTGATACGGAAATAGAAAGTTCAGAAGCATATTGCGATGGGCTTTTCCATTTTTTAAAATTTACTTTTAATAATTTTTTAAATTCTTGTTCAATGATGTATCCACGCTTTTCTTTTGTGCTGATTTTCCCTTTGTCTTTTTCGGTTTCCTTAATGATTAAACAAAGTAGAGAATTGATTAAAAACAAAATAGATTTACTAGTATAAATATCACCAGAGGTTATTTGCAGTTGGTTCCCTAATTCCAAAATAGTATTAAAGTGTTCAATATTTTCTTTATTCTTTAGTGATATTGGCGAAGTCCATTTTGTTTCCAAATAGGTTTGAAATTCAGATTCCAAAATAAATTCTTCAATTCCAATAGCCCACCCATCTACATTTTTTGATTCTACAAGTTGATGTACCTGATTAGGTTCTATTTTCAGTATAAATGGTGCCATTAATTTTACATCTTCAAAGTCAATTTTGAAAAAGAACGAACCTTCAAAAGCAAATAGTAGAAGATAGTGGTCATCTCTATGTGGTTTAGAGATATTGTGGTGATCAGCTTTTTTTTGAATATTGGTTATTAAAACCCCTGCTTTTGCATTTGGTGCAAGAGTAAATTGTTTGATATGCTGGTTTTTGCTTTTCAATTTGTCAAACACAAAGTTCATATGATTAAATTTTCAACTTTCGTATTCAAAATGAGAATGAAATCAAAATATTAAGAATAAGTTTTAGTTTCTTACCATTACAGCTAACGGCAGTCTGTCTAATGACCTTGTTTATTTTGGCAATTAAAGACCAACATAGGCTTTTTTAATAAAGGCTATAAAATGACGCATAAATGTTGTTGGCATTTAAAAAGTGTATGCGGTTTTAAAATCATCCTGTGTGCAGCTATGAAGGCAAAATTACAAAGGGAGATGGTCTCTAGTAAGCTATTCCACGCTTTTTTACCCAGAAGGTTCAAGATCCGTTTGAGATTGTAGGCTGTAAAGATAAGGCCCACATCGGCCGAGGCTCTTTTCCTGCCTTTTTTTGGAAGGATGTGGTCAAAGCCCCATTGCCGTTTGATGGTTCCAAAAGGATGCTCTACAATGGCTTGCCTTTGGCGGTACAATTCAGGATCAGCCTCCATATTTCGTTTGTTTTCCTGGTAGACTGAAGTATATATATTCCTGGCTAGTACCCTTCCATTTTTAGCGGTGGTACAGAGTTCCCGCACA
This sequence comes from Autumnicola musiva, assembly GCF_031846585.1. NCBI lineage: Bacteria > Pseudomonadati > Bacteroidota > Flavobacteriia > Flavobacteriales > Flavobacteriaceae > Autumnicola > Autumnicola musiva. Next base: position 6,412 of record NZ_JAVRHK010000029.1, read on the forward strand.
GGACATCCTTTACATGCTTTTGTTTTATACTGTTTAAATCTGGACTCATTAGATTCGCAAATGGCCATTGCAATACTTCCTGAAAACATTTTTTTCTTAAAGGTTTTATTTTAGGTATAGAAAAGCCCTAATTTCTCCGGGCTTAAATACTAAATTATCAAATTCCATTAATCTTCCCATTCATTTATTACGGAACCTGATTCATTAAAGATCACAATCTTCTCTTCAGTCCAACCTTTTTCAAGTTCAATTTCGAAGATTTTCTTACTTCCTTCTTCTGTCATTTCTATAGAATCTATTTTATAACCGAAATATTTATCTTTAATGGTGTTGGCAATGCACCAGGCAGTTCGTTTTCTCCAATTTCTTTTTCCAACTTAATTCTTTTGCCATTCTTTGAATACCATATTTGATGATCGTTTCGGTCCATATCGAACTCAACCTTATAGTTCTCACCTTCCATCTCCCATTCAACATCTTTAACGTTCGAATATTCATTTTCAAACCGAGACATTAATTCTAAAGGAATTTCATTCTTCGCTAAATCTTGAGCACTTACCCCTGCAGTTGCAATTAGTGCAAGTGCCGCTACTTTCATACTTTTCATAATTTTTATATTTTTAGTTGTTACAAATAAAAGCATGAAAACTGGAAAAAATTGGGAATAAAAATTTGGCGAACACTCTCCCGAAAAATACTATTCTCTCTGTTCTTTTTTTCGTTGATTCTCTTTTTTCACATACTCTTTATGTTGAATATCCCCCTCCAGGTACCTAGATCTGTTATAGATGTTTTCAAAAACCTCCGCTTTTCCATAAAGTGTAATTAAGTCACCTGGAAGTATTTTTGAATTTCCCGAGGGGGAGCCTAAATAATCTTTGCCCTGGCGATCTATTCCAAGCACGGTGATGCCTTCCTTTCTTAAATCCAGTTCTATTAAGGTCTTATTGGCCAGCCAGCTATCTGCTTCTACTCTTTTTTCACTTACATGGTAATTATCATGCAAATGCAGAACCGCGGCATAATCCTGGACATTGATGTCGGTATATTTTTGGAGCATCCTGTTGATTATTTTTGAGAGGCCACGATCTACCCAGTCACTTCTAATGGCCCACCAAAGAAAGCCAAGTCCGCCTACAATAATAAGGAGGCCGTAAAGTTTAGAAGTCAAAGTATCGGGAAGTACAAAAGTGAGGATTAAAGAAGACATGGCCGTTACAATCCCAGCATTTCCAATCAACATTAAGGTGTACACAATTTTTCTACGAACCGGATGGTTCATTATTTTCTCAGATTCGGAAGTGCTAAAACCTGTCCCTGTATATGCCGAACGTGCCTGAAATCGTGCGCTTTGAGTAGACAAACCAGTATGAGCAAGGGCGATGGACGCTATCCTGGTAATAAGAGCAGATAAAGTAATGATTAGGAATAAGGTAATAGCAGCAATCATAAGCGTTATTTAAAATAACCAAAAATTTCAAAATAAGATACAAAACAACTCAGGAGCCTGAAGCTTCAATATTATTAAAATTGAGCTAAATTTATTATGGACGTTTTTTCAGAAAAGCGTACGGCTAAATAGTTTCAATCTGACTCTATGTTCTATGTTTATTCCGGATTAATTCAGAACAAATAACAGCGAAATTACTGAGATAAATATCCAGAGCATTATACCGAAAACAAAAGTTCTGGTGCCGGTTTCTTTAACATCGTTTATGGAAAGCGTGGTACCCACCAGGAAAAGAGTAACAATGAGCAGGCGTTTTGAAATTCCGGTTATACTTTGCGTAAGCGCAGCGGGTAAATTTAAATAAGTGTTCAGGAGAATAGCCACAATAAAAAACAGAATAAACCAGGGAACTTTTATTCTTTCATCTTTATTTTTAAATAAAAACGTGGAGATTATAGAAACCGGAATGATCCAGAGGGTTCGAGCCAATTTTACCGTAGTGGCCACCCTTAATGCTTCTTCGCCATAATCCAGCGCTGCACCAATAACCGAGCTGGTATCGTGAATGGCCACGGCAGCCCATAAGCCAAACTGCTGCTGCGTCATATTAAAAAAGTGGCCGATGGCAGGAAAGATGAATAGGGCTACAGAATTCAGTAGAAACACCACCCCTAATGCGAGAGAGATTATCTGGGGATTTGCTTTTATAACCGGGGAAACTGCAGCGATAGCACTCCCACCACAAATGGAGGTGCCCGAAGAGATAAGGTGCCCCAACTTTTTTTCTATTTTGAGGAATCTGGCAAGGAAAAATCCTGAAATTAAGGTGGCCGAAATTGTAATAACTGTCAAGGTAAAACCTTCTTTTCCCGTTTTTATAGTTTCCATCAGGTACATCCCAAAACCAAGGCCCACTACAGAAATTTTCAAGAGGTACTGAATGGTTTTACCGGTAAATTTTTCAAAAGGTTTGCCTAAGAAAAAAGTGAAGAGGAAGCCGAGGATTAGTGCGACCGGACTGTTAATATATCCACTTAGACATAGCAGGATCAAGAGAACATATAAAATATTTATCATTGTTGTTTTCATCGCATCTTTTATTTTGTACAAAGGACGCGTGAATCAGCAGTTTTTGCGCGAAACAATTAATGATGGGCCATTACTTTTGGTTATACTGTTCCAGGAACAGGTTTTGAATTTTTTGATTGGTTTTGGACTGAAAACCCTGCCGGGACATAAAATAGAACCAACGATTAATGCTGAACCCATCAATTTCAATTATACGCAGTTGATTTTCCAATAACTGATGGCTGATAGCGTGAATAGATAAAAATGCGAAATGACTGGAATAGGTGAGGTAAGATTTAATACTTTCAGTACTTCCTAAAACAGAAGTGATTTTCAGGGAATGGATTTCCTGTTTTGCCAAGGCATTTTTGATAACCTCCTGGGTGCCGGAACCCGGTTCCCTCTCCACGAAGGGCAGGTGTTTTATTTGCTCAATATTAATCGTGTCTTGAATTTCTTTATTATTGGCATTGGTGACCAATACCAGTTCATCTTTCACAAATTTTTCGTAATGCAACCGTGTGTCATGGTTTTCCCCTTCCACAATCCCGAAATCAATTTGACCGGATCGCACTAGCTCCTGGATTTTTCCCGTATTTCCGCAAATTAGATTCATCCTGAAATTGGGGTATTTTTTTTTTAAGACCGGCAGTTATTCTTGGAACTATATATTGACCTATAGTAGTACTTGCTCCCAACTTCACAGAAGAAGGCAAACTGTTAGTGAAAGAACTAAACGCATTGGACATTTCAGCATAAATGTTAATTAGTTTATCCGTATAATCCAGAAATAAATGGCCTTCAGGCGTAAGTTCTTTATGATTTCCCTTCCGCTCAAAAAATGCTTTTCCATATTCCTGCTCAAGGTTTTTGATGGTTTTGGATACCGCAGGCTGGGAGATAAAAAGATTTTTGGCAGTTTTCGTGAAACTTTTGGTGAGTGCTACTTCTTTAAACACTTTCAATTTATGGTCCATTCCATAAAAATAATGCTTCTATTGTCATCAACTTATTTTAGTGTCAAAATTTCTAATTCCAAAATTAAACACCATTTCGTTCCCAGAATTTCCTAGAATCTTTAGAAATAAAACTCTCTTGTGGCAGAGCCGTATTCTTTACGCTTTTTAAAGCTCTTCAGAAGCAAATTAAGGAACTTTGAAAGACTTAGTAGAAAACTGCAATTATATTTACAGCGGTTGAAAAACAATCTTAACTGGACTTAACATGAAAGTCAACTCTTTGAGGCCTCTGAACAAAACTTCTAAGGAGCTTGTTTATATTTGCTTTTTGCAGAGGGTTAGTACATTGTGAAGCCCATAATGGAAGTGATAATTGATTCTCCTGGCAATATTTTATTAACCATTTTGCACAATCATATCCGTTGGGACTGCTATCGCCGAGATCATGATCGAAACAAATAGCATCTGGCAAGCCATTTTTCTGAATCCAATTTCTAAATTCCATCATGTTTTTTACCCAGACTACCTCTACTTCCCTACCAATGGGACTAAATGCCAGCCAGTCCATCCGGGTGTCCATTGGATTTAGCTTATCATCAAGCCATAAAAGTGTTTTCAATGTTTTATTTTTGTGATCCAATGGCTTTTTTGCCAATTTTGGTCTTTCACTCAATATAATTTCTTTTCGAGCAACAGGACTCCAGAATAGAAATGAACTAAGTTTTTTCAAAATTGACAATTTCATGCTAACAAATATTTCAAATCTATTCTTCAATTTTCTGCCTGTACAATTAAATATTCCAATTATCAATGATTTCGGTCAAGAATAGCGTTTTTCTTTGCAGATGAATTCTTAGATAGTTCTGCATGTTCAGTTCCAATTCTGAATGAAAAACTGAATGCCGGATTTAGGTTATCAGTTAATTTGTGATTGCATCATAAGAACAGCCTTAAACCATTTCAGGTTGAGGGTTTTAATCGTTATGTGTATCCTCCACGCCCTGGAAGCGTGTGACCATAAATACTAAAAGGAAAAAAATGCTTACAAGAAAAATAACGGTCGTTTTGTTCTCCTCCCAAATCCTAAAATATAAATCTTTATGCAGGTAAAGGGATCGAACTATGATTCCTGATAATACCAGGCCCAGACTTTTGAAAAGTTTATTTTTCATAATAATAATTTTTAAAGACCAGATAGTCCGATACTTGTTGCTGAAAAATTAATCTTCTCTAAAAAGGAAGGATTTCTCGAACTATCTGGATCAATTAAGACAAAACACAATCCTGTATACCTGAAACAAGAAATTTATTTGTTATCAATTTCCAAATAAGTGAAAGCTGATTCCTTTAAATTTCTGATTTCATCAAAATGTTTTTCCAGCTTATTTTTTAACAGTAGATGAGATTTTAAAAACTCATGATCACATTGTACATCATCACATTCCTCTACCTGAGGTAATTTCCATTGATAATGTATACAGGTTTCCAGATGAAATTCATTAATCTCCCTGAGGTCCTGAAATTGCTTCAACAGGTAATTAGCGTCTACAGTATTAAATTTTGTTTTTTCAATTAAAGAAGATCTTAGTAAAGAAAGATAAAATTCAATTTCTGAAACGTAAAACTCCAACTGCGTTCTCCAAAGCTTGCTGTCATTCTCCATACTCATTTTTTGAATTTCCTCTTCACTGTGATGTTCCTGAATGTTGCTTATCATAATGCTTGGGATTTAAAATGTAATCTTCCTGTGCCACCTTTATTATGTCTATAGTACTATCTCCTCCCGGAAATTGCCATTCTATAGCATCGCCTTCAGCATACCCAAAAAGAGCGAGTCCCATGGGAGCCAATATGGAAATTTTATTATTCCTTAAGTCACTTTTGTCTGGCGTAACAAGTTGATAAGTTTTTTCTACCGCAAAAGGGGTCTGGATGGTGACGATAGAATTTAATCTTATCACATCGTCAGGCATTTTATTCCTTGAAACAATTTTAGCTGCCTTTAATTCTTCATTTAATTTATATATGGAAGCCTTATAAGTAGTATCCTTATAATATTTAGCCAAGGACATAAGTTGTCTTAAAAACTCATATTCCTTTTTTTCTACAATTAATTCTCCGTATTTCATATCTATATTTATTTGTCAATATTGTTAAGGAAAAATACCCCTTTGTTTATACGCTGTTTCAATTCGGGAAATGGCAAGAATAAATGCTGCAGTTCTCCAATCTATATTTCGCTGCTTCACTTCAGAATGAATCTTGTGAAAGTTCTCAGTAATTTTTTTCTCAATTTTAGCCATTACCTCTTCAAGCTGCCACATCTCTCCGTTTCGATTCTGTAGCCATTCAAGGTAACTTCCTATCACTCCCCCCGAATTGCAGAAAATATCAGGTAGTATAGTAACACCATTTTTCAGCAGGATTTGCTCTCCATTATTGTCGGTTGGGCCATTTGCTCCTTCAGCCACTATTGAAGCTTTAATTTTGAAGGCATTATCTGCGGTGATTTGGTTTCCTAAAGCTGCGGGAATTACAATATCACAGTCCAGATCAAAAAAATCTTCTGCACTTATTTCCACCGCGTCCGAAAATCCTTTAATGGAACCTTTCCTGGGTTCACAATGTTGTGCCAGGGCCTCAGGATCAATTCCATTTTCATCGAATAGCGTGGCATGGGCATCCTGCACGGCAATTAATTTGCCCCCTTCTTTAGAAATAAAATGGGATGCCCAGTATCCAACATTACCAAAACCCTGGACTATAAATTTTTTATCCCTTAAATTTTCTCCTTTAGTTTCCAGCAGGAGTTTTATACTAAGGTACACCCCAAAACCGGTAGCCCTATCTCTACCTTCCAATCCCCCCGAGCCTACCGGTTTCCCGGTAACTACATGTTGGTTATGAGAACGTTCAGAAGTAGATATAGTAGACATATAGGTGTCCGCAATCCAGGCCATTGTTTGAGCATTGGTATTCACATCTGGTGCCGGGATATCATGTTCCGGGCCTATGTTTTCACCTAAAGCATAAGTAAAGCGCCTGGTAATCCGTTCTAATTCTGAATCAGAATACTTTCTAGGATCAATCTTTATTCCTCCTTTAGCTCCTCCATAGGGAAGTCCTGCGAGTGAAGTTTTCCAGGTCATCCACATAGCCAGGGCCTTTGCTGCATCCATATCTACGGTATCATGATAACGTAAGCCTCCCTTATATGGCCCTAATGCATTATTGTGCTGTACCCGGTAACCGGTAAAGATTTCCACTTCCCCGTTATCCATTTTAACAGGAAAATGAACAACGATTTCGTTGTTGGTAATTCCCAGGATTTTCCTAATGTTCGGGTTTAAATCAATGAGGTCCGCAGTTTTATTGAACTGGTTCATCACCGTAGTGGACATTGATTGTTTATTAACTTCTTTAGTATTAAGCATATATAGTTTTATTGAAAATGTTCACAAAATAATTTTCTATTCTCTTTCCAGGTGCAGTATTTACGATGATCGCAATTAAAGCATAAGCCTTTTAGCATCTCCTGGGGAAGCCGCTGTTGGTCTGTATGATTTGGACTTGCAGCTATTGCTTTTTCCTTAGTTAAATCCATATTTCATAAGTTTATTTTTTCTTGCTAGCTAAAAGACAAAGCTTATGCCCAAAAAAATATAAAACAGGGCTTAAATCTTAAATTGCTAAAATTCAGAGGTTTATGTTGTAATTAAAATAATTAAGCAATAGAGAATCCGGGGAGAAATGCCCCGGCAGGAGAGAAATGCTCCAGTTGAAAAAAAAGAATTATTTCAGCTTATTTCTAAGAGTTTTTCGATCTATCTGTAAAATTTCGGCAGCCTTGGTTTTATTGTTATCCACCTTGGATAAGACCTTGGATATATGCTCTTTTTCAACCTCATGAAGCGGTTTTAACAGCTCATCTGTTGTAGGTAAGGAATACTTAAGATGCCCGGGAAGATGATGTACATCAATTAGCTTTTCACTCATTATGATAATCCGCTGTACCACATTTTCTAATTCCCGCACATTGCCCGGCCAATCGTAACGTTGTAAAATTTCAGATGCCTTTTCGGTTATACTAACGTTAGATTTGCCGTATTCAGCGGCATATTTTTTTAAAAAGTTTTGAACTAAAAACGGGATATCCTCTTTATGCTCTCGTAAAGGAGGGGTGTTAATGTTTACCACATTTAACCTGTAATAAAGATCTTCCCTAAAACTACCATTTTGAACCATTTGAAGCAAGTCGTTATTGGTGGCAGCAACAATGCGGATTTCTATCTTTTGTGCTTTCTGTTCTCCAATTCGGCGTACTTCTTTTTCCTGAAGCACACGTAATAACCTGGTCTGAATGGATGGTGAGGCTGTACCGATTTCATCTAAAAAAATAGTTCCCCCCGAAGCGGCCTGAAAGAACCCCTGGCGGTTTTCGTTGGCCCCGGTAAATGCTCCTTTTTTATATCCAAATAGTTCCGATTCCAGCAATTCTTCAGGAATAGCACCACAATTAACCGCTATAAAAGGATTTGCCGCAAAGGCACCCTTATAATGTATGGCACGTGCTACCAGCTCTTTGCCGGTTCCACTTTCTCCCTGGATGAGCACGGTTGCACGATTATTTTTAACCCTTTCTATAAGATCAATCAATTGTTCAATTTTCTCAGATTGCCCTACGATACCGGCATATACCATTGATTTTACCTCTGTTCGCTTCTGATCCTCAGAATGAAAAGATTTTTTAGGAAGGGATTTTTCCACGGCTCTTTTAAGTTCCTCTGCAGTGAAAGGCTTCACCAAGTAATCCAGTGCTCCTGATTTGATTGCACTTAAAGCGCCATCTACAGAAGGGTACCCGGTTATCACCAATTTTGGAACGTTGGAAAAATGTTCTTCTACATATTTTATTAATTCCATACCGCCAATACCTGGCATTTGTAAATCAGTAATAAGCAGGTCGACCGCGTTAAACTTTAAAATATTGATTGCTTCAATAACTGATGCGGCTTTGTAGGCATGAAAATGGAGATCCTGAAGCTGGCGTTGCAACAATTCCAACATATCATAATCATCATCCACGATGAGGATATTTGCATTTTTTAATGCCATAGCTTAACTTTTCAAAGGAAGTGTAACCTGGAATACCGTACCTCTGGGTTTATTATCAAAAGTAATGATTTCTCCACGATGACTTTTTACAATTCCGTGCACCACGCTTAATCCCAAACCGGAACCCTCGCCTACAGGTTTAGTGCTAAAGAAAGGCTCAAAAACTTTCGATATAATATCGGCCGAAATTCCCGGCCCCTCATCTTTTATTTCCAATTGGAAATTATTTTTTGTGCTAGAAACTCTAATAAAAATAGTAGTCTTTTTTGGAGAAACGTAAATAGCATTGATAAGAAGGTTGAATAACACCTGGGTAAATTGAATGGCATCTATTTGTGCCTCCAGTTCCGGATTGTCAATTTCGAACCGGTAAATAATTTCGGCCTTTTTAAAATTTGGACTCAGTAATGCCAGCGCCTGGTCAATTGCAGGTTTTATTTTAATAAATTCCCTGTGCTGGGGCATTTCGCAGGCAAAAAACATTAATTTTTTTACCACCTCTCTTGAATAGATGGCTGCTTTAATAATTTTTTCGATGTCTTTCCGGGTTTGGCTTTCTTTAGAACTGGATTTTATAAGTTCTGCAAACCCAAGAATATTGCCAAGAGGGGTATTGAGCTCATGAGCTATACCGGCAGTAATTTCTCCTAAAATAGAAAGCCGGTCATTGCGTTCTGCACCTCTTTTTAAAAGTTCTTCTTTTTTTATTATTTCCCTGCGCTCAAAAAACTCACTGATTTCAATTGCAATTTTATCCAGAAGTTTTTGTTCTTCCTTTAAAAAATGAGCCTCGCTTAACTTTTCGATATCATACGAAACTCTTATAAAACCTTTAATTTCATTAAATGATAAAATATCACTTTGTTGAAAAATAGAATTTTCTGGAGAGTCTGAAGTTAAAATATTAAAATCCTCAAATTCTAATCTCACAATCACATGATCTGGATATAACCAGGCTTGTTTTGTGATTTTACAAATTTCTTCCAATGTTTCCATAATGGAATCGGAATGTTTGCGAATAGCAGATGATACTTCATATAGACAGGAAAGTTCCTTTACCCGCTCTTTAAGCTTCCTGGATATGGAGATTTCAGGTGGCATTTAAACACTATTTGATTCGTTAAAGGTCTGGAATTTCTATCATTTTCCCGTTTTTTGATTTTCCTAAAATCACTACGTCCTTACTTTCCTTGTATTCTTCAATGGCAAGCAGGAGTTGTTCCTTAGTATCCCTCCGGATTTTAACACCGGTTCTCTGGTTTTTATTTCTAACCTCAATATAATAACCATCCCTTAAATCTTTTGTTTTTGTAGAAGGTCTTCCCATTTTATAATTATATATATATTTCCAATGATCTGAGTTGAAATAAGGTAGGCAGAAAAATAAAATCTACCGCCTATTAACAGTTTTCCTACAGATAGTCTTTCTTTTTTAATAATGGCTTCGCATTCATTATAATTTGCCTCTGTGACGTGTTCACTCCAGTCCGAAGATACATTTTTTAAGACAGCATCCTTACACGATTATTGATTTTTAAACGCTCATAATGGATATTTCAAAAAGTTTAAAATTAAAAATCGGATGTAAATGAGAAATTTTCGCACCTTGGATATTTAAGATATTTTAGTAGCTTTACTTTTCAAATATTTACAATTATTCCTGGCCTTACAGGCGTATTTCAGGTTCTAATATAACGGCAATCTTTATGAACATAGCTCAGTATCCTGAAATTATTGATAACAGATATCAATCGGGAATTCCAAGGGAACATTCCTACCGCACTGATCCTGAAAATCTTATTCGCCATCTTTTCCCAATTATTGACGTAACCAACGAACCCGCAAACATAACCGATTGTGGGAACCCCGATTATGTCCTGACCAAGTGGAAAATTCCCATTGGGTATATTGAATCCAAAGATGTTGGGAAAGATCTAAATTCTAAAACCTATAAAGAGCAGTTTACGCTCTACCGCAACGCGCTTGATAATTTAATTATTACCGATTATTTGTGGTTTCAGTTTTTTCAAAATGGTAAAATGGTTCACGAAATAAAGATCGCTGAAATAGAAAACGATAAAATTATACCCAATCCCGAAAATTTCGAGCAGTTTGAAAACCTGATCAAAGATTTTTGCAGCTTTATTGGGCAAACCATTAAATCGGCAAAAATGGCTGAAAGACCGCAAAGACCGGGAATTAAAATTTGAAGACATTTTGCACTACCAAAAAATAATTGTCACGCTCACCGCGACGGATAGATTGATGAAGGAAATTGATAAGATAGGCACATAGTTTCACTCAGTTTTAGATTAGAAACAATTGTTCAATCTGCCTAAAACCTCCTCATTTAATTTCAAAAGAAAGATTTTTCTTTTTTCTATCATAGGTATACACCGTATAATCACACAGAAATTTGGCAGTTTGCTTTGCAATAAATACTCCAATTAAGATGGGAATAAAGAGCACGAAACCTCCACCGACTAGATTACAGGTAAGAAATAATGCTGTTAATGGCGCATGGATTGCAGCACTTAACATTGCTGCGGCTCCTATTAATGCAAAATTGATTATAATAAGTTGAGTACCTAAAAAATGATTGCAGAGCAAAGCCACTGTAATTCCTAAAAAGGCTCCCGTAATGATACTCGGAGCAAATACACCGCCGTCCCCACCGGCACCCAAAGTTAATGAAGCAGCCAAAGGTTTCAGTAGAACCAAAATACACAAAGTAATCACTGTGCTAAATGAAATGTCCCCATGATCTAATGATGATATGAGTGGATTGAGTGCGTGATAGCTGTCTCCATATAGAGCAGGAAAAAAGTAAATCACAATTCCTACCAATATCGCAGCGGTAATTACCCGTAAGAATTTATTTTTAATTCCTCCAAATGATCCCTTAATAAAGATTACACTTTTAGTGAAATACACAGCAACCATACCTGCCAGGATGCTAAGTCCAATCATAAAAGGAATTGCTTTAGCAGCGTAATGAGAAACCGAAAGATCGAAAATCGGTTGATCATCGAGAATAATGACAAAACTCCAAGCTATAAGTACTGAAATAGCACAACTGATAATCATGGTTTTGGTCACTTTCCTGGATATTACTTCTATAGAAAACAAGAACCCCGCAATAGGACTCCCAAATAATATGGCGATTCCTGCAGCAACCCCTGCACAAATCAATTCGGCTTTGTAGATATTTGCAACAGAATCCTTCTTATAGACCGAAGCGCCCAAAGCGGCAGTAGCTACTACGGTTGAAACTTCTATACCCGTGGAGCCACCAAAAATCACTGTAAAGAACCCATTGATGTAATGAGAAGGCACTTTATAAAAAGGCAGTTCTTCCTTACGATGCTCCAGTGTTTGAAATATTTCTTTTATTCCCTTATTCTTTTTACCCCTAAAGAAGTACTTCCGGGAAAAGTAAATCAATGCGATACCTACAATGGGTGCAGCCACATATAGTATAGGAATTTCCCGAAACTGGTCCAGCAAAAATTCTTCGACAAAAGCGGTTATTTTCTTCAAGGTATATCCTAATACCGTTGCCAATATACCTACCACAACTGAACCTAAAAGAAGGCTGTAATAGCCTTTTTTTATAATTTTCTTTTTCATAAACCAGTCTTCCTAAAGTTTAATCGGGTAAAGTTAAAATGAAAATGGGGGGAAATAAAACAAAATTTAAAATAAGACCTCGTTCTTAGTTATTCCACTGCCGCATATCGTGCATGTTTTTGTGAAGTACAGAAGATAAAATTACCACAAATAAAATTGAAAAAGGGAAAATCATGTTTTATTCCTGCGTAAAGGCGGAATGATGCCAGCCTGGTCTTTTTTTTAAATCAGTATAGTAATTCAGGAAAGCCAATCAATATTATCTGCGCGGAGATTGCTTTAGTACTTTTGCAGACCAAGAGCGTAATCGGGAGCGTTTTTAAAACATAGTCAAATCGAGAAGGTGTTGTTTACAAAAATAGTGGAGCGATGATTATTATTTGTTGCGCAGAAAGTACAAATTCTGTAGTTCCTGAACTTCAATACGAAATGAGCATCAAATTAAGATGTTTTAATTTATATACCATTAATTGAATTTGATTTTAACTACTATGAAATGTTGTTATTTCTAGTTAAAACACAAGAGAGGTATATCCTGCCCATGCAATTCAAGTTCTAAAAATAAAACAATGTGGACTATATGGGGACTGAATAATCTATTTAAAATAAATTTAAAAACATAAATCACTGATTTACAGTGCTTTATGTGTGGTTAGAATTAAAAAGTGAACGATATGGTACAGAATTCGAATCAATTAATAAACGATTTAAAGCTTTTAGCGGATATGCTGGCTGCTTAATTACTAATGGGGTAAAAACTCCTAAGAATTTATGAAGAAAATTTTATTTTCGCCAAACCCTTTCAATATTGAGTATGTCTCCACTGAATATATGAGAAAAAATAATTTTTTTTTCACCCTGTTTTGGTTTTCACTCGTTAATAAAGTATAAACTGGTTTATTTGAAAACAAACACCCCATTAATTCTAATTTAAAACAATAAAACCTGGGAAATTTTTACAAAATTCTGTTAACATTCTTTTTAAGCTTCACAATTTATTCTTGTATTGAAGAAGGATTACAAATAGTAGATGATAAGAAAGCAGTGGCTTAGCTTCAGTTCGCCCCTGAATGGTAATAAGATGGGGATTGGTCTTAATCTTTTCCATGATAAGATTGGTCCTTCTTCTTATAAATCTTTTGCCGCCGTTTACGCCTATAATATTAAGGTGAACCGTAACATTATTCTGGCATTGGGAGTAAATGCCGGAGGTTCTTTATTGGATATTGACCTTACGCAGGGAAGCTTTGAAAATCCTTCTGATAATGCGAATATCACTCTCGACAATAAATTTTATGCGAGGGTGGGTGCTGGAGCCCTTCTTTCCTCAGATTCATGGTTTTTAGTATTATCAGTTCCTAACTTCTTTAAGGAAGATTTCTATGACGATAAGATCATGAATGTTGTGGCAGATAAGTTGCAATTTAATGTTTTGGCCGGTTATATGTTTCCACTCAACAGGAACAGGGATTTGATCTTCAGGCCTTCAGTTCTGGCTCATATCGTGGAAGGGAATCATATCACTCTCAATACCAACGCCAATTTTTTTGCTTTATGACAGGCTGAGTTTTGGGCTGGGTTACCGTTATAACGAATCTATTAGCGGGATGGCAGGTTTCCAAGTCTTTAACGGATTCTTAGTAGGCTATTCCTATGATTTCGCTATCAATGAATTTGGGAATTATCATAACGGATCCCATGAGACCGTTATCAAATTTAAATTCAATAAGAACAATTTCGGATATCAGAAAGCATTGAATTCTTTCTGATATCAAGTTTTTTTTAGGAAATAGCTGCTTCCGGAATTATCTGGAGGCAACTATTTATTCCAAATGAGGATTTAATCCTCTAATTCATATCTTATAAAAGATTAGCGATTAAACACGTAATTATTATTGTCACAATGTATTAAATGTCATGTGTTTAATTTTAACATTCTTGGAATAAATATAACTTGACAATTGTGATCTTCTGCAATTGGTAATTAAATGGCTTTTTACATCTTCTTCTGTGTGTGGTTCTAAATCTTTGTTGGATTATGATAATGACAATCAACATTATACTTTACTTTATCTTCTAGATTATCATAATCAAAAAACATCCGGTGTCTTTAAGTATAGAGCCATGAAGAATTCAAGGACTACAGAGAATTACCTGAAGAAGAACCTGAAAAAACAACATCGTACTTCAGATATCTATTTAAAACAGATCGAGTACCAGTTAGGCATTGAAAGTTATCTTCGGTCCTTATCTTTACTCTTCAGCATGATGGAAATAATGAAGCACATGGAGCGGTTGGAGAAGCTGATGCGACTGGCGGAACATCTGAACTGGATTGAAAAGAACCCCACCCTATCCTGTATCATTAATAAAAAACATCCAAAAATTGACGGCACAGAAAAGTTGTTGCCGGTTTATTATAAACAGAAAGCTAATCAAACCTAAAGGAAATCGCCCAAAAAAGCAAAGATCCGGAAAATGCTTAGTTTCATGCTGTCAGACATACCTTTGCCACAACGGTGACCCTGGCTAATTGAGTATCAATTGAAACGATATCCAAACTATTAACACCTACAAAAATTATCGACAACTTAGATTTATGCAAGGGTAAATGTTTTAAAAATAGCCAAGGATGTTGATTTATTAAAATTAAAACTAGAAAATAGAATATATTAAAAGAAATAAACCCATTACTGATATTACTATGCTAATAATGAGCATTTGACTATGCACTTTTAACCTCTCCATATTAAAATTTTTAAACACAAATGTATATTTTTTTACTTAACAAAATTTAAATAGGTTTCAAATGTCCCTCAAAAAGCTGATCGAAGCTTTAGGGAGAAGAGGATAATGTATAACTAAATCATCATTATTTTAAATCCAGTTTGTTCTATTACAAATGAAAGGCTTTGAAGATAATTCTTGAATACAAAATAGCTGTAGCTAACAAAAAGTAACTCAAAATTATATGAAAATTTGCCTTGATGGAATTTTCACATGATTGAGGTGCTGTAAATAAAAATAAGTGGGTCAACTATAAAATGTAGGAATTATTTTCTATTTTGTTTTATTGAAAATCGATATATGACTAATTATTCAGCTGTACTGCTTTTTATTTTTGATATAAATGGAAGAAGAAGAAAGAATTCAAGATTTAATTGATTATAAAATACTGGATACTCCTCCTGAGATAGAATTAGATGAATTAGCTAAAATTGCTTCCTTAATTATCGGAACACCAATTTCATTGGTTACAATGATTGATAAGAACCGACAATGGTTTAAATCCAATATTGGTTTAGATACAGCGGAAACCACGAGAGAAGATTCATTTTGTCAACACTCATTTCATAAGCCCAAAGAAGTACTTGTGGTCAATGATTCTCATGAGGATATTCGTTTTAAAAATAATCCTTTAGTTACAGGTAATCCTAATATTAGGTTTTACGCTGGTGCACCCTTAGAAACACCTTCCGGAAACGTATTGGGCACCTTGTGTGTAATCGATACAAAGCCTAGGTCCATTACAGAAAATCAAAAAGAAGCACTGCAGTTATTGGCGAAAAAAGCAATGGACCATCTTAATTCTAGAAAAACTATATATCAACAGCAAGAGACAATAGAAAAAAGTGCGCAAAAACTTAAAAGAATTATCGATTTAGCACCAGGTGTCGTTTTTCAGTTTAAGATGAATAGAAAAAAAGAATATTTTTTCGATTTCATTAGTAAAGGCATTGAGAATTTTCATCCAGATTTAATTTATGATGAAATTAAAGCTATTCCACATAAGTTACTAAACTATATTCATCCCTCAGATTTGCTGTTATTTAAAAAAAATATTGTTCGATCTTCTCAAAAACAGGAAACATGGTCTGTTGTTTTTAGAATAGTTGGTAAAGCTAATCGAATAACGTGGTATAAGGGTAAAGCTAACCCCGAAAAATTGCCGAATGGAGATATAGTCTGGTATGGTACTTTTCAGAATATATCCAATCAGATAGAATACGAAAATGTTCTGGAAGAAATAGCTTTTGACATATCCCATGTTTTAAGAAGACCAGTGACCTCTCTCTTGGGACTAACTTCCCTGTTCGAAATGGATGAAGAGATCAGTAGAAAAGAACTCAATGAATACCTCCATAATATACATCTCGTTTCGGAAGAACTTGATGATTTTACCAGACGCCTCAATAAAACATATGAAAATAAAAAAAAGGTTTATAATTTGGATTTACAGAAACTTGAATTATAGTAAAAACTTCGCATTTGTTTCTTTCAGCTCATGACCCTATACCATTTGTTCTCATTAGTTTCTATGTATTGAGAAATTTATTGTGAAAGTGAATTTAAAAATGAATTACTTCTTAACAGAAGTTAAAATCCTAAACTACGGATTTATAATCAGGGTGATTATTGATATGCAAGTAAATTAGCCGCTTTGTAGAAAGAATGGTAAAACGTTGCAAATATAATTCATGCCATATAAGAAGACTTCACACATACTATTCTGCACCAGAAAAATCTTTTAAATGTAAAGCAAGAACTATCCATTGATGGCCTTCACAATCCTGAACAATTTAGTTACCATTATGAATACAAAAAATTTGACAATACAAAAATATGATACGTCAACTCTCTATTTTTATTTTCATTGCTGCTACCACGTGCTTAGGTTGTAAAAATCATAAGGCGGATTCTGTAGGACATAAAGTGAAGCAAGAGAGTAAAGAGTAATAAGACGAGTAAACTCAAAATACATTTAGTAACTGAAAAATGACTTTTAAACAAGACTCCGTTGTGATGTCGTTTACAGTAATTAATGATAACGATAGAGTGCAGCAATTCTGGAAATGGGAAACCCCCTTTGAACCACGAGTAGGAAAATACATGGAAGTCACTGATGAACAGGGGAACAAGGCAGCCTTTAAGGGAGCCATGGCCAGGAGAGTGATGCCCCCACCTCCTGAAAGCTATATCGAAGTACCACCACATGATAGTGTAAAGACAACCTTCAATATTGCAAAAAACTATTGTATTAAAAGCAGACGATATACCGTCAAATACAGTGGAGGAGGTGTCAGCGAACTTGAAGCAGGAAACGCATTAAAAATCACCGTTCGCGACCTATAACTGCAGTTTTTGTACATAACATGAGTAAAAGCTTCTAGAATACTTACAAAAAATATAAATTTCAGAATCATCATAAAAATGGGCAAACCAGCAGTGAAGGATTTATAGAAATTAATCCTAAAGTTGCTACGGAAAGAATCCCGATGGACCCGTCTCAAGTTGGAGTCTTAACAGTTTGGGCTAAACAGCCAATTGCTCACAATTTACAGGATAGATTTCAGCGGCTTTTAAGAGAAGCCTTAGTATTTCCTGCCACCCCGACGAACCTTATCGAAAAAAGGACTAAAACACTGTTAATCACTTGATTTTCAGTGTTTTTTGTTTTTAATGATATCATCTGATATCCTATGAATTCATCCATTTCAGTGAATGATTCGGTGAATACTTTTTTTCCAACAATTCACTATCTTAGAAGAACATTTCGGTTGATTTGACTTTCGTCTTTGTAACTATTGTTTCATTTAAAAGACGTTCGAAATGCAAGAATTTACAACCTTTTCCGTGCTTTTCTTTACCAGAAAACTGAACCGGAATTCAAATGATTTATCCATCTATGCCAGGATTACCGTAAATGGGAAATGTTCTGAAATGAGTCTCAAAAGAAAGACTTCAGTGAATGAATGGGATAATTCCAAAGGAAGACTTAAAGGAACTACGTCCAGAATTAAAAAACTAAACAGCTATCTGGACCAGGTGTATTCTCAACTTTTGGATACCCATAAGAAGCTTTTGGACAAAGATAAACTTATTACTGCTGCCAATATTAAAGCCTCTTATTCAGGCTTAGATGAAGATCATAAAACCATCAAAGACATCGTAACTTATCACAATGATAAAATGAAAGATGTTCTCAAATGGGGAACGCTTAAAAACTACCGTACCACCGCAAAATATCTTGAAGAATTTTTAAAGAAGAAAAAGAAAACCGATAACGTTTACCTGAAGCATATCAATTACCAGTTCATCACTGAGTTTGAAATGTTCCTTAGAAGCTACAGCCCTAAGAAAGCTAGAAAAACTTGTGGAACTAACGGCACTATGAAGCACCTGGAACGGCTAAAGAAATTACTAAACCTGGCCATAAAATTAGAATGGCTGGAGAAAAATCCGTTTAAGAGCTACAGCTTTAAGTTTGAAAAGAATGATCGGCAATTCCTAACGGAAAGAGAACTGCATATATTAGAAGACACGGTCTTCACCAGTGCTTCCCTTGAACGAATAAAGGATATGTTTTTATTTTCCTGCTATTCCGGCTTAACTTATATAGAACTTAAAGAACTAACCACTGATAATCTTGTGAAAGGGATGGATGGTAAAGACTGGATTTATACCAAACGAGAAAAAACACAGCAGTCTGTAAAAGTTCCGCTGCTAAATCCTGCAAAAAAAATCATTAAAAAATATAAGGAACATCCGGTAAAAGAATCGAATGAAGTTTTTCCGGTTATATCCAACCAGAAAACCAATAAATATCTGAAAGAGGTCATGGATTCTATCGGCATTAGAAAGAAAATTACGTTTCACTCTGCAAGGCATACTTTTGCAACTGTTGTAACTCTTTCCAATGGAGTACCTATTGAAACGGTTTCAAAATTATTAGGTCACACAAAACTTTCTACAACACAAATCTATGCAAGGGTATTAGAAAATAAATTGAGCTCAGATATCAGTAAATTGGATCAAATAATAGGAGAAAAAAGAAAGTTTACTAATAGTTAAATTATTTA
>NZ_JAVRHK010000003.1:0-463639 GCF_031846585.1 Autumnicola musiva
AATTCTGCACATTCGTAATTCTCTTTTGAAGTTCACAATGATCCATAGTTAAGTTTTATTCATTTGGCGACGGTTTGTACTTTTTCTTCTTCTCTTTTTCACAGGAATATACAGTAGTTTTTAGTAATAAATTTTTCTAAAGCTGGAGCAAGTTTGAGACCTAGTTTAGAGTATAAACATTTCCTAACAACTTGTAAAATTTGTCTTGCACTAAGTATGTCTTCAATCTTAAAAAGCGAAAATTTCTTCAGAAGTATAGGATAAGAAGCTTTATTTAGAAAAATATTAACGCCAATTCCGCAATATAATTTGGATATTACCTGATATACTAATTAGAAAAATTATTTGTAATGGATAAGCAAGACTTAAAGAAGACAACTAAAAATGCCGGAAAGTTATGGCTCACTAAAAAGGGCTTTCAATGGACAGGAGGACTAATTAAAGTCGGGGTAATAGCCGGGCTGGGTTACCTGGGTTATAAGTATTACAGGGATAATCAGGAAGAGATAGAAGACAAGGTTTCGTCTCTTTTTTAACTGATGTATAGAATTAATAATTAGACCTAGAGAATTATAGAACAGGTTGCTTGATGTTCATTTTTTCCATTGATTCCAGAGTTAGAAGGAATGTTCAAGCAAGCTGTTCTAATTTTGTGATTTCTTCGGAAAATCATTATGCAGACCTGCCAGGGTTTCAAAGTATCTGAAATGTTTTTTATCCTGTAAATGAACTATTGATAAAACAGAGAGTGTAAAATTGCCGGTCTCAGTTCTGATTTTAGCGTATTCTTTTTACCCTTTCGTCTTCATCAGTTGTGCTGAATCCATTTACCCTTAAAAAGGAAAGAAGCATCTTATTATTATATTTGAATTGATTTGAAAATTTCAGCTCCTGGTTTGTAAGGCTTTTAGATCGTGCTAAGTTTTAAGGAGTAAACAAAAATTTGTAGTTAATCTATATGGAAAAATTTAATATTTTCAATCTTTCGATAGCAATAGGAAGGCGCCATCATGGCCTTTTTAATGCTGTTTACAATGGCAATTTCTAATAAAGCGCACATAGATACGTTAAAAAATGCTAGCTCTAAATGGCAAATCCTGCCAGTTGTATTTTATCAAAGTGAGGTTATGGTTTCATTTTAATTCCCTATCCTTCAATACTTAATTTCCTGTTAGAGTTCGTATTAATCTTTCTTTTTTTCTTACAGCTACAGGTACAGTAGAACCATCTTTGAGTTCTATATAACCGCCTTTTCCTTTATAGTATCGTGAAGCATATTGAAGGTTTATAAGAAAAGACTGATGCACTCTAAAGAAGAAAGGCTGATCTGTTAATAACTTTTCTATATGCTTCAACGTCTTTGTTGTTATAATTTTATATCCATTGGAAAAGTAGATGTGGGTATAGTTGGAATCGGATTCGCATTTAGTTATTTCATTGATTTCGGCTAATAGGAAACCGTCTGTAGTTGGTACTGCCAATTTTTGACGGATCAGGTTTTCACCAAAAAAGTTTGTTTTAAGTGTATTGAGTTTCTGTAAAAAGAACTTAAGGCTGTCTTGATGGCGGCTGGTCCTTGAAAATGATTCACTTAATTGTTCCCTGTCTATTGGCTTCAGGAGGTAATCTATAGCGTTATAGCGAAAGGCTTTCACGGCATGCTCTGAATGTTTATGATAGCCTGTCGTAAATATGATGTCGAAATTAATTTCCTTAATTCGGTCTAGCAATTCAAAGCTACTTTGCTCATTTAGTTGAACATCCAGAAGAACTATATCGGGTTGATGTTCTTTTATTGCTATAAAAGCTTCATCTAAGGTCTGGGCTGTGGCGCAAACCTTAAAACCTTTGTACTCTTTAAGAAGGTTTTGCAGGACCCCGATTGATTGCATTTCATCGTCAATAAGAATAATCTTTTTCATACACCTTGAATTAAGCTGTTCTTATCCTCAATATTAGACATCCCCGTCTATCTATTTATGGTTCATTTTAATTTCTCATTTTTTTTATAGCAGTTGCTTCACGCTTAGTTGTTGAATAACCACGGAATCCGGGGATAGGACCACACTTACTCAATCATCTTATGATGATTGTTTCTTTGGAGTTAACTTGTTGATATGCAAGGTATAGTTAAATGTACAAAAGAAATTTAAGCAAAGTTTAAAAATTTCAAATTTTTCGTGATAGGAAATTTTGGGTGATGCGGAGTGTAGCAATATTAACTTATCAAATATAATTTTATGAAACTATTTAAATTATTAGTCCTCTTTTCGGTGTTATGTCTTAGTGTTCAGCTTAATGCTCAAAAGGAGCCAAAGGTTACCATGGAAGAGATTGAAGAACAATGCCAGGGAATAGATTTAGGTCAGAAGATTACACTTAGCGTTTCCAGTTTTAATGTGGCCACACCAACAGCATATGCTAAATTTGGAGATGAATTATCACAAATGCTTACAAGCGCACTTCAAAATGTAAATTGTTTTAATGTCTTATTGAGTGTAAAGGATAAAGATGAAATTTTGGACGAAATTGCCTTTGGTGAAAGCGGGAATGTGAAAGCAGGAAGTGCCGTGGCACGCGGAAGCATGAAGGGTGCACAGGTTGTAGTGATGGGAAAGGTTACTGAGTATGCAGCCGGAGAGAGTAGTGGAGGAGCATTTGGTATAAAAATGAGTTCTAACAAAGCACACATAGGATTCATTATTCAACTTATAAACCCGACCACCCGCGAAATTATTGATTCAGAATCTTTTAATGTGGACGGGAGAGCCGGAGGCTTTAAAGGTTTAAGTGTTCTTGGTATCCAGACGGTCGGGGGCACCGCAAATAACAAAGCCCTGGCAGATGCCTGCGAAAAAGGGATTATACAGGCCGTGGAGTACATTGTTTCAGAACGGGATAAAATGCCTTTGCCTGATCTTAACCCTGTAAATGCGGCTAATGGGACTTATATCACAATCCTTAACAGCGATTATGGAAAGTTTAAAACCATAACCGATGCACTTGCAGTAAAAGGTGATATACTGGAAAAGAATATTACAGATGGCACAGGTTCTTGTTTTGTGGCTCATGCACAATCTTCTTATGATATAGCTGATTATTTAAGCACCACGTTAGGAAGCACATGTAGTATTCAATCGGTTTCCGAGGATGAAATAACTATTGATGCCAGTCCTGAAAGGTGATAGGGGTGAAATAATAGTAGTACTCTTGCGCTGATTAATCCACTTTCCCTTGAAAAAAGGAGTAGTCTGTTGTAGTTCAGTTTAAGTTGGAATAGGCAAACTCCCGCATGAGGGATAGGAGGCGGCTACCCTGGCTTACCGGCACGCAGCCATGTAGCGCGAATAGCCCAACCCGAAGGGTACGCCATAAAAATTAATTGATAAGGCTACCCAAACAGTGCTTTTATAAGTGTCATTATCCCCTTGAAAATAAAGAAAATTGCGGCAATAGAAATAATAATTCCACCAGCCAGAACTGGAATATAAAACGGGTTGTCCTGGTTGTTAAATGCACTGAAGATTACCGAAGGGCCAACAACAATTAGTGGCATAGCAATAAGTAAAAACTTTATTCCTTTTCCCAGCTTGTCTCTGTTGGTGTGCATTTTTTGAAAACTTTTTCAGGTTTTAATCTACTGTAAAATCTGCCTCTACCACCTGCGAGAGGCGAAAATAACCCAAAGCATAATTGTTCCTGTTAGTTTGATTAATAATATTCCCTTTAACGGTGGCAGGTTTTGTTTCAAAGGGACCACCGGCATTAGTTCCTATCTGGGAACGCAGGATAAATAAATAATCATAATAAGAGCGGGAAATCCCTGCCAACTCTATATATAACTCGTCACCAGTTTCAATATCTTCATTTGAAAAGTAACCAAAAATTTGGTTACCATCGGTAAATTCATCTTCATAAATTTCAAATGTTGCTCTTTCATTTCGGAAGGTAAACATATAGTAATTAGGTTCATTTGCCGGATCGGTATAGTAGGCTTTAATTTCAATTTCGTCACCTTCTAATCCGCCACCGTTTGTTTGTTCTATATAATCCAGATCTACAACAGGAATAAAGGTTTCATTGGCAGTATAGAACTCCTCCTGGTATTCTATCTGCAATTGATACTCCATGTTCAAATGCGGGCGGAAATAGCTATTACGATAAATCCCCTCACTTATATGATCAAAAATAAAAACATTTCCTTCGGTATCAACAATCCTTACCCGGGCATTGGTAATCACAGGGGCATCTTCTTCATAATAACCGCTGGTGGAACTCAATTTAATGGACTGAAAGTTACCCTCTGTATCTTTGAGCCATTCAATGGAAGCTTCTACAACCAGGCGGGGTTCACTTTCTTCCAGTTCAATTTCTACAACATCTTCACAGCCTGTTATAAGAACAGATACTATAAAAATCAGTAAGATGTTCGTTAGTTTTCTCATATTAAAAGCTGAAGTTGTAAGTAATTGAAGGTATAATCCCAAATAGGGAAAGCCTGGTGGCTTCATTTCTTTGCTCATCTATGTTTTGCCTAAAGGTAATGGAATAGGCATTTTTACGATTATACAGATTATAAATACCAAAATTCCATGAGGACTTTAATTTCCTGTCACCTTTGGGGTGCGGAGTATAAGTGGCAGCCATATCCAGGCGGTGATAAGCAGGTAACCGGTTGCTGTTTCGCGATGAATATACGGGAATACTGATATTGGCATATTGATACTGACCAACAGGATAAGTTGTGGCTAATCCGGATTGATAAATAAAATTCGCATTTAATTGCCATTTTTCATTTAACTGGTAAGAAGAAGTGAGGCTGAAATCATGTGTTCTGTCAAAATTTGCATTATACCAGGCTCCATTGTTGATTCCACTTTCTGTAGCAGTCCGTCCAGGAGTTTGTTGCTCAGAACGGGAGAGGGTGTAGGAGAGCCAACCGGTTAATCTTCCTTCATTTTTTTTTAGCAGGAGTTCCAGTCCATAAGCTCTTGCCCTGCCATTTAAAATTGCTGTTTCAATGGCATTGTTTGCGATAAGATTTGCACCATCTACATAATCTATCCTGTTTTGTATCTTTTTATAAAAAGCCTCCGTTTCAAGTGAAAAATCACCATCTCTGAGATTTCGGAAATATCCCACAGCCACCTGATCCAGAAGTTGGGGTTTAATATAAGGGCCACTTGGTGCCCAAACATCAATTGGAGTAGGGGAGCTTGTGTTTGAAATTAGATGCAGGTATTGCGTCATCCGGTTATAACTGGCTTTAAAGGACTGATCTTCATTTAGGGTATAAGCCACTGCCAGACGTGGTTCTATATTAAAAAAAGATTTTATTACTTTGCTGCGATTGCCGGTTTCAGTATTTACCGGCGTGGCTTCCTGGTAAATATCCCTTTCCTCATTATAAATAACCGGCTGATCGTTGTTATAAAAATTCATATTTTCCTGTCCAAGCCTAAAGAAGCCACTCACCCTCGCCCCATATTCTACGGAAAAATTTTCTGAAATTTCCTGTTCTGCAGAAATATAAGCTGCACTTTCAACGGCGTATTTATTATCCAGTTTGTAATAATTTATACCTGAAGTTTCCGTAGTTGGAGTGATTTCTCCCGGGGCGAACCTATAATAGGTATTTTGAAGGCCATATTCTAATTTGAACCGATCGCTTAGGTAGTGGTTAAAATCATACTTAATGTTGAAATTTTTAATCCCGCTATCCCAGTTAAACTCCACAAAATCTAATGTAAGGCCGTAATAATAGTCACTGTAAATAAGAGAAAGATTACTAAAAATGTTATCGGAAAATATATGATTCCATCTAAAGTTAAAAACTGAATTACCATAGATATTTTTAAAATTTTCATTGATATTGAATACATCCCTCCCAAAATATCCGGAAAAAAGAATTTT
The DNA here is from genome assembly GCF_031846585.1 of Autumnicola musiva. NCBI lineage: Bacteria > Pseudomonadati > Bacteroidota > Flavobacteriia > Flavobacteriales > Flavobacteriaceae > Autumnicola > Autumnicola musiva. Next base: position 5,914 of record NZ_JAVRHK010000003.1, read on the forward strand.
ATTGTTACTGTCTATTTTATGGTTCAATTTGGTATTCAAGTCATAGAAGTAAGCTGAATTTGGATTATCGGTGAGTTTTAAAAATAAATGGGCATAAGAACTTCTGCCACCAACGAGAAAAGAGCTTTTATCTTTTACAATAGGACCTTCGGCAAGTAAGCGGCTTGAAATTATCCCTATTCCACCCTGGGCTTTAAACTCCCGGCTATTCCCATCCCGCTGGTAAATATCCAATACAGAAGAGACCCTTCCTCCAAATTTAGCAGGGATTCCGCCTTTATAAAGTGTAAGATCTTTTATAGCATCAGGATTAAAAATAGAAAAGAGGCCAAATAAGTGAGAAGCATTAAAAATAGTTGCTTCATCCAATAGGATTAAGTTCTGATCTACCGCCCCACCCCGTACATTAAATCCTGAGGAACCTTCTCCCGCATTAGATACTCCAGGGAGCAGCAGTAAAGAGCGCACCACATCTACCTCTCCAAATACGGCGGGCAGCTTTTGTATAGTATTAATGGAAAGTTTGTTAACACTCATCTCGGGGCTACGAATATCAATTTGTTCTATGTCTTCAGTAATAACCACTTCATCAAGGTTTTCTGAAGATTCTGCCAGTTGTAGATTCAATTTTGTGTCCTCATGAATATCCAGTTGCCTTGAAATTGTTTTGTATCCCAGGTAGGAAACCTGAAGCAGGTAAGAGCCTTCAGGAAGTTTTAAAGAAAAAAATCCGTATTCATTGGTTACCACACCAGTATTTTCTTCAGGAATAAGAATATTTACCCCAATTAAAGTTTCGTTGCTGGCTTCAGCGGTTACTGTTCCGCTTAATGTAAACGTTTCCTGGGCAGTAATGGGGAGCGTTAGGGAAAGGCATAACCAACAAATTAGTAACTGGTGGATAGTCAATGTTTTTTGTGTAAATATAAGGTACTCAGGTAAAACTAAAAAGTGTTTAGGATTTGTTGAACTATACTTCTCCCAATGCCAGTTTTCTTTTTTCTTTACCGGAGAAGCGTAGTAATAGAACAGAGCTTACTATAAGGCAGGCTAGCAGGATAACTGCCAACGGAATAATCCCACCGCTATGGAACAGGCTTATAACAAAAGAAGCCAATGCCCCAAGCACCATTTTAAGGCTGCCTATAAGGGCGGAGGCTCTTCCTGCCTTTGTGGCAAATGGTTCCAGGGAAAGAGCTGTTGTATTTGGATTCTGAAATCCCAGTAAAAAAAGAATACAAAAAAGGAGTCCAACAGTAAGATAAAAATCAGGTCCTGCCAATGCGTTAATTAAAAAAACTGAAGCTAAAACCACTAAAGCAATGCTGTTGAAAAGTGTAATCTGAAAGGTGGTGAATTTCTTAAGGAAAAGTCTGTTAACCTGGCTTCCCAATATCAATCCCGCAGCATTCATCCCAAAGAGAATACCAAATTCTTTTTGGGTTAGGTTGAAATTATCCATAAAAAGACGGGGAGCATCAGAGATGTAAGCAAACATTGCACCTATAGTAAAACTTCCTGCCATAGAAAAACTCCAGAACTTTTCATGAGTAAGTATTCCAAAATATTTTTTCATCACAATATTTGGTTTTAGATCCACTTTTTTATCCGGAATAACACTTTCTGGTAGGAAACGATAAACGCTCAGGATCATTAGGAAAGAGAAGCTGGCGAGAAATAAGAATATGCTTTTCCAGCCAAGGCTTTCAATTATGAAACTTCCCACGGTAGGTGCAATTATTGGTGCTCCTCCCATAATTAACATTAAGACTGAAATGGCTCCGGCAACTTCATTAACCGGAAAAATATCCCGTACTACCGCTTTTGCTGCCACCATTCCTGCTGCAGCACCTACAGCGAGAAAAAATCGGCTAATGATGAGCCAGGTGAGATTAGGGGAGTAATAGCAACTAAGGGCTGCCACCAAATAGATTACTAAACCAATAAGTAAAGGTTTTTTTCTGCCGAATTTGTCCATTATCGGCCCATAAGCCAATTGCCCCAGGGAAATTCCAATAAAATAACTGGTGAGGGTAAGTCCAACCTGTGCAATGGAAATATTAAAGTCCTGTGCAATTCTTTGAAAGCCGGGAAGATAAGCGTCTATGGAAAACGGTCCAAGAGCGATAAGGGTTCCGAGTACAAACAGAATGATAGCTTCCCTTTTTTTATTTCTTTCGTTTTTCACTTCAGTCATTTTGCAAATTTCGTGAAAAACCCTACTGCGTGGAAAGCATGTAATATGTTTAACGTTATCTTAGTATGGAAATATGATTTTCGCTGATATTGGAATGAATCCTTTTCATAATGAAAAATGCGAAGTGAAAAATTTAAACATTTCACATATTACTTTTTGCTGCTGAATTTTGAAAATAAAAAAACCGTCCTGAATATTAATTAATCTCACATTAATAGCAAGAATTAAAGAATATTCTGAACGGCTTCCTTTTTGTCTGATTTTTATTTCTATCCCAGAATAGAATTCAGGATCTCACTAGGACGCATTGCGCTGGTTACCTTATTTTCTTCCGGTTTGTAATAGCCTCCAATATCAACAGGTGAACCCTGTGCACCATTTAGTTCTTTCAAAATTTGATCTTCTTTGGTCTCCATTGCTTTGGCAACTTTGCTGAAGTATTCCTTCATTTCAGCATCTTTATCCTGGTTAGCCAATGCCTGTGCCCAATATAAACCGAGGTAAAAATGACTTCCCCTGTTATCCAGCTCATTTACTTTTCTGGAAGGTGATTTTCCGTTATCAAGGAATTTACCTGTTGCTTCATCCAAAGCTTCAGCCAATATCAGGGCTTTTTCATTGTTGTATTTTTGTCCTGCATGTTCCAAAGAGACTGCAAGGGCCAGGAATTCTCCTAAAGAATCCCACCTTAAATGTCCTTCTTTTACAAATTGCTGTACGTGCTTTGGAGCTGAGCCTCCGGCACCGGTTTCGAATAATCCCCCACCATTCATTAGAGGAACAATGGATAGCATTTTAGCACTTGTACCGAGTTCCAGGATAGGAAAAAGATCGGTTAAGTAATCCCTTAAGACATTACCGGTTACCGAAATTGTATCTTTTCCTTCTTTAACCCTGCGAAGCGTATATTCTGTAGCTTCTACGGGGGACATAATTTTTATATCAAGTCCTTCAGTATCATGTTCAGGTAAATATTTTTGAACTTTCTCTATTAGTTGTGCATCGTGTGCTCTTTCGTTGTCCAGCCAGAATACAGCAGGGCTTCCTGTAGCACGGGCACGGCCTACAGCCAGTTTAATCCAGTCTTTCACCGGAGCGTCTTTTACCTGGCACATTCTCCAGATATCTCCCTCTTCTACAGCATGTTCAATAAGTACTTCTCCTGCGGTGTTTATAACCTGGACAGTACCATCAGCCGGAATTTCGAAAGTTTTGTCATGGGAGCCATATTCTTCTGCTTTTTGAGCCATTAATCCAACATTAGGCACAGTACCCATTGTAGTAGGATCAAATGCTCCGTTTTTCTTACAGAAATCTATTGTAGCCTGATATAAACCCGCATAGCTGCTATCTGGAATTATGGCTTTAGCGTCTTGTTGTTTTCCTTCAGCATTCCACATTTGGCCGGAAGTTCTTATCATTGCCGGCATAGAAGCATCAATAATTACATCACTGGGTACATGAAGGTTTGTAATCCCGTTGTCTGAATTAACCATAGCCAGATCTGGACCTTCTTTTAAATCAGCCTTAATAGCTTTGTCTATTTCTTTTGCTTTATCTTCAGGTAATTTGTCCAGAGCACTTAATATGTCTCCAAGGCCACTATTGGGATTGGCTCCTACCTGTTTCAGGTCATTGCCGTATTTATCAAAAACATCCTGAAAAAATACCTTTACCGCATGGCCAAATATGATAGGGTCTGAAACCTTCATCATAGTTGCCTTCATATGGAGGGAAAAGAGAATGTTTTTCTCTCTGGCGTCTTTCACCTGTTCTTTTAAAAATTCAACAAGAGCTCTTTTATTCATTACCGCTCCGTCTATTATTTCTCCGGTTAGCAGATGAATATCATTTTTTAGATTTTTCTTATCTCCGGAAGCAGATGTAAACTCTATACTTACGTCTCCTTCTTTTGAAATGGTAACCGATTTTTCCGTATGTCTGAAATCACCGTTATCCATAGTTGCCACATGGGTTTTGGAATCAGCACTCCATTCCCCCATGCTGTGCGGATTTTTTTTAGCAAAATTCTTTACTGCCCTGGGAGCACGCCTGTCTGAATTTCCTTCGCGCAGCACCGGGTTTACGGCACTACCTTTAACTTTATCATATTTGGCCTTTATTTGCTTTTCTTTATCTGAAGAAGCTTCGTCCGGATAATCTGGAATATTAAATCCTTTTTCCTGAAGTTCCTTTACTGCCGCCTTCAACTGGGGAATAGAAGCACTGATATTTGGTAACTTAATAATATTCGCTTCAGGTTTCTTAGCCAGCTCACCAAGTTCAGCCAGGGCATCGCTTACTTTTTGATCTTCATTAAGTATTTCAGGAAACTGGGACAGAATTCTTCCTGCAAGGGAAATATCTTTGGTTTCCAGATCAATATTTGCAGTTTTTGTAAAATTTTGCACTATAGGTAAGAAAGAATAAGTGGCCAGTGCAGGGGCCTCATCAGTTTTTGTATAGACAATCCTTGATTTCTGTGTCATTTTTTATAATTTTTTGATTGCAATAGGATTCAATAAGCGCCCTAGTATTTTCTAGAGCGCACGGACCCCTGCAATATAACATTTTTCAGTCTTTTATCATAGCTGAAAAGCTTTAAAAGCTATTGATTTGGAAAGAGAAATAAAAAAAGCCATTTCATTTTATTATCTAAAATGAAATGGCTTCTGCTGAAATAATACGTTATCACCGGATTTTTTTATTTCCTTAAAAGCAGATGTTGCTTAAGGTGTGTATTATTTCATATGAAATATTTCTAATCGGTGAGATAGGAAATACTTCAAAAAGGTTTTTACCTTTCAAACTGTTTTTGCCAGCGCAAAAAATGAGCGTTATATAGAAGATAAAAACCGTATGTAAAGAGCTTTATTCTTTACGCAAATGCAATTCGGCAGAAATCCTTGTGTCAAACTTTCGAAATAGCATTTTGCTTACTATAAAGCTACTTAAATTTCCCGGTAGCTTAAAATATTTTATATTTTATTTAACTAATTTACGTTCAGCTGTTTTATAAATAATATCTTTATACTTTCTTCATAAAAAAAAGCCTTCGAAACTCGAAGGCTTATATACGTAGATAAGAGAAAAATGTTTATCTCTTTGCTTCTTTAATACGGGCTTTCTTACCGGTAAGACCTCTAAAATAGTAGATTCTGGCTCTTCTTACTTTACCTCTCTTATTAATTTCTATTTTTTGAATAGCAGGGAGATTTATCGGGAAAATACGTTCCACACCCACAGTACCACTCATCTTTCTAATTGTAAAAGTTTGAGATGCTCCGGTTCCTCTTTTCTGGATTACAACCCCTCTAAAGAACTGGGTACGGGTTTTTTGACCTTCCGTAATTTCGTAATAAACAGTGATAGTATCTCCAGCTGAAAATTCCGGTGTTTCCTTTTTACTAACGAATTCGTCCTGAACGTATTTAATTAACGATTCCATAATATTTTATTTTTAGATAAATTCTGAAACAACATTCACGGATCTCGCCAGAGGTTATTTTAGAACGCGTGCAAAATTAAAAATTAAAAATTAATTACAAGTACTTGTAGCCTTTTATTTTTCATCTTCCTTCAGCAGGTCGGGTCGAAGGTTTCTGGTACGTAAGTATGCCTGTTCTTCCCGCCATTCTTCTATTTTTGGAAAATTTCCTGAAGTAAGTATCCCGGGGACTTCCCAGCCATTATATTCGGCAGGGCGGGTATATACCGGAGGAGCAAGCAGGTTGTCCTGAAATGAATCTGTTAAGGCTGAAGTTTCGTTTCCTAAAACTCCGGGAATAAGCCTAATAACCGCATCGCATAGTACAGCTGCCCCCAATTCCCCTCCTGAAAGCACGTAATCTCCTATGGAAATTTCCCTGGTGATAAAATGATCCCTAGCCCTTTGGTCAACACCTTTATAATGACCGCAAAGAATAATAATATTTTCATACATGGAGATTTGATTGGCCATTTTTTGCTGTAGCCGTTCTCCATCTGGCGTCATATAAATTACCTCATCATAATCCCGTTCAGCTTTTAGGCGGGAAATACATTTGTCTATAGGTTCTACCATCATCACCATACCTGCCCCGCCACCAAACTGATAATCATCAATTTGCTTATAATTATCTGTAACATAATCCCGAAGATTATGAAGATGTATTTCAACATGTCCTTTCTCAATGGCGCGTTTTAATATAGAAGCTTCAAACGGACTCTTAAGTAGATCTGGAACCACGGTAATAATGTCTATACGCATAGCTTTAATTTTCAGAAGTCAAACGCTGTTTGTGGGTATAACTTCACCTATGTATTTGAAGATTTATTACGTTCGTCCTGCAATAGTCTTCCCAGTCTTTGTTCTTTTTCCAATGATTTTGCCCGAAATATATCAAATTCTTTTTCGGTTTCATCAAGCCTTTTTCTTGCTTCCCTGGTTGTAGCGTGTGAACTTCTGTATTTATAAATAAAGAAAAGCAGGGCCAGCACCAATAACCCAACCAGACCCCACATAATTGCTTTATAGGTGCCTTTGCTAAAGGGCATGCCTAAAAAGGTAATAGCATCCTTTTCATTATTCACCCGTTCCAGTTCTGCTTCTGTATTTGCTAACCTGGATTCAAGATCTTCAATTTCCTGGTTTTGACGATCCATGGTGTTTTCCTGGGTAGTGATTTCATTTCTTAGTTCTTCAATGTGAGCTGAAGTGGTATTCCGCAGTTCAATTATACGGTCATAATCTATTACCTTATATCCCTGGTAATCATTGGAAGTTTCAATAAGCTCATCAAATTCTGAGCGTACAGGTTGATTATTTTTCAGGCTATCCTGAGCTTTTGCCTGCGTAAATACAGCAGCAAAAAGCAGTAATGTAAATAATGTCTTGTTCATTCCTTGCTTAGTTTCTTTTTCTGATTTATCACACAACGGCTCTTCAAAAAAGATATTGCCGTAGCTGAAATTTTTGGCTGCAAATGTCAGCAAAAAATGGGATTAAGCAATGACATGCCACCTTCAGTTTAAATTATTCTTTATTACGCGCGGCATCTTCAAAATTAATGTTTTCATCCACACTTCCCGAAAAGGCATTTATCCATGCGTTTTCGAAGATATTTATAATGGTAGTGAGAATTCCCGTTTTTACCTGGTTAAGGTCTCCTTCCAAAGGAACTCTGGTGGCAAGGGTGTCAGTTCCCTGGTTTTTTAAAATGAATTTAAATATCCCCACAAATCCTTCCCAAATTTTATTGAAAAACCCTCCATCTTCTTCTTTTCCCAGCAGTCTTGTATTAATAAACATAGGTTTAATGTATCCTTTAAGATAGGCATCGGCAATGGCAACCTCACTGTAAAGTTCAAAAATCCCTTTTTCAAAATCAACTCCGGCATATCGGTTTGCAAGATCATTTAGTGCTGTGACATCAGCCTGTTTTAAGGAAAATTCCAAATCTACATCCGGAATTTCTTTCAGTACATTAAGATTCCCCTCCAGGAGAACTTCACCTCCTCCAAAAGAAATAGCGGTTGCTCTCAGGTTGGAGGGCAGGGTCTCTTTTTCATTTACCACATTTCCAAGATTAGTGGCCTGCAGGTTAATTTGCTGCAGAAAAATTGTAATTTCAGGGTTTGAAGATAATTGGGCAAAATTGGCTTCCCCATTATGAACGTTAAGATGGTTAATACTTATTGGAACAAGTTTTTTGAGGGCATCAGTCCAATCTCCTGCATCTGGTTCCCTGCCGGTTGTTTCCTGTTTTTGTACTTCAAATATATAGTTGAAGCCAGGACTATGCATCTCAATTTCACTTACTATTTTACCATTTAAGAGCGACCTCCAATCAATAGAAATGTCAGTTTCAGGAAAATCAAGTAATGGTGGCTGATTATCAGCAGCTTCTTTCCTTAAGATTAAACCTTCAATTACATAAGCTCCGCGCCATAAAGCAACATCAATATCTTCTACATGTCCTTCATACCCGGGTATATTATTCAGAGTTTTATTTACCGAACGTTTTAGAAAATAGGGAAGTAAAATGCGGCCTAATACTAGCAGGCCAATTATGATAAGGGGCAGGAGGTAGCGTTTCCTTCGGAAACCATTTCTCTTCTTTGATGTGCGCATAACCAGGAGTTTAGACAAAAATGCTTCTTCCTGCTCTCTTTTGAAGTTAACATATAGCCAAAATTATACTGCCCTTTCTTTTGATTAAAGATTGAAAAATTGTAGATCAATAGTAAGTATATCTCCTTACTTTGGCGATATATTTTGCCAGCCTTATTACCTGCTGACTATAACCAAACTCATTGTCATACCAGACGTACAGAATGACATTTTTTCCATCTTCAGAAACAATTGTGGCTTTACTGTCATAAATTGCGGGTGCTGAAGACCCGATGATATCAGTAGAAACAAGTTCATTATCAATAGAATATTTAATTTGTTCAACCAGGTCTCCTTCGAGGGCATATTTTTTTAGAATAGAATTAACGCCATTTACCGAAGTTTCATTCTGCACTTCAAGATTTAGAATGGCAAGAGAACCATTAGGAACCGGAACACGTATGGCGTTTGAGGTAATTTTTCCTTCAAGTACTGGTAAAGCCCTGGCAACGGCTTTTCCGGCACCGGTTTCAGTTATTACCATATTTAAGCCTGCAGCACGGCCCCTTCTATACTTACTGTGCATGTTGTCTACTAAATTCTGGTCATTGGTATAAGCATGGATAGTTTCCAGATGGCCGTGCACCACTCCCAGAGAGTCTTCAATGGCTTTAAGCACAGGTGTAATGGCATTTGTAGTACAGGAAGCAGCGGAAAAAATGGAAATTTCATCAGGATTATATTCTTTATGATTTACTCCGTGTACAATGTTAGGAATGCCTTTGCCGGGCGCTGTTAGCAAAACTTTCGCGGCTCCTTTTGCGTGCAAATGCCTTTCCAAAGATTCTTTATCACGAAAAGCGCCCGTATTGTCTATTATGAGTGCCTTATTAATTCCATAGCTTGTATAGTCTATGTCTTCAGGTTGTTCTGCTGAAATCATATGAACGGTGGTGCCATTTATAACCAAAGCTGAATTTTCTACATCTGCTCTTACGGTTCCTGAAAAATCTCCATGTATGGAATCATTTTTTAAGAGGGAAGCTCTTTTTTCCAGTATATCTGCTGTTATAGTACCCCGTGTAACAATTGCCCTTAATCTTAGCTGATTGCCTTTTCCTGTTCTGGCCATTAATTCCCTGGCAAGCAGGCGGCCAATCCTTCCGAAGCCATAAAGCACCACATCTTTGGGTACCACTGCTTCAACATCTTTTAAAACTTTTAGTTGCCTGGAGACAAATGCCATTGCATTGGTATATTCTTCTCCTTCCAAATGATACTCATAAGTTAATTTTCCAATATCCAGCTTGGCCGGCGGAAGATTCAAATCTTGTATGGTTTTCGCAATTTCAACAGAATCAAAAATGGATATTGGTTTCTCAACAAATTTGCCCGCATATTCATGAAGATTTAAAATATCACTAACATTCCTGTTGATGAGTTGATTTCTGAAGAGCACGAGCTCAATAGCCCGGTCGTACCATAAGTCGCTAATAATGTTAATAAATTGTACAGTTGCTTTCCGGCGATCTGCCTGGAAAGCAAGCTCTTTTTCGTAGACTTTGTTAAAGCTCATGTGTGGTGTGGTTGTTTTCAAGCTGCAAAAATATATATTTCAATCGTTTTCGTAAAACCTATTTGAATAAAAAAAGGCTGCCTTTTTAGACAGCCTTAATCCTTTTCCTGGATGCATTATCTCCATACAACCCTTTGTTTTTCGCCTTTTTTATCAATGAAGGATACTACAATAGGATCTGAATCCCTCTTGTTTTCAATTACTCTTTCCACTTCATTAATATCTGAAACTTTTTGATTATTTATTTCAGTAATAATGGCACCTACAAATTCTTCAGCAGGAAGGTCATTTCTTAGTATGCGGTTAATTTTTACTCCGTAATCTGTATTGTACTTACGTAATTCCTGTTTTGTAGCATTGGCCACTTCAAGTCCTATGGGACTTATACTATATGCTTCATATTTTGTAAGAGTAACTTTTACTTCGCGCTCTTTGCCGTCTCTTAATATTGTTACCATCACAACATCATCGGGTCGTTTGGAATTTATATATCCTGTAAGGTCAGAAAATTTGTTAATCCTGATGTTATCAATTTGTTTGATAATATCATTTTTTTCAATACCTGCGTTTTCAGCTCCGCTCCCGGGGCTAACGCTGGCCACATAAACACCCTGGGTTGTGCTAAGGCCTAAATCTTCAACTGCGGTGGGATTAATGCTTCCGCCCCGTATTCCTAAAATTCCCTGTTGTACATCACCATATTCCATTATGTCTTCCACAATTTTTCTGGCATTGTTAGAAGGTACGGCAAAAGCATATCCTATATAGCTTCCGGTCCTGGAAGTAATGGCAGTGTTAATGCCAATAAGTTCACCATTAATATTTACAAGGGCTCCCCCGCTGTTACCGGGATTAATGGCCGCATCTGTCTGGATAAAGGACTGCGGCATGGCATCGGAGGTGTTTAAATCTCTTGCTTTGGCACTAACTATCCCTGCGGTAACAGTAGACTTAAGGTTAAATGGGTTACCTACGGCTAATACCCATTCGCCCAGTTTTATATTATTAGAATTTCCGAAAGGAATATAATCAAGTTCTTCCGCATCAATTTTTAAAAGGGCGATATCAGATTTTTTATCGCTTCCTATTACTTCGGCAGTATAGGTTTGATTATTATTAAGAGTAACTTCCAGTTCACTTGCTCCTTCAATCACGTGATTATTGGTTACAATATAGCCATCGGGAGTAATAATAACGCCGGAACCTGCACCCTGAACAGCTTTCCCTTCGCTGCGGTTTCCGTAGTAAAATTCAAAAGGATTGCGCGGGCCGTTAAATACAGCCACATTTTTTACGTGCACAACGGCATGAACCGTATTTTCGGCAGCTTCTGTAAAATCGGCATTTGTTCCATATATCCTATTGGTATAGCTGGCAGGAATAAATGAATTATTTTCCTGTGCTGAAGAAGCTACTGGAAGCGAACTTCCGGATTCTTCTTCTAAAAACAGCTTGTAGCCTCCAAGGGAAAGTACGCCTCCCAAAATAGCTACAATGAGTAAGCTTGCTAGTTTTTTCATATTATTAATTTGTTTTTAGAATTAAACTTTAAGTAATCTCTTTTAGTATTATGTTCCTGAATTTTAACGACCATTTAATCATCTCTCAAATCTTATGCTTTATTGTATATTTGTGCCTTCTAAAATACGAATTATGAAGATTCCGTTTTTTAAATATCAGGGCACAGGCAATGATTTTGTGATGCTTGATAATCGTCAACATTTATTATCCAAAAACGATACCAAAATAATAAAGAAACTTTGTGATCGCAAATTTGGCATAGGGGCAGATGGATTAATTTTACTGGAAGAGCCTGAGGTTAATGGCGATGATTTTAAGATGATATATTTCAATGCAGACGGTAATGAGAGCAGCATGTGCGGCAATGGTGGCCGTTGCCTGGTGGCTTTTGCAAAATATCTTAATATTATTGAAGATAAAGCAGCTTTTACTGCTGTAGACGGCCCTCATAAAGCAAGCATAAAAGAAGGACTGATTAGCCTGCAAATGCAGAATGTGAATAAAATCAGCCAGAAAGGGAATATTTCTTTTCTTGATACCGGTTCTCCTCATCACATTGTTTTTACCAGCAATGTAAAAGATATAAATATAAAGGAAGAAGGGGCTGCTATCAGGTATTCTGAGCCTTATGTGGAGAGGGGAGGAGCAAATGTGAATTTTGTGGAGGCTGAAGGTGAAAATACTTTTCTTGTGCGTACCTATGAGCGGGGAGTAGAAGACGAAACCCTTTCCTGCGGAACCGGAGTTACTGCCGTGGCTATAGCTGCAAATGCTTCGGAAAGGGCTAACGCAAATAAAATAAAATTAAAAGTGCCGGGAGGTGAACTCTCTGTATCCTTCAGCAAAAAAGGCGCGGAAAATTATACCGATATATGGCTAACAGGACCGGCAGAGCAGGTTTTTAAAGGTGAAATAACATGCTAACGCTCAAGGGCGAAAAAGTGAAACTAAGGGCCCTGGAGCCAGAAGATCTGGATTTTGTACATCAATTGGAGAATACAGAGGATTTTTGGGAGGTAAGCGCAACGCAGGTGCCTTACTCCAGGTTTATGATAAGGAAATATCTGGAAAATGCCCATCGCGATATTTATGATTACAAGCAATTGCGGCTCGTAATTTGCAATAATGAGGACAAAAATATTGGCCTGATAGATATTTTTGATCTTGAACCTAAAAATCGCCGGGCTGCTTTGGGAATTTTAATTTCAGAGGCCGGTGAACGTAGAAAAGGTTACGGTGCAGAAAGTCTTTCCCTAATATGCAATTATTGCTTTAAACATCTTGCGCTGCATCAGGTTTATGCAAATGTAACTGAAGGCAATACAGCAAGTATTAAACTTTTTGAAGGGAAAGGTTTTAGGAAATCAGGAATAAAAAAAGAATGGAATTTCATGAACGGATCTTTTAGAGATGAAATCCTATATCAACTTATAAACGATGTACATTAAAAAAATTATAGCCGTGGTTGCTATTCTGGGTGTTATTGCGCTTTCCATTTTCAGTTATCACATTTATAACAGTATATTTTCTCCAAATACAGGATTTGCCGAAGAAAAAGCCGTGGTTTATATTCCTACGGGGGCAAATTACAATATGGTATTGGATTCCCTCAGGACAGTACTCAAAGATGTTAATTCTTTTGATCTTGTTGCAGGAAAAAAAGGATACAAAAATAATATTAGTCCCGGGAGGTATGTGTTGAATAAAGACATGAATAATAATGAAATTGTAAATGTTCTCCGCAGTAGCAATAATCCGGTAAACGTTAGTTTTAATAATCAGGAGCGGCTGGAAAATTTAGCAGGCAGGATTGCCGAGCAAATTGAAGCCGATAGTGTAAGCCTGCTCAAAATTTTTAGAGATAGTACATTTTTAGCTGAAAATGATTTTTCTGAAGAAGAGGCGCTTTCTTTGTATATCCCCAATAAATATGAATTTTACTGGAATACTTCCGCTGAGGAATTTCGTGAAAGAATGCAGAAGGAGTATAACAGGTTCTGGACCGAAGATCGCCTGAACAAAGCTGAAGAAATTGGCCTGAAACCCATTGAAGTTATTGTACTGGCTTCTATTGTTCAAAAAGAAACGGCCAAAGTAGACGAGCGTCCCAAAGTTGCCGGAGTTTATATGAACAGGTACAAAAACGGATGGAAACTTGATGCCGATCCAACCGTAATTTATGCTATTAAAGAAAGTACAAAGAATTTTGATACAATCATAAAAAGGGTTCTTTATAAAGATCTTACCTTAGATTCCCCATATAATACCTATTTATATAAGGAACTTCCTCCGGGGCCTATTACCATGCCCGACATTTCTTCCATAGATGCAGTACTTAATTATCAGGATCATGATTTCTTCTATTTTGTAGCCGATGTGGAGAATTTTGGCTATCACAAATTTGCAGAAAATCTCTCACAGCACAATCGTAATAAGCAGGAGTATGTTCGCTGGATAAATAAACAGGGGATTAAAAGATAAAAATTGTTTTTCCTGTCTTCCTTTAACGCTGTTATAAGACTTTGAACCGCTGATTCTTATGGAAATGTTAAGCCCTTAACAAGGAATGCACTTTAATTAACATGCTGTGTATCAAATTATTAAAATTTATTGTATCTTTGCCCGGCAAAATTGAAGGGGGATTTTTATTCTTTTTTGAATAGAATCCGTTAACTCTTCAAAAACAAAATGTAATGCAAAAAAGAAAGAAAATTGCAAAATTCTCTATTTTACCGGCCATTGCAGGTACGATGTTTTTCAGTTTTTCTACTAAAGATGCTGCAAAAGTGGATCTGGAAAGCTTTTCAACCGCAAACCTGGATCTGGATTACACCGTGGAACCCCTTTTAGAAGAGGATATAGTTAAAGAGGTTCATCTAAGCAATTTACCCAAGCTTGGGAAATCTTATCTTGGATTTAAAGAGGCTGTAGGCTTTAAGGAATCCCGCGGAAACTATAAAACAGTGAATGAGTATGGCTATATGGGCAAATACCAGTTTGGAAAAGGTACGCTTGCTCTTATAGGTATTTACAACACTCAGGAATTTATTAATTCTCCTGCGTTACAGGAAGCTGCTTTTTATGCAAATTCGTCCCGTAATAAGTGGATTCTTATACGTGATATTAAACGTTTTGTGGGTAAAACAATAAATGGGGTGGAAGTAACTGAATCTGGTATTCTGGCTGCCGCTCATCTTGCAGGACCGGGAAGTGTAAAAAAATATCTTAGAAGCTGGGGAGCACAGGCATTTAGCGATGCTTTTGGAACCAGTATCAAAAATTACATGCAAAAATTTTCCGGTTATGATACTTCTTTTATTCAGCCGGAAAAAAGAGCAAAGGCAGTTTTGCCAAATGCTTAAAAATCTTTTTGAAGAATAAAAATTGTGGGCCTTTTATGAAGGTCCACTTTTGTTTTAGACCAATCTTCAACAGTTTTGGTAAGAATCATCTCGGTATTAAGGGTGAGATCGCAGGCAACGCAAAGATTAGTGCCGGAATGGAGATTCTGCAGTATATCTTCCAGTAATTTATTATTGCGATATGGAGTTTCTATGAAAATCTGCGCCTGATTTCTTTCCGAAGAAATCCGCTCCAGGTTTTTTAATTCGCGCTTGCGTTCTTTTTTGTCTATAGGAAGGTAGCCGTGAAATGTAAAGCCCTGGCCGTTCATTCCGCTGCCCATCATAGCAAGTAAAATAGAAGAAGGTCCTACCAGCGGTACTACCTGTATGTTGTCCTGATGAGCAAGTTGTACAATTTCAGCCCCGGGATCGGCAACTCCGGGACATCCTGCCTCACTCATTAAACCTACGTTTTTCCCTTCTTTACAGGCTTTTAAATAGGAGGGAAGTTCTCCTGCTTGCGTAAATTTATTCAGCAAATGCAGTTTTAGCGATTGCTGAGGTTTTTCCGGAAAAATTTTCTTAATTGCTTTTCGGGCTGTTTTTTCATTTTCAACAATATATTCGTCTGTTTCTTCAATGATCTTTTTAATATGCACTGGAAGCACCTCCATGGGATCGGAATCTCCAAGGGTTGTGGGAATCATAAAAAGCTTTCCCTGATATTTAAAAGAAGAATCAGCCATAATTATTTCAGGTGAAGCCGTTGCGCAATTTTTTCACAGGCTTCCTCCAGCATCTGGTAAACATTTTCAAAGCCTTGTTCTCCCCCGTGATATGGATCGGGAACATCTACATTTTCTTTCGGAAAAATCTCGTTCAGGATTAAGTTAACTTTTTTCTTATCATCTTCATTTTCAGTAAGAGATAGGATATCACGATAATTAGAATTATCCATAACGAAAATGTGGTCAAATTCTTCAAAATTTGATACATCAAACTGCCGGCATTGCTGCGTGCTAATATCAAGGTTATTCCTTCTTGCAACGGCAATAGATCTTTCATCAGGAGCACAACCCGCATGATAGCCACCTGTTCCCGCAGAATCTATATATACCTTTTCCGGATTTACTTTAGATTTCAGAATTCCTTCAGCAAGTGGTGATCTGCAAATGTTGCCAAGGCAAACCATTAGAATTTTGGTTTTCATCTAAAATATTTTTTAAGCCTTTTCTATGTACGATAGAAGGCAGTTAGAATTATTTTCTTTTTTCCGAGAATACAGGCTCTCTTGCAGAAGTTAAATAGTAAGTTTCTTATTAAGATCTTCCACAAACTTTTTAAACTGCTTATCTGTAGCAGCCAGATTATCTACCGTTTTACAGGCATGAAGTACAGTAGCGTGATCCCTGCTTCCAATTTGGGAGCCAATGCTTGCAAGCGAGGCTTTCGTGAATTTTTTGGCAAAAAACATGGCCAGCTGTCTTGCCTGTACAATATGCCTTTTCCTGGTTTTAGACTTTAAAGTATCCACGTCCATCTGGAAATAATCACTTACTACCTTTTGTATATAATCTATACTGACTTCCCGTTTGGTATTCTTAACGTAATTGTCAACAATTTTTTTGGCCAGTTCAAGAGTAATATCCTTTTTATTAAAAGAAGAATGGGCAATAAGGGAAATAATGGCACCTTCCAGTTCACGAATATTGGATTTAATATTGTTTGCCAGAAATTCCACAATATCTTCAGGCATTTCCACACCGTCGCGATATAGTTTATTTTTTATAATAGATATACGGGTTTCAAAATCTGGATGTTGCAGCTCTGCTGACAGTCCCCATTTAAATCGCGATAGTAATCTTTGCTCAATATCCTGCATATCTACAGGAGCCTTATCACTGGTTAAAATCACCTGTTTCCCATTTTGGTGCAAGTGGTTGAAAATGTGAAAAAATACATCCTGGGTTCCTGCTTTTCCAGATAACAGCTGAATATCATCTACAATCAATACATCAATAATCTGGTAGAAGTGAATAAAGTCATTCCTGTTATTCTTCTTAACAGATTCAATATATTGTTGTGTAAATTTTTCTGCAGAAATATATAAAACTGTCTTTTCGGGATACTTATCTTTTATTTCAACTCCTATGGCATGTGCCAGGTGTGTCTTTCCAAGGCCAACCCCGCCAAAAATAAGCAAAGGATTGAATGATGTGCCGCCGGGCTTGTTGGCAACCGCCATTCCTGCAGAACGTGCCAGCCTGTTGGAATCTCCTTCCAGAAAATTTTCGAAGCTGTAACTTGGGTTAAGCTGAGATTCAATTTTTACATTTCTAATCCCGGGTATAATGAAAGGATTTTTTAGTTCAGGGTTTTTGTTCTTAATGGGAACGTCTACTTCCTGGGAAGAAACATTGCTGCGCTGGCTGCTGGGGATTTTCTCGGTAAACGGAAGCTTATTGCCGTACGTGTTCTCCATTTTGATCACATACACCAATTTCGCTTTCTCTCCAAGTTCACGAGTAAGGGAAACCTTTAGTAGCTTTACATAATGCTCTTCAAGCCATTCATAAAAAAACTTGGAAGGTACCTGGATGCTCAGTGCACAGTCTGTAAGTTTTACTGCCTGAATCGGTTCAAACCACGTTTTATAGGCTTGAGGTGTAATATTATCCTTGATAAAAGCTAGACAGCTATTCCAAACTGATTGCGCAGTTTCCGACATGCTTAATTCGACTTATTAATAGGTTAGTAGAAAGTTCAAATTTGCGTATAGAAAAGAATTATTTTCTGTACTTAGGCAGAACAAATATGTGAACAAATTATCTGAAAAAAAAACGCAATTGCTGTTGAATTTTAATAAAAATTTACGCATACTTAATTCCGCCTTTGAAATTACAAAACCTCTCTTAATTAAACTATTTATAAGCGTATGAAAACCCATACAAGCCATGTTAAAGTTCGTTATGCCGAGACCGACCAGATGGGGGTTGTGTACCACGGGAATTATGCACAATACCTCGAAATAGCCCGTATAGACTGGCTTGAAGCTTTAGGAGTTTCTTATAAGGAAATGGAAAAGAATGGCATTATGCTACCTGTTTTTGAACTGAATTGTAAATTTTTAAAGCCGGCCACTTTTGATGATATTCTCAAAATTGAAGTAGTACTAAAAGATAAACCGGGCGTGAAAATCGCTTTTGATTATTCTATTTTTAATGCCGCGGAAGACTTGCTAACAACAGCAAGAACAGTGCTTGTTTTTATGGATGCAAAGACCAAAAGACCCATTAGATGTCCGCAAATTATTCTTGAAAAACTCGGCTTTTAAATATCCAGTTCATTTATATCTATTTTATAGATAGAATTGAATTTTTTTAGAATTTCATCAGCATCTGCTTTTCTAACTGAAAGAAAAACCCTACAATCTAATTCCAATTTCTGCTCGATCACGTTTAGGTTGTTTTCCTTAATCATGCGCATTACCGTATTCATTTCTGGATAATTAAATTTAACCACAAAAACACGGTCAATGCTGCGGGTGATCATTTTTGAATTTTCAAGGGCCATTTGTGCCGCCGTCTTGTACGCATTAATCAGTCCGCCTACACCAAGTTTTACTCCGCCAAAATACCGTACTACAACAATGAGGATGTTTGTAACTTCAAAAGACTGAATTTGACCATAGATTGGCATTCCGGCAGAATTTGAGGGTTCGCCATCATCATTGGCCCTGTACTTAAATTCTTCTTTGCCTAACTGCCACGCATAGCACCAATGGCTGGCTTTGTGATGCCTACTGCGTAATTCTTCAAGGTGGGTATTAATTTCTTCTTCGGTTTTCACCGGGAACGCATAGCCATAGAATTTTGAATTCCTGTCTTTATAAAGCACTTCTTCTGAAGCTGACGTTATACTTTTATAGGTGTCTTTCATTCGGTTAAAATTAATGCTGAAAGCGTTAAAAATTAAACTGTTCTCTTAGCCTAACTTCTCGCAACAAGTAAAATACTTATAATTGCCAACAAAATACCAATCCAGTTTTTGCGGAGGAGACGTTCTCCAAAAAAGGAAATTCCCAGCAGAGTAGAAATAGTAACAATTCCAACATGATTAATGGTGAATATCGCTGAACTTTCAAAACCAGGACTGCGTAGCGCCATTACAAGGAAATATATCGAAAAATAGTTTGGTATACCCAGCGCAATACCTCCTATGATATTTTTCCAGGTAATTTTTAATTTTCCTCTGATAGCCTGTAATATCAGGATCAAGGCCAATGCTTCCCGCAATAGCAAAAATTGTAGAAGAGAATAGGCCAACATCTGCCTGAGCAACATAAGAATTTTCGAGAAAATTAATCGTGGTATCTATTATTCCGCTGCCGAGAAATACCAGTAACGGGAAGATGAGATTCTTCTTTTGAATATGAATTCTGTTTTTTGTTTTTATGGAGGTGAGGTAAACTGCAGCCAGGGCCAGCAAAATGCCGAGGAGTTTTAAAA
This sequence comes from Autumnicola musiva, assembly GCF_031846585.1. Taxonomy (NCBI): domain Bacteria; kingdom Pseudomonadati; phylum Bacteroidota; class Flavobacteriia; order Flavobacteriales; family Flavobacteriaceae; genus Autumnicola; species Autumnicola musiva. The sequence goes on from NZ_JAVRHK010000003.1 coordinate 25,151, forward strand.
TTCCTGTACTTTCATTATAAAGAATAATTCCGGCAAAAACGGGAATGGCAACCGACATTTTAGTGGCTACGGAAACTACCGATAATCCGCTTTTTTGTGTAGTGATGGCGGCGAGATAAAATACGCTAATAAATAATGCCCCCAAAGTAAGCGTACCGGGAAACCACTCCTTTGAAGGAATTCCTGAAACATCAAAATTTTCAATATATCCACAAAAGCCTACCGTACAGGCGATATAATAATTTATAATAATTGCCTGCAGTGTGTTCACTCCAAATTTGTTGTAGAGTTTAAAAACAACAAATATGATACTTGAGGAAAGGATGCTAAGCACGAGGTAAATCAAAATAAATCCTGTTTGGCAATAAACAAATCAATAATATCTTCACGGGTAGGCTCAATATTCCAGGTATGTATGCCCAACGTGGCCGCGGCATTGGTGTTTTCTTTAGTGTCGTCTATAAAAAGGCACTCATCCGGCTTAAGCTGATGTTTTTCCAGGACAAACTTATAAATCTCAGTATCAGGCTTCCGGAAATTGATTTCATGTGACAAATAAAAAGCATCGAAACACTTCTGGAAATCTTCAAAAAACGGTACGTTTTCCTTTACCCAGTCAATATGAATTTCATTGGTATTGCTTAGAAGGATTAGCTTGTAATCTTTTTCTTCGGAGAGCTTTTTCAGAAATTCATAGCGGTACTTCGGAAAATCTACCAGGATTGCGTTCCATGATTTGAGCACCTGTTCTTTCTCCAGATGCTCAAATTCTGAACAATAAGCGCCTACAAATTCTTCTGAAGAGATCAGGCCTTTTTCATATTGAAGATTTTTATCTAGAAGCCCCGTCGTTAATTCCGGAACTCGGCAGTTATTAAACTCCCTGGACGTAGCGGCTTTATCCAGATTGATAAAAACGTCACCAAAGTCAAAAATTATTGTTTTAATCATTCATAAATATTTTCAAATTATCACCTGTAAAGGCAGTTTCTTCCTTTAACCTTCCGAAAAATTGTGGTGCTTTTATGCCTGTTCCAAATTCCCTTTTTCCGGTAAATATCCTGGCTTCATCCCATAGGTCGGCATCGATAAATGTTTGCAGGGTTTGCGTTCCGCCTTCAATTATCACCGATTGAAGTTCGTGTTTGAAGAGAATTTTACAAATCTGTAGAGCTAAATCTTCTTCAAAGTCCAGGGGTTCAAAAAATAAATTTTCAGCAGATTTTTTTCCGGCAGACTCAGCCCTGTCAGGATCTGTTAAAACAACCGTTTTGATGCTTCGGTCCAGTACAAAAGATTTCTGCGGAATACGCAAATTTCTGTCAATAATAATCCGAACGGGATTGGGCCCGCTCCACAGCCTTGTGTTCAGTTTTGGATTATCGGCAACAACAGTATTGGTGCCTGCTAAAATTGCCTGCTCTTCTGCGCGCCATTTGTGCACCAGTTGTTTTGAAACCTGATTAGTAATCCAAACCGGTTCCCTTTTGATTTTATCAGCAGGAGCAATAAAACAATCTGCAGTTTGTGCCCACTTCAGGATAATATATGGCCGTTGTTTTTGATGAAAAGTGAAAAAGCGCCTGTTAAGTTCCTGGCATTCCTGCTCCAGGATTCCAACCAGAACTTCGCAACCGGCATCCATCAGCTTTTTAATACCTCTCCCGGCAACTTCAGCAAAGGGATCAACACTGCCAATCACTACTTTTTTAATGCCTTTGGCGATTATGAGATCACTGCAGGGAGGAGTTTTCCCATAATGGCTGCAAGGCTCAAGACTAACGTAAATAGTTGAGGCAGATAAAAGTGCCGGATCTTTAACCGAATTTATGGCATTTACCTCGGCGTGGGGTAAGCCTGCTTTTTGATGCCAGCCTTCACCAATAATCTTGTTTTTATGAACAACCACGCTGCCTACCATGGGATTGGGATAGGTTCTGCCAAGCCCGTTTCGGGCCAGGCTGATACATCTTTTTATATATTTTTCGTGTATCTTCACGCCTCAAAAATAAGATTAATTAACAAGAATGAGTAGTTACAAAATTCGCAAAATTCAACCGGAAGATAATCAGCAGGTTGCTGAGGTGGTAAGAACAGTTTTAGTGGAAATGGGCGTGCCGAAAGTAGGAACGGCCTATGAAGATAAAGCTTTGGACGATATGCATGCGACTTACGATTTCCCCCGGATGGAATATTTTGTAGTGGAAAATGAAGAAAAGGTGATTGGTTGCGCTGGAATAGCTCCGCTGAAGGGTTTAGATGAAGAAATCTGTGAACTACAAAAAATGTATTTTCTTCCGGAAGCCCGGGGCAAAGGTATGGGAACGCAAATGATGGATACCTGTTTAAAATTCGCAAAAGCTGAAGGTTTCAAAAAATGCTATATAGAAACCTTACCTTATATGCAGGATGCCAGGAAATTATATGTAAAAACAGGTTTTGAAAGCCTGGAAAAACCTTTAGGTGATACAGGACACTACAATTGTACAGTTTGGATGATAAAGGATATTTGAGGTACGAAGTTAGAAGTGAGAATTTATGAAATGACACCCGGGACTCACAACATTAGACTTACGAATTTAAAATTTCACATTTAAAATAGATAAAAAGGTCCCATCCATTTTTAAAGAGGGGTGGCCGCAGGCCGGGGTGGTTTCAGACAACGGAAAACAAAATATCTCATTCAAAAATAACCAAAAGAATTGCTACTAAAAGATTTAAAAATAAAATTTCAGCAAGAGCTAAAGGGGGAATATCCGCAGGAGGAAACAGGATCATTTTTTAATCTTCTTGCGGAAAAATACTTCGGAATGAACAGACTGCAAATGGCGCTTGAACCGGAAAGGAAAATTTCTGCAGCTGAGATTGAAAATTTTGAAACTGCTCTCCAAAAACTTAAAAATCATCATCCCGTTCAATATATTATTGGAGAGACAGAATTCTTCGGCTTAAGTTTTAAAGTCAATGAGGCAGTTCTTATTCCGCGGCCGGAAACTGAAGAACTGGTACAATGGATTTTGAATAATATTTCTTCCGAAGAAAATTTAAAGATTCTGGATATTGGTACGGGCAGCGGTTGTATTGGGATTAGCCTGGCTAAAAATTTACCTCAGGCTGAAGTTTTGGCAATGGATGTTTCAGAAAAAGCTTTAGAAACAGCCAAATTTAATGCTGCTTTTAATGAAGTAAAGGTGAATTTTATGGAACAGAATATTCTGGAATTGGATAAATTAGATGAGCAATTTGATGTTATCGTATCCAATCCGCCGTATGTGCGGGAACTGGAAAAAAATGGGATGCAGCGCAATGTTCTGGATTATGAGCCGGAACTGGCCCTTTATGTAGAAGATAAAAATCCGCTGATTTTTTATAAAAAAATTACAAAACTGGCAAAAGAAAGCCTGCGTCAAAATGGAAAATTGTATTTTGAAATCAATCAGTATTTAGCCAAAGAAACTGAAATTTTACTGAAGGATTGCGGTTATAAAGCCTGTCTGAAAAAAGATATATTTGGCAATTACAGAATGCTGAGAGGAACTTTCTAAAAATTAAAAATGAATAGTATAGCGGTTTTTTGTGGCAGTAGTGAGGGGAATGATGAGATGATTTTAAAGGATTCCTATAATCTTGGAAAAATTCTGGCAGAGAGAAATATAAATCTGGTTTATGGTGGCAGCAAACTGGGCCTAATGGGACAAGTCGCCAGAGGTGCATTGGACCACGGTGGTAAAGTAACCGGTGTGATTCCTGATTTTTTAAAGACAAAAGAAGTAGTGCATCCAGGTTTAACCGGCCTCATCACTACAAAAGACATGCATGAGCGCAAGATGAAAATGCATGAACTTAGTGAAGGTTTTATCGCGTTGCCGGGTGGTTTTGGAACTTTAGAGGAACTTTTTGAAATTGTTACCTGGGGACAGCTGGGTCTTCATGCAAATCCCATTGGCCTGCTGAACAGCAACGGCTATTATGATGAACTTATCGCCATGCTAAAAACTATGGTTCGTAAGGGGCTGCTTAAAAAAGCAAATTTTGACTTGCTGCTTATCGCTGAAAATATTGAGGAATTACTGGAGAAAATGGCCAATTTTAAACCTATGCCAACTCCAAAGTGGATGAATAAAGATCAGACTTAATTTTTGCTGAACATGAAGATAGAGGAACTACAGGTATTTACATCTAATTTAGAGGAGCAAAAAATATTCTATCGTGAAACGCTGGGATTAAAGATTGAAGCTGAAGGAGAGGATAGCTTTAAACTTCAGCTGGGTTATTCTGTATTAAGGTTTGTGAAAAAACCGGGAGCCACACCATATCATATTGCATTTCATATCCAGGATAAGCAGGAAAATGAGGCGTTGGAATGGTTGAGGGAAAGAGTGGAAATTCAGAAAAGCGGGGAGGATGAAATTGTAGATTTTAGCAACTGGGATGCAAAATCAGTTTATTTCTATGATAAAGATTCTAACATCCTGGAATTTATTTCAAGAAGAAGCCTGAATTCTTCCATAGACGCTCCATTTTCCGCTGAAAAAATCACAGGAATAAGCGAAATAGGGCTGGCGACTACAAACATTAAAGAAAAATACCATTTTCTTCAGCGCAACTGCGGACTTGAAATTTTTGACGGGAGCCTGGAAAAGTTTTGTGCCATTGGTGAGCCACAAGGGTTAATCATTACTATAGATGAAAATCAAAAAGACTGGTTTCCGGTAGATGATAAGGCCTACAGCTCCAATTTCCGCATTAAATTCACTCATCAAAACCAGCAATTTCATCTGGAATATCAGAATGATAACCTGAAAATTTTAAAATAAAATGTTTCTATAAATATGGATGTAGAAAAGAAAATAAACCGGCTCCGCCAGGAACTGCAAGAGCACAATTATAATTATTACGTGCTTGATAAGCCTGAAATCAGCGATTATATTTTTGATATGAAGCTGAAAGAGTTGCAGGAGCTGGAAGAAAAACATCCGGAATTTTATGATGAAAATTCGCCCACGCAGCGGGTTGGTGGTGCCGTAACCAAAAGTTTTGCAACTGTGGAGCTCGACTACCGAATGTATTCGCTTTCAAATTCCTATTCAAAAGAGGAGCTGGAAGATTGGGAAAAACGGGTAAAAAAATTGGTGGACGGTAAGGTGGAGTACGTATGTGAGCTTAAATATGACGGGGCGTCCATCAGTTTAACTTATGAAAATGGAGAACTGGTACGTGCGGTAACCCGTGGGGATGGTTTCCAGGGTGATGATGTTACCAATAATGTGCGAACTATACGTTCAGTCCCATTGAAACTGAAGGGGGATTATCCTGAGAAGTTTGATATTCGGGGAGAGATTGTGCTGCCTTATGAAGGATTTGCCAAGATGAATGCAGAAAGAGTGGAAGCAGGGGAAGAACCTTATGCCAATCCGCGCAACACAGCTTCGGGAAGTTTAAAGCTTCAGGATAGTGCTGAAGTTGCCAAACGTCCGCTGGATTGTTTACTTTACAATATAATCGGTAAGAATTTAAATATTAGGTCCCAGTTTGAAAGTCTGCAAAAAGCAAGGGAATGGGGATTTAAAGTTCCCGATGAGTCGGAATTAAAAGCCAGTACTTCCGCGGTGATGGATTATGTAAATTACTGGGATATACATCGCCATGATTTACCTTATGAAACCGATGGAGTGGTAGTAAAAGTCAATGCTTTCCATCAGCAGGATGAACTCGGCTATACGGCTAAATCTCCGCGCTGGGCAATGGCATATAAGTTTAAAGCAGAACAGGAAAGTACACAACTAAATAAAATAACTTATCAGGTAGGACGTACCGGGGCGATTACTCCCGTGGCTAATCTGGAGCCTGTAAAACTGGCGGGAACAGTGGTGAAAAGAGCTTCTTTGCATAATGCCGATCAAATTGAGAAGCTGGATGTAAGAGAAGGAGATACTGTTTTTGTGGAAAAGGGAGGTGAGATTATACCAAAAATTGTGGGTGTGGATTTTACTAAAAGAGATCCAAATTCCAAACCTACTCAATACACCCAAAAATGTCCTGAATGTGATGCTGAATTGATACGCAATGAAGGAGAAGCGCTGCATTACTGCCCTAATACCAATGGCTGCGCACCACAAATAATTGGTCGCATCCAACATTTTATTTCTAGGAAAGCCATGGATATTGAAGGCCTTGGCGGGGAAACAGTTACCTTGTTTGTTAACAATGGCCTTATAGGGACTTATGCCGATTTATATGAATTGAAAAAAGAACAAATTCTGCCTTTGGAGCGTATGGCAGAAAAATCGGCAGATAATCTTATTAACGGAATAGAAAGATCGAAAGAAATACCATTTGAGCGGGTACTTTTCGCACTGGGGATTCGCTATGTGGGTGAAACTGTAGCAAAAAAACTGGCCCGTCATTATAAAAGCATAGATGCGCTGGAGGAGGCTTCCGAAGAAGATCTGGTGGCTGTAGAGGAAATTGGTGAACGAATAGCCTGGAGCGTGGCCGATTTCTTTTCTAATGAAGAAAACAAGGAAATTGTGGAACGTTTAAAGAATTACGGTGTCCAAATGGAAATTTCTGCCGAAAAACTGGCGAACCAGACCAATAAATTAGAAGGCAATACTTTTGTTATTTCCGGTACGTTTGAACTTTCCCGCACCGAATTAAAGAAATTAATTGAAGATAACGGCGGCAAAGTTTCCAGCTCCATTTCCTCAAAAACCAACTTTTTGGTTGCAGGAGAAAGTATGGGGCCGAGTAAACTTGCCAAAGCAGAAAAACTCGGCACAACCATGTTGAGTGAAGAGGAGTTTTTAAAGATGGTGCAATAATTCGATTATTTTTTAAAGTTATGGGATAAACTGCTAAATGAAATTTCTTAGAATACTCCTGCTACTTCCAAAAGGAATTTTAGAATAGCGAAAACAATAAAAAAAAGGTCAGACTTATAACAATCTGACCTTTTGATAAATCCAATTAGAGGATTCGTTTTAACTGGAGAAAATTACTTCACCATATCAAAACTTCTATTTATAAATGCAGTGAGTTCTTCTCCTTTCAAAAGGTTTTGAGACAGTCTTGCCAAATCCAGCGATTGCTTAATAAGGCGTTCCTGTTTTTTCTCAGTTTTGGTGTTTAAAATTTCGGAAACCAGTGGATGGTTTGTATTCACCACCAGGTTATACATTTCCGGCATATTGCCCATTCCAAACATTCCACCGCCACCGGTTTGCTGCATTTCCTTCATTCGGCGCATAAATTCCGGCTGGGTGATAATCAGCGGTGCGGCATCACTGTCCATAGCCTCAAGCTGTACAGTATATTTTTCCTTCGGAACAACTTTTTCAAAATCAGCTTTCAGCTTTTCTTTTTCTTCATCTGAAAGTTTAGAGATATTTTCATCGTCTTTTTTGATGAGGTTATTTACATGATCTGAATCTACCCTTACAAAAGAAAGTTTTTCCTTAGAAGTTTCAAGTTTCTGCAGTAAATGGGAAACAATTGGTGAATCCAGAAGCAATACCTGGTAACCTTTATCTTTGGCTGCTTTAATGTAACTATGCTGCTCGTTTTGATTGGAAGCATAAAGCACCACCACATTTCCTTCCTTATCTGTCTGGTTCTCCTTAATTTTTGCCTCTAGTTCTTCAAAAGTATAATAATCACCATCTACAGTTGGATAAAGGGCGAATTTCTGTGCCTTTTCAAAGAATTTTTCTTCGGAAAGCATTCCGTATTCAATAACGATTTTTATATCGTTCCATTTCTTCTCGAAATCTTCCCGATTGTTATTGAAAAGAGTTTTCAGCTTATCGGCTACTTTTCTGGTAATGTAGCTGGCAATTTTCTTCACTGAAGAATCTGCCTGAAGGTAAGAACGGGAAACGTTCAGCGGAATATCGGGTGAATCAATAACTCCGCGAAGCATAGTCAAAAATTCAGGTACAATTCCTTCCACATTATCGGTTACAAAAACCTGATTTTGGTAAAGCTGAATTTTATCTTTCTGGATGTTCATATCCTGATTCATCTTAGGGAAATAAAGGATCCCGGTAAGATTAAATGGATAATCCACATTAAGATGGATATGAAACAAAGGTTCCTCGAACTGCATGGGATATAGTTCGCGGTAAAATTCGTTATAATCTTTCTCCTCAAGATCGGTTGGTTGCTTTGTCCAGGCCGGCTCCGGATTATTGATAATATTATCAACTGTTTTCTTTTCCGGCTCGGCATCTTCCGGTGCATCTTCAGGAAGGGGAAGTGATTCTTCTTTAGTACCGAATTTAATTGGGATAGGCATAAATTTGTTATACTTCACCAATAACTCTTCAATTCTGTTTTCTTCAAGGAATTCTTCGTCATCCTCATTTATATGAAGAATAATTTCTGTGCCACGCTCCTGCTTATCTGCTTCTTCTAAAGTGAATTTTGTAGTTCCCTCACAGGTCCAGTGAGCTGCTGGCTCATCTTTATAAGATTTAGTTATAATTTCAACCTGATGAGCCACCATAAAGGCAGAATAAAATCCAAGTCCAAAATGGCCGATTATTCCGCTGTCTTTAGCTGAATCTTTATATTTTTCAAGAAATTCTTCTGCGCCAGAGAAAGCCACTTCATTGATGTATTTTTCAACCTCTTCTTTGGTCATCCCGATTCCCTGGTCAATAACGTGGATTTTTTTACCTTCCTTATCTACTTTTACTTCTATAACGGGATTGCCGTATTCTACAGAAGCTTCTCCAATATTGGTGAGATGTTTTAATTTAAGGGTCGCATCGGTCGCGTTTGAAATTAATTCCCTTAGAAAAATTTCGTGATCGCTGTATAAGAACTTTTTTATCAAAGGGAAAATGTTCTCTACAGATACATTAATATTTCCGGTTGCCATATATAATTTTTTAAATGTTAATCAATTGGTTTGAAATAAGTCAAAAAAAGTACCATTGAAAAGCTGCTGACAAACTGGCACAATAATTTAGTTGTAATGTTCTAAAGAGCTAAACGTCTAAATGTTCACGAATTCATTAGGAATGAATTTTAACAATTTTTTGTTTAATGTTTATTAATTCGTCTTAAACAAAAAGTTACTTTTGAAAAAGATATCATTGTTATGGCCAAAGTAAAAGATACTGCTGCAAAGAAAAAACTTGATAAAGACCGTTTAATCTCTTTATATATGGACTACATCCTGGAGGAGGAAACTACACCAGGTACGGTTTATAAATTCTGCAAGCACAACAAAATAAAAGAAGAGGAATTTTATAACTTCTTCGGAAGTTTTGAAGGATTGGAAAAGGGGATTTGGATACGCTTTTATGAGCATGCCCTGAATGTAATTAGTAAGAGTGCGGAATATGAGACTTTTTCCAACAGGGAAAAAATGCTCACCTTTTATTATACATTTTTTGAAATTCTTACCGCCAACAGAAGTTATGTATTGTTTACGCTGAATAAGAATGATGTTCCCCTTAAAAACCTGGAGCAATTAACAGGCTTAAGGAGAAGGGTAAAAGCCTTTGCTAAAGACCTTATCAGGAATGCAAATGAGGGAAAAGCTGTAACTGTACTGAAGCAGTCGGAAACAGTATTTTCAGAAGCTGCATGGGTTCAACTTATGTTCCTTATGAAATTCTGGATGGAAGACAATTCTCCGCAATTTGAAAGTACAGATGTAGCCATTGAAAAATCTGTGAATACAGCATCTGATGTTTTTGACAATTCACCGTTGGAGCGGGTTTTGGACTTTGGAAAATTTCTCTGGAAGGAAAAAATGTCATAACACGTAAGGAATAGAAATGAAAACAATAGATAAAATACCCACTGGAAAAATTGGCCGGACCTCTAAAATGGTTCAGACCGGTGTAAAAATTAGTGGGAACTATTTGAAGTATTACGGCAAACGTGCATTAAATCCTGAAGTTACCAGAGATGAACTGGATGAAAGCAATGCCAGTGATATTTATGACGGACTTAAAAGCCTTAAAGGAAGTGCCCTGAAAGTTGCACAAATGCTTTCAATGGAAAAGAGTTTGTTGCCGAATGCTTATGTGGAAAAATTTAGTCTGGCGCAGTTTAGCGTTCCGCCATTATCTGCACCACTTGTAAGAAAAACATTTAAGAAATATCAGGGAGCATACCCTGAAGAATTATTTGATACGTTTGCAACCCAATCCGTTAATGCCGCCAGCATCGGCCAGGTGCATCAGGCTACAAAAGATGGGAGAAAACTTGCTGTGAAAATCCAATATCCGGGGGTTGCAGACAGTATCAGTTCAGATCTTGCCATGGTAAAACCTATTGCCACCAGGATGTTTAACCTTCAGGGAAAGGATTCTGAAAAATATTTCAGAGAAGTTGAAGGAAAATTAATGGAAGAGACCGACTATATACTGGAGGTAAAGCAAAGTAAGGCAATTTCTGAAGCCTGCGCACATATTCCCAATCTGGAATTTCCGCAGTATTACGAAAAGCTCTCCAGTGAGCGAATTATTACGATGGATTGGATGGAGGGAAAACACCTTAGCGAATTTGCAAAGGAAAATAAAGATCAAAAGAAAGCGAATGAAATTGGGCAGGCATTATGGGATTTTTACATGTTTCAGATGCATGAATTAAAGGAGGTGCATGCCGATCCACATCCGGGAAATTTTTTGGTTAGTGCGCAGGGAAGGTTAATAGCTATAGACTTTGGATGTATCAAAAAGGTGCCTGAAGAGTTTTATGTTCCATATTTTCAACTGGCAAAAGCAGAGAATATTAATAATCCTGAATTTTTCCGGAGTAAACTTTATGAATTGGAAATTCTCAGGGAAGATGATTCTTCGCATGAAATTGAATATTTCTCAGAGCTCTTTTTTAATATGTTGAATTTGTTCACCAGTCCTTTCCATCAGGAAATTTTTGATTTTTCAGATGAAGGTTTCTGGAATTCAATTACAGAACTCAGCGAAAAATATAGTAAGGATACGGAATTACGAAAAATGAACGGTAACAGGGGGAGTAAACATTTTCTATACATAAACCGTACATTTTTTGGATTATATAATCTACTTCACGATTTGAAGGCAGAGATTAAAATTAACAGATTTCATGAATATCTGTAAAAGTTGATTTATTGGTTAGGTTGTGAAAAGCGCACTTCTTTTTTAAGAAATGCGCTTTTTTATTTAACCTAATTTTATTGCTTATAACAGCTATTCGGCGGTAAGTGTTACGGTTCTTACAAAAGCCATGTGTCTACTGTTAAACACTGATAAAGTGCTTTTTATGGGCTCTGCTATGTTATAAATTGCATACTTATTAACCATTTAAATATATTATTATGAAAACGAGAAATTTAAGCATAATGGGAGTATTCCTTTTCTTTTGCGCAATAGCAACCTCTCAGGAGTATGGTAATTATGATACCAATAGTGATGGTACCATGGATCGTAAGGAATTTGATAATCAGTATAACAACCAATATTCCAACTGGGATAGTAACAGCGATCAACAGGTAGATGATAGGGAATTCTATGATGCAACCTATAGCAGGGCAGATCAGGATGGGGATAACCGCCTCTCTGAAGAAGAATGGAATAAAGGCTATGACGATTTGTATGGAAATTATATGGATACAAATCAATACGATCAATTTGATGCTGATTCAGACGGTTATATAAATAATGACGAGTATTACAATGGATTCAGAAATACTGATTTTTATAGTAGTTACGATGCCGACCAAAGTGGAAGCCTTAACCAACAGGAGCTAAACGACGGAGTCTATAATAGTATGGATGCCAACAGGGATGGTTCTTTGGATGAGAAGGAATTTAATGCCACTGGTTCCTACTATAATACTACTGGAAACAATACCAGAGGCAGAAACAATGGAAACACCACTGGAGGCATGAATAATGGCAACAGGAACTAGGAATCATATTTTAAAAATTTTAAGGCCCGTAACAGCGGGCCTTTTTTTATTTTTCTATTGGAGCTTACCTTTAATAATAATTGGAAGAGAAATTTAGCGATTTAAATACTTCTATGAAAACAAAATGAAGTTATCCATTGGGTAATAATAGGTGATCCGCTTTATGGTGATAAAATTTTTGGCGTTATTCTCAAAATTCCGATCTTGATGATAATGGATTAATTCCAGTATATTTTACATAATCCTAATCTTTGCTATATTGCAACAATGGTATTTGCCGGAATTGCTGAAATCCATTAATCCTAATTCTAAACTTTAATTTAAAGAATATGTACCAATCCAAAATTGCCGGTTTGGGAACTTACCTTCCTGATAATGTCGTTACTAATGATGATCTTTCAAAGGTTATGGATACCAATGATGAATGGATCCAGGAAAGAACAGGCATAAAAAAAAGAAGGCATATCAAAAAAGGTGACGGAAATTCTACTGCTAAGATGGGAGTAAAGGCTTCTAAAATAGCAATTGAACGTTCAGGTATTTCTAAGGATGAGATAGAACTTATTGTTTTTGCTACTCTTAGCCCCGATTATTATTTTCCCGGCTGCGGAGTACAGGTACAGGAGATGCTGGATATAAAAACCTGTCCTGCCCTGGATGTGAGAAATCAGTGTAGCGGATTTATTTATGCTCTTTCTGTGGCAGATCAATTTATTAAGACAGGAATGTATAAAAATGTTCTTGTGATAGGAAGCGAGAACCATAGTGGAGGATTGGATATGTCCACCAGAGGGCGATCGGTTTCTGTTATTTTTGGAGACGGGGCAGGAGCAGCTGTACTTACCAGAAGTGACCATAATGGGGAAGGCATACTTTCAACTCATTTACATTCTGAAGGGAAACATGCCATGGAACTCTCTCTAAGAGGCCCAAGTACCAATCACTGGGTACCTGAAATTATAGCTGAAAATCCGCAAGGGGATGATATCCCATATTATCCATATATGAATGGCCAGTTTGTCTTTAAGAACGCGGTGGTTCGCTTTTCAGAAGTTATTCTGGAAGGTTTACATGCCAACGGTCTTGAAGTAGAAGATATTGATATGTTGATTCCTCATCAGGCAAATCTCAGGATTTCACAGTTTATTCAGCAGAAATTTAAGCTTAATGATGATCAGGTGCACAACAATATTCAGAAATATGGTAATACTACCGCAGCATCTATTCCTATAGCCTTAACAGAAGCCTGGGAAGAAGGAAAAATTAAAGAAGGAGATGTAGTGGTGTTGGCCGCTTTTGGAAGCGGATTTACCTGGGCCAGCGCGGTAATTCAGTGGTAATATAAGATTTTGAAGTAATCATTAAAAGATGAATTTTTTTAGAAGATACATATATGAAGATGTCTATAGAAGTTTAGCGGGTTTTATTGGTGCAGATTAAACTCCTTTGGAATACCGGTTTAAATCATAAATACCAAAAATTATGAATCCAACTGCCAGGACAATTCCGAATACATCTTTTTCCACCTCAAGCAGGCGATAATAAAGCCTGTAGCTCCCATATCCTATAAAAAGGATACCCAGCACCAGGTGCCAGATATTCCGGGACCTTCTTTGAGAATGATCATCCATTTTTAAAATCTTCAGGAAATGTGGTTCGGGCAATCTTATCAGCTTCCGGAAAATGATTTTTATCTACAAAAAGTAATATTTGTCCCCGTAATCCTCCCCCAAAACCGGCTCTTAAGCCTGAATCAAAATCATTCCTCACGCGGGAAGAAATACCCTGTTCTTTATATAATTCCTGCAAGTATTGCACATTGGTTTCAGAACCTGTATAAACATGTTCGTAAGTCTCGTCTGTACTCATTATTTTAGATGTTTTGTAACTAAAATACGAAGAAGAGGAATTACGGGCAGGAGTTTTATATAGAGTTTAACGTTCTATGCGTTATAATATTTACTGTTCCAGATTTCTGTGCTAAAATTTTTCCCTTTTTTAAAACCATAAAATAATGCAAGACCTGCAACCCACTTAAACATAAAGAAAAATATCATAAAAAATTCTGTAGTACTTGGTTCCGGAGTAAACAATCCGTCCGGTACCATCATGGTCAGTAAAAAACTTCCCAGCAGAAGTATGATTACAAAATTCTCCAGGGTTTTAAAAGGCCACATTAAGATTTTGCGAAAAGGATTAAGATCATTACCCCACTTATGGATTAAATAAAAATAATCGTTTCCAATAGGAGCCATTAGAAGCGGATCATCAGCATTTTCCAATTTAAAAAGTTTGGAGGGGGCTATAATTTTAAAACCTTTCAATGTAGTGTCTTGTTCCTTTTCCAGCCTCTTGATCTCCATCAAAGCTTCATAGGGAATTTCTCCCTTAAAATATTTCGTACTAAGAAACCTTAAGCGATAGAGCACACATATTTTTTCAATATCTGAAATATGAAATATACGGTTGGTTTCCAGTAGATCAATATTAAAATCATTTCCTTCAGCAACATTTCCATTATTCAAATTTTGAATAATTTCATGTTCTTTGGCTGTATCTGAATTAAATATTTCCTGAACCTGTTCCAGAATTTTCTCTTCCGGGATTCTTTTATTCCGGATTTTTAAAAGTTGATTTTCAAGATTGGTGCGAGGGAGCTTCAGCTTCATGTTCTTTTTCTTTAACATCCAGTACTAAATTAAGTATTAAGTTGAATATTCCAAATGTAAATTTTGCAGAAAAGGAAGATAACATTCTTGAAATGTGTTAATTGTGTGGTATGAGTCAGAATTAAGTCCTCCTGAATCATTTGCTAAATATTCATAATAAAAAAACCGCACACATAGGCACGGTTCTCTACATTATCTTAAGTAATTAGAATATTATCTAAGTTCAGCGTTTAGCTCTTTCTCAAAACGCTGCTGTAATTTATTCATCATCTTATCCACCTGCTTATCGGTGAGGGTTTTATTTTCATCCTGGAAAAGGAAGCTTACCGCATAACTCTTTTTTCCTTCCGGGAGACTGCTGCCCTGATAAACATCAAAAAGATTTACGGTTTTTAGCAATTTCTTTTCAGTTTGATAGGCAATATTTTCTATGTCTTCATATTTAACGCCGTTATCCAGCAGCAGTGCGAAATCTCTTCTTACCGCCGGATGTTTCGGAATACTACTGAATCTGGAATTTTGTGCTTTTACCAATTCCAGGATCGCATCCCAGTTAAAATCGGCATAAAGCACTTCCTGCCCGATATCAAAATGTTTAAGGACCGTTTTCTTCACTACGCCAAATTCTACCAGTTTAGATTTGCTGGAACTTAAAGCCATTCCTTCTGAAAGAATATCGGTTTTAGAAGAAGAAGGTTTTAATGAGTCAATCCCAAGTCTGCTGAAAACGCCCTGAACAATTCCTTTTAAATAGAAGAAATTACCAGTGCTTTCGGCAATGCTCCAGGATTCAGGATTTCTGTTGCCCGACACAAACAGGGAAAGATGTTTGTCTTCAACTCTTCCGCTCATATAGCTGTGATAAGTTTTTCCGAATTCAAAAAACTTCAGGTTGTTCTGCTTTCTGTTAATATTATAACTAACCGCCTCCAGGCCGGAAAAGAGCAAAGATTGCCGCATCACGCTTAGATCCTGGCTCAACGGGTTTAACATGGTTACGCTATGCTCTTCTTTTAGCTGTTCACTAAGGCTGAGGTATTCGGGAGAGGTTAGCGAATTGGCCATGGTTTCATGAAATCCCTGCCCCGCCAGTTGATTAGCAATAATGTTCTGCAATTTATAATCATCAAATTTGGAAGAATTGGAAACCGAAATCTTCAGTTTCTCGCCAAATTTGATATTGTTATAGCCGTACACCCTTAAAATCTCTTCAATAACATCAGATTCCCGCTGTACATCTACACGATAAGAAGGGATGGTTAGGCCCATTCCGGTTTCGGTAACATTATTTACCCTTATTTCCAAAGAAGCTAAAATAGATTTTATGGTCTCTTCCTGGAGGTTCTCCCCAATAAGTTTATTTACCTTTTCAAAGGTAAGGAATACCTGAAAATCTTCTATTTTCCTGGAGTAGATATCGCTTATATCACTGGTAATTTCCCCGCCGGCAATTTCCTGTATAAGGAGTGCAGCACGTTTTAGTGCATATTCTGTAATCCCGGGATCAATTCCTCTTTCAAATCTAAAAGAGGCATCGGTGTTCAATCCATGTCTTTTGGCTGTTTTTCGAACACTAACGGAATTAAAATAAGCACTTTCAAGGAAGATTTTTGTTGTAGTTTCAGAAACTCCACTATGTAAACCTCCAAAAACCCCGGCAATAGCCAGGGGTTTTTCATTATCACAAATCATTAAGTCTTCTTCATGAAGTTCTCTTTCCTCTTCATCTAAAGTGGTAAATTTTGTGCCTGCCGGAAGTGTCTTTACATGAATTTCATTTCCGCTAATTTTTGCAGCATCAAAAGCATGCAGGGGTTGGCCAAGTTCATGGAGAACATAATTGGTAGCATCTACTACATTATTTTTTGGAGTAATGCCAATAGCTTTAAGCCGGTTTTTTAACCATTCTGGGGAAGGCTGAATTTTTATGTCTGATATAGTTACTCCGCAATATCTTGGTGCAAGGCTGGAATTCTCTACATAAACAGGAATTTTAAGGCTGCGGCTGTCTACATGAAAGCTGCTAACTGAAGGAGTGATTAATTCCAGACTTTTGGTTTTCTGCTGATAACCGGCTTTTAGATCCCTGGCCACTCCCCAGTGACTCATGGCATCGGCACGGTTGGGGGTTAAGCCAATCTCAAAAACATAATCATTTTCAACTTCGAAAATTTCTGCAACGGGAGTTCCCGGCACCAGTTCATTATCCATTACCATTATGCCCTCGTGGCTGCCTCCGAGACCAATTTCTTTTTCTGAACAAATCATTCCGTAACTGAATTCACCCCGAATTTTTCCTTTTTTGATGGTCCATTCTTCGCCTGCTTCATCATAAAGAACAGTGCCTATGGTGGCAACAGGTACTTTTTGTCCGGCGGCAATATTTGGAGCCCCACATACAATTTGTACGTTTTCTCCGTTGCCCAGGTCCACATTGGTAAGATTCAGCCTGTCGGCATTCGGATGGGAATCACAACTTAAAACATGGCCTACAACTATACCTTCCAATCCTCCTTTAACGCTCTGGAATTTGCTTATGCCTTCTACTTCAAGTCCCAGGTCTGTAAGTAATTCTCCTGTTTCTTCAGGGTTTTCAGGAAGTTTGATAAATTGTTTCAGCCAGTTATATGAAATTTTCATCAGATTATTTTTTCAGTAGGCAAAGATAATATTACGAATGGTTTTGGCATAATCTGGTATCTGAATTTAAGAAGTACTTTTAAGCCGCTTATAATATTAAAAATCAGCTAATATAATTCCAGATATTTTTATGCTTTATCACCTGTGAATAGGTGTACTTAAGCACCTTATTTTTCTCCAGGGCAAGTTCCGGATCTTCTTTTAAAACCTTCATGGCATGATATCGTGCAACTTTTAGGATTTCGTTATCTTTAACAATATCTGCAATTTTCAGGTTCAAAACTCCGCTTTGCTGGGTGCCCATTAAATCACCCGGCCCACGCAGCTTTAAATCTACTTCAGCAATTTCGAACCCATCATTGGTTTGTACCATAGTTTGCAACCTGGTTTTGGAATCACTGGAAAGTTTATGGCCGGTCATCAAAATGCAAAAACTCTGTTCTGCACCACGGCCCACTCTTCCACGAAGCTGGTGCAGCTGGGATAAGCCAAAACGCTCTGCGCTTTCAATAATCATAACGCTGGCATTAGGCACATTTACGCCCACTTCAATTACAGTGGTAGCAACCATAATCTGGGTTTCGGCGCGTACAAACCGGTCCATTTCATAATCTTTATCGGCTGGTTTCATCTGCCCGTGCACTATAGAAATCTGATTATTCGGAAACTCCCTGGCAATACTTTCATAGCCATCCATCAGGTCCTTATAATCCATTTTTTCAGATTCCTGGATTAGCGGATAAACAATATAAACCTGCCTGCCTTTTTCAATTTCTTCCCTTATAAACCTGAAAACTTTTAGGCGGTTACTGTCGTAGCGGTGCACTGTTTTTATGGGTTTTCTTCCCGGAGGCAGCTCGTCTATAACCGAAATATCCAAATCTCCATACAGGCTCATGGCTAAAGTACGGGGGATGGGAGTGGCGGTCATTACCAGGATGTGCGGCGGGATATGGTTCTTTTTCCACAATTTTGATCTTTGTGCAACCCCAAAACGATGTTGTTCATCTATAATGGCAAGTCCCAGATTTTTAAATTTCACCTTGTCTTCCAACAGCGCATGAGTGCCTATTAAAATGTCAATTTCCCCGTTCTCCAGTTTTTCATGAATTTCTCTTCTTTCTGAAGTTTTGGAGGAACCGGTAAGCAGGTAAATACTGGTGTTTAAATCTTTACATAATTCAACTAACCCGTTGTAGTGCTGAACCGACAGAATTTCAGTGGGGGCCATTAAACAGGCCTGGAAGCCATTGTCCAGCGCGATGAACATAGACATCAATGCAACAATGGTTTTTCCTGAACCTACATCTCCCTGTAACAGGCGGTTCATTTGTGCTCCACTTCCCAGGTCACTTCGTATTTCCTTGATTACCCTTTTTTGAGCATTAGTCAGTTCAAAAGGTAAATGTTCTTTATAAAACTTTCCGAAATTTTTCCCAATCTGGTCAAATACAAATCCTTTTATTTTTTTCTTCTGAAGCAGGTTTTTGATGAGCAACTGCAACTGAATGTAAAAAAGTTCTTCAAACTTTAGTCGGAATTGAGCTTTTGCCAGCAGCTCCTGGCTCTTCGGAAAATGAACATTAAAAAGAGCTTCCTCTTTGGGAATAAGTTTTAATTCTTCCCTGATTTCATCGGTGAGTGTATCATAAAACCTTCCTTTGGTTTCCAGAAAAAGCTGTTGCATGACCTTATTGATCACCCGGTTGCTAACACCCCTTTTAGCCAGCATTTCAGTTGAAGGATACACCGGTTGCATGGCAGTGCGCAGTTGCTTTTTATATTCTTCCACCGGTTCCATCTCAGGATGCGGCATACTGAACATGCCGTTAAACCAGTTGGTTTTACCAAAAATCACATAAGGAGTGTTTAGTTTAAGGTTTTCCCTAATCCATTTTTGGCCTCTAAACCAAACCAGTTCCATTTTCCCGGTATCATCAACAAAATCGGCCACCAGCCTTTTGCCTCGTTTTTGTTCCACAGTTTTAATGTGAGTGATTTTTCCAACCACCTGTACTTCTGCAGAAGTCCTCTCCAGTTGACTGATCTTATAAAACCGGGTTTTATCCAGGTAGCGGTTTGGGAAAAAATTCAGCAAATCCTGATAGGTGTGGATGCCAAGTTCTTTACGTAGTAATCCTGCCCGGTTTGGGCCCACTCCTTTCAGGTAATCAATTGGCGTTTGCAGGATATTGGGATTCATGAAAACGAAGATATTAAATCCCTTTAAAACTGAAGGAAACTATATTTCTATTAATGCGGGTTTAGATTAAGAAAACTCTTTAAACATCACATATTTTGTATTTTAGCCTTCCATTACCAATTTTTAGAATGAAGAGATTTTTTTCAATCCTGACCTTGTTTTTTTTCCTGACAGGATTTTCCCAGAACAATGGTATTACAAATCAGCGGGAGCTGGTGGATTTCAAAAATGTGAATGCTACCATCAGTATTTTTCCTGAAGATAAAGAAGTAAAGGGCGAAGTAGAGTACATTTTTAGTATGCTTTCCCCTGCGGATTCTATTTTTATAGATGCTCAAAATATGGATTTTCAGCAGGTTATGCTTAACGGCAGCAAAGCTGGAATAAGAAATGACGGGAGTCGGCTTTGGATAAAATCTTCTTTTTCTCCTTCCGAAGAAAATAAAATAGAACTCCAGTACACTGCGCAGCCGTCACAAACCATGTATTTTATTAACTGGGACGAACCGGCAGGCGTGCAATCGCCCCGGCAGGTGTGGACGCAGGGGCAGGGAAGGTACACTTCGCACTGGCTCCCCAGTTTTGACGACCTGCAGGAAAAGGCAATTTTCGATATTAGTGTTCGTTTTCGGCGAGGTTATGAAGTGATGGCGAACGGGGTGCTTCAGGAAAAACAAATCTTAGGTGATTCTTTAACCGAATGGAAATTCGATATGGAGAAGCCTATGAGCAGTTACCTTGTTGCCATTGCTGCGGGAGATTATCGTAAAGAAGAATTAATTACAGCTTCCGGCATAAAGATGCAGCTTTTTTATCAGCCTGAAGATTCGTTGAAGGTGGAGCCTACATATCGCTATTCCAAAGAAATTTTTGATTTTCTGGAAAGGGAAATCGGCGTAGCTTATCCCTGGCAAAATTACAAGCAAATCCCGGTTCAGGATTTTCTCTATGCCGGAATGGAAAATACCGGTACCACAATTTTTTCAAATATCCTTGTGGTGGATTCCATTGGCTTTAAAGATCGCAATTACGTAAATGTAAATGCCCATGAACTGGCGCACCAGTGGTTTGGCAACCTGGTAACCGAAAAAGAAAGCCGGGATCACTGGCTGCATGAAGGTTTTGCTACTTTTTATGCCCTGTTAGCTGAAAAGGAAATCTTTGGAGAAGACTATTATTACTGGAAATTATATGAATCTGCCGAGCAATTAAAACAAATGAGTGACAGCGGAGAAGGTGAGGCGGTAATGAATCCCAGAGCCAGCTCGCTTACCTTTTATCAGAAAGGAGCCTGGGCTTTGCATATTTTAAGGGAAAAAGTAGGGGATGAGGCATTTCGCCAGGCGGTACAGAATTATCTTGAATTATATAAATTCCAAACCGTTGCTACCGAGAATTTTATTGCTGAAGTGGAAAAGACTTCCGGGCAGGACCTTTCCGATTTTATCGATAACTGGTTGAAACAATCTGCTTTCAAAGCCAATGCCGCACTTAATTCTTTAAAGGAATCTGAGTTTATCAGGAATTATCTTGAAATTGCGGGTTTAAGGGAAGTGACTTTGGAGCAAAAATACAGTCAGTTGGACCAGGCACTTAGTTTTCCGGTTAATGATTACATAGGCCAGGAAGTGGTTTATCAGTTAGCAGGAAATAATTCACCTGAAGCACTACGGCTTTACAAGAAAGCTTTTGAAACCAATAATCTTTATGTTCGACAGGCTATTGCCACGAGTTTGCAAAAAATTCCTTCAGAATTAAAAGACAGGTATGAATCCCTTCTTAAGGATAATTCTTATGTCACTATAGAAACCGCGCTTTACAATCTCTGGATGCAGTTTCCTGAAGATCGTAAATCTTACCTGGAAGCCACAGAGGGGATTACCGGATTTATGGATAAAAATGTGGAAACGCTTTGGCTGGCTTTAAATCTGGCAACTCCCAATTTCAGGCCGAAAAACAAACAGGAGGTTTTAGATAAATTAACCGGTTATACTGCTCCCCACCATCATTTTCAAACCCGGCAAAACGCTTTTGGTTATCTGTACCAACTCAACACATTTACCCCTGAAAATTTAAAGGATCTCATGGCAGGAACACAGCATCAAACTTATAGTTTCCGCAATTACTGCCGGGAATTGCTGGAGGAGCTTCTAAATAAAGAGCAATTCAAAAATATGCTCCTGGATTTGCAGGAAAGCCTTCCGCAGAAGCAGCAGGAATTTCTTCAAAATAAGCTGGCGCAGTAGTTGTGGTATTTCGTAAACGAAATAAAGGTGAACAATTAACAGGAAAGTACGCGGCAGTAATAAGCAGGATATTATTAATTTCTATTATACTCCTGCAGTTATAACTACGAATTCCTTTATTTTTGATGAGCAGAAGATGAAAATGTTGGAAGAAAAGTGCTTACAACTTTGCTAAACTTATGAATGAAGAACTTAATCAAATAGAACCTTAATGCGGGCATTGGTAATTTCAGGAGGAGGCAGTAAGGGAGCTTTTGCCGGAGGAGTGGCGCAGTATTTAATTGAAGAGGAAAAGAAGAAATACGACCTGTTTCTGGGAACATCAACAGGAAGTTTGCTGATTCCTCACCTGGCCAGTGGGAATGTTGAAAAAGTTCATGATATTTACACTAACGTAAACCAGAATAAAATTTTCAGTGTAAATCCATTTATAGTGAAAAAAAAGGATGGCCGGGAGTATGTGACCATCAATTACTTCAATATGTTCTGGCAGTTTATAAAGCGAAAACGCACCTTTGGAGAGAGTAAAAATTTAAAGAAACATATTCGGCTTCATTTTTCCGAAGAAGATTTTGCAGGGCTTAAGGCAAAAGTGAAAGATGTTGTGGTTACCGTTTCCAATCTTTCCAAAAACCGGGTGGAATATAAATCTATCCATGATTTTTCTTACAATGATTTTTGTGATTGGATCTGGATAAGCTGCAATTATATTCCTTTTATGAGCCTTGCTGAAAAAGATGGTTATGAATATGCCGATGGGGGGCTGGGTTGTGTGGTACCCATAAGGGAAGCCATTAAACGTGGCGCAAAAGAAGTAGATGCTATTATTCTTGAGGCTGAAAATATGGAATATAACAAGGTGCTTGGGAAAAACCCTTTTTCTTTAATGCTCAATCTCTTTGGATTTTTACTGGACCAGGTGGAATATCATGATATTGTTGAAGGAAAACTGGCAGCCCTTAATAAGCAGGTGAAACTGAATATTTATTACACACCCACAAAACTCACTGAAAATTCTTTGGTTTTCAATAAAAAAGCAATGACTGAGTGGTGGCAGGAAGGTTTTGAATATGCCAAAAAACGTGATGAGCAAAACCGGAAAAAATCAAGGGGATTCTTCAGGTTATTTTCCTTTTAAATAATATTTCTTACCTCCCGTTTAATAAAAGCAAGAGCAGCGTCTGTAGGCGCAGGTTTTTCCATTAATGCCGTGAGAATAACTTCTTTGAGTTTATCGGGATTATCTACTTTTTCCTGTGTACTGGCTTTTCTAATAAGGCCTATAGTGGCATTTTTAGCGGTTTTAATATAGTCCCAGCAATCGGCACTTAGGTAAATCTGCTGCGCGAGATTATGATCAAATTCCTGTTCAATAGTATTAATAACAAGGCTGGCGTAGGATTTGGCATCTTCACTCACCGGTGTTACCCTGAACAGGATTTTTCCGGGGGAAATGCGTTCCAAAAAGAGAGTCATTCGCTCGTAAGCCTGAAGTTTTAACGGTAGAGCGGTTTTTTGATTTTCCCGTTGAATAAGAAACCTTCTTCTTAGATCTTCATTTTTGGAATTGGTATGAAAAAAATAAAAAGCAAGCCCGCCAACTACAAGGGCGGGAAGTATGCTGAAAAGTAAAAAAGTAAATTCTGATTCTATCATTTCTCCTTATGGTAAACTGCAGTGTCTTCTGTTTCTGCTTCTTTAGTTTCTACATTTTTGGAATTATGAAATCCGCCAAGGTAAGGCGATTCAAGGTGTTCCTTAACAGAGGTGAAAGGTACTTCTTCTTTATGGTATGTAAAAGTGGCTGCTAAAGATTTTGCCAGATTCCTGTCACTCAGGTTAATTTCAACGTCATCCATAGTAAACTGGCATGGATGTTCGTAACCACAGGCGTGGCATAATTCCAGTAATTCCTTCCGAAATTTTACAAAATAATAGTTTACTCTCTTTGCTTTATCTTTTATGTTAATGCCGGATTGCAGCCATTTATTCTGAGTGGCAATTCCGGTTGGGCAGGTATTATTGTGGCAGGATTGCGCTTGTATACAGCCAATACTCATCATAGCTTCCCTGGCAACATTCACACAATCTGCACCCATGGCGAAGGCCATTGCGGCTTTTGCCGGAAAACCCAGTTTACCACTTGCAATAAAAACAATCCTGTTGGTGATCCCCTGGTCCAGAAAGATCTTATACACCTTTGTAAATGCATAAATCCAGGGCAGGGAAACATGATCGGCAAAGCTTGGAGGAGCCGCTCCCGTACCACCTTCACCACCATCAATACTGATAAAATCGGGACCTTTTCCCGAAGCCTGCATTTTTTCAGCTAATTCTTCCCATTGTTCAAGTTTTCCCACTGCCGATTTAATTCCAACCGGCAGACCGGTTTCTTCAGCAATATCTTCTATAAATTGTAGCAGCCCGTCCAGTCCCTCAAAAGCAGAGTGGAAAGGAGGGGAAAGCACATCTTTTCCTAAAGGAATATTACGGATATTTGCGATTTCCTTACTTATTTTTGAAGCAGGTAAAACTCCTCCCTTTCCTGGTTTTGCCCCCTGCGATAATTTTATTTCTATTGCCCTTATCTGCGGATTTTCTTCTACCATTTTTACAAGGTTTTCCATGCTGAAGTTCCCTTCATCGTCTCTAACTCCAAAATAGGCTGTGCCAATTTGGAAGACCACATCTGCTCCTTTTTTATGATAAGGTGATAATCCGCCTTCTCCGGTGTTATGGTAAGCGCCGGCTTCCTTACAGCCTTCATTCAGGCTCTCTATAGCCCGGGCAGATAAGGACCCAAAGCTCATCGCGGAAACATTAATAATCGAGGCCGGGCGAAAAGGTCTTCTCCTTTTATTAAAAGATCCCATTACCTTGGCACAGGCAATAAAATTGGGGTCTTCATGATTGGGATGATCCTTTTTCATTTTGAAAGGCATCATGGCATTATTCACGAAAATGTACTGATTTTCATATATATCCTGATCGGTTCCAAAACCCTCGTAATTGTTTTCATTCTTGGACGAAGCATAAATCCAGCCCCTTTCGCTCCGGTTAAAAGGCCTTTCTTCCCGGTTGCTTGCCACAATATACTGCCTAAGCTCGGGGCCTACACTCTCAAGAAAATACCGCAGATTCCCAATCACGGGAAAATTATGTTTGATTATATGGGATTTATTAAAAAGTATATCTTTAATTCCTACCAGTGCGATAAATATTAAAATCCATCCCCACCAGCTTATTGCTCCCAAAAGAGAAAAAACTGTATCCATTTTATTGCTGATTTAAATAATCTATAGCTAATTGCGACATCGCTTTTAATCCTAAAACAAGTCCGCTTTCATCAATATAAAAATCAGGAGTATGATGCGGTGCAGCTTCTGTAGAATTTAAGGGTTTTCCGCCAAGAAAAAAATATAATCCCGGAACTTTTTCCTGAAAAAATGAAAAATCTTCGCCTCCGGTAGTGGCTTTGACTAATTTTACATTTTCGTTACCCGCAACTTTTTTAAGGCTTGGCAGCATTTTTTCAGTTAGTTCAATATCATTGTAGGTAATGGATGTTTTATTTTCAATTTCTATGCTTGCCTTAGCTCCGTAAGCTTCAGCAAGGGCCGGTACCATTTCCTTCATTCTTCTTAAAATAAGTTCTTTCATAGCGGGATCTAAAGTCCTGATTGTTCCAATCATTTCCACTGTTTCAGGTATAATATTGAAACGCACACCACCGGAAATTTTTCCTACTGTAATTACGGCAGCGGCATCTGTAAGTTTGCTTTCCCGGCTAATGATGGTTTGGAGACCGTCTGTAATTTTTGCTGAAATCATTACCGGGTCCACTCCGGACCACGGTTGTGAACCGTGTGTTTGCTTACCCTGTACATTTATTACGAAGCGTTCAACTGCAGCCATAATGCCTTCAGGTTTGTAGGTAATGGTTCCCACGGGAACTTCAGAATCTATATGAAGGCCAAAAATGGCATCTACATCTGGATTTTTAAGGACGCCTTCCTTAATCATTAAAGCTGCACCACCTTCTTCTCCCGGAGGCGCTCCCTCTTCCGCAGGCTGAAAAATAAATTTAACCGTGCCGTTAATTTTATCTTTGTGTTTCGAGAGTACTTCGGCTACCCCCATTAAAATTGCCGTATGCGTATCGTGGCCGCAGGCATGCATTACCCCTGTTTCCGAACCCAGGAATTGTGTAGTCACTTCAGATTTAAATGGCAGGTTATTCCTTTCAGTTACCGGCAAGGCATCAATATCGGCACGAAGCCCTACTGTTTTTCCTTCATTTTTACCTTTCAGAATTCCCACCACTCCGGTTTTGCCAACCTTGGTTTCCACTTCCAGTCCCAGCCGGTTGAGGTGCGCCGAGATTTTTTCCGCAGTTTTGAATTCCCGGTTAGAAAGTTCAGGGTGTTCGTGAATGTCCCGGCGCCATTCAATAACTTTATCTTCAATGGCCTCTATATCATTGTTAAAGTCAGTTTGGGAATGTGCTGTTAATTGCATGCAAAGGCAAAAAAACAACAAGATGTATTTGTATTTCATATTATAATATTTATTGATGGGAAAGATTTTACTAATGATTAAATATGGTCGTTCCAAAGTGCAAAAGCAGAAAAAATGCACTTTGTCCAAGATATTTAAAAAATAAGCTAATTCATAATTCCGGCTTTAGGTTTTGTTGGTAAGAAGCTCATGCAGGTTTTTTATAACCATGTTTTTTTAAGTAAATTCACGCCTTAAAACAGGAGGAAATTTGGAATCATATTTAGCTGAATTAAACGATGCGCAGCGGGAGCCGGTGCTGCAAAAAGACGGTGCAATGATTGTGATTGCCGGGGCCGGCTCGGGTAAAACCAGGGTGCTTACATACCGTATCGCTTACCTGATGAGCAAGGGAGTAGACCCTTTTAATATTCTTTCGCTCACTTTTACCAATAAGGCAGCCCGTGAAATGAAAAACAGGATTTCTAAAATTGTAGGCAGCAGCGAAGCTAAAAATTTGTGGATGGGAACATTCCATTCCATATTTGCAAAAATTTTACGGTTTGAAGCCGAAAAACTTGGTTACCCTTCAAATTTTACCATTTACGATACACAGGATTCGCAGAGTGTCATTAGGGCAGTTATAAAAGATATGCGTCTGGACAAGGATGTTTATAAATATAAGCAGGTTTATAATCGTATTTCTTCTTTTAAAAACAGCCTTATAACGGTAAAAGCATATTTCCAGAATGGTGAACTACAGGAAGCGGATGCGATGTCTAAAAAACCCAGAATGGGAGAAATTTATCAGGCTTATGTAGACAGGTGTTTTAAGGCAGGTGCGATGGATTTTGACGATTTACTGCTGAAGACTAATGAGCTTTTAAATCGTTTTCCTGAAGTACTTCAGAAATATCAGAACAGGTTCAGGTATATTCTGGTAGATGAGTATCAGGATACCAACCACTCGCAATATCTTATCGTGAAGGCACTTTCAGATAAATTTCAGAATATATGCGTTGTGGGTGATGATGCTCAGAGTATTTATGCCTTCCGCGGGGCGAATATCAATAACATTCTGAATTTTCAAAAAGATTATGACGATGTGCAAATGTACCGCCTGGAACAGAATTATCGTTCCACTAAAAATATTGTGAATGCGGCAAATTCCATAATTGATAAAAATAAGACCAAGCTTGAGAAAGTGGTTTGGACCGATAATGACGAAGGTCCAAAAATTGTGGTTAACAGGTTGCTCACCGATGGTGAGGAAGGAAGGTTTGTGGCCAGCTCTATTTTTGAAACCAAAATGCAGAATCAATTATCCAATAGTGATTTTGCTATTTTATACCGAACCAATGCACAGAGCCGGGCGATGGAGGATGCACTTCGGAAAAAAGAAATTCCCTACAGAATTTATGGCGGACTTTCATTTTATCAACGCAAGGAAATAAAGGATGTTCTATCATATCTACGATTATTAATGAATCCTAAGGATGAAGAAGCATTAAAGCGGGTAATTAATTACCCTGCCCGTGGTATTGGTCAAACTACTATGGATAGATTGAATATTGCTGCAAACCAATACGAAAAGTCGCTTTTTGAGGTAATTGAAAATCTGGACCATCTGGACCTGAAGATTAACAGCAGTACGCGCAGTAAGCTTCAGAATTTTGTAAACATGATCAAAAGTTTCACTATCCTCAGCCAGAATGCCGATGCTTTTGTGGTGGCCGATACCGTAACAAAAAAAACGGGGCTTGTTCAGGAAATGAAAAAGGATGGGACACCGGAGGGAATAGCCAGAATTGAAAATATTGAAGAGCTGTTAAATGGTATCAGGGATTTTGTGGAAGGGCAGAAGGAGCTGGCAGATTCTACAGGCTCCCTTGCCGAATTTCTTGAAGACGTAGCCCTGGCTACCGATATGGATAAAGATACTTCAGATGAAGACCGGGTGGCGTTAATGACCATTCATCTCGCTAAAGGTTTGGAGTTTCCTTATGTATATATAGTTGGCCTTGAAGAAGATCTTTTCCCTTCAGCAATGAGCATGAATACCCGAAGCGAACTGGAGGAAGAGCGCCGTCTTTTTTATGTGGCCTTAACAAGAGCCGAAAATCAGGCTTATCTTACCTATACGCAATCACGCTACCGCTGGGGTAAACTGGTAGATGCGGAGCCAAGCCGGTTTATAGAAGAAATAGACGATAAATTTTTAGATTATATGATTCCGCAGGATGATTATAAATATAAGCCGCTGATCGATACCGATATTTTTGGGGAAGTAGATAAAAGTAAATTACGGCAAAACAAACCTAAAAATGGTACTCCGCCTCCTGCCCATAAACCTACTGAACAACAACTTAGAAAACTTCGGAAATTAAAACCTGCCTCGCCCGAACCTGTAAAAGCAACAAAATCGGTAAATTTATCTGCCGGGAATGAGGTGGAGCACATGCGCTTCGGAAAAGGTAAAGTACTGAAGATTGAAGGAATAGGACAGGACCAGAAAGCGGAAATAGATTTTGAGAACGGTGGAATAAAAAAACTACTGCTTAGATTTGCAAAGTTAAAGGTGTTATCTTAAACTTATCTTCAGTTAAACTTCTGTTAGAGAGTATTTTTATCTCTTTCATTATTTTTACCTTCAAAAGAAAAAATGATTAGGGAAGGAAGTACAGTTTCCTGGAAATGGGGTAACGGGACAGCCAAAGGTAAAGTGAAAACCACTTTTACAGGTGAAATTACCAAAACCATTGAGGGGAGTAAAATTACCAGAAAAGGGGAAGAAGGGAATAAAGCACTCTTTATAGAACAGGAGGACGGAAGTAAAGTTTTAAAGCTGGAAAGTGAGGTAGAGAAAGAGTGATTTCTACTTAACAGCCGGAAAGATAAACCTTAATATAAATATTTGATCTATGGCGGAATTACTGAAGATCTATAATGAAAATCCTGAACAAAATAAGATTAAAAAGGTAGTTGATACATTGAGGAACGGCGGGCTGGTAATCTATCCAACAGATACGGTGTACGGTTTGGGATGTGATATTACTAACACTGCAGCCCTTGAGAAGATTGCCCGTATAAAAGGGATTAAATTAGATAAAGCTAACTTCTCTTTTATTTGTGAAGATTTAAGCAACCTTTCCGATTACGTAAAACAAATAGATACCACTACTTTCAAAATTTTAAAAAGATGCCTGCCAGGGCCTTATACATTTGTTCTACCTGGAAATAACAATCTACCTAATGTTTTTAAGAAAAAGAAAACAGTAGGGATCAGGGTTCCGGATAATAATATTTGCAAGTCTCTGGTAAACGGTTTAGGCAATCCAATTGTATCCACTTCTATAAAAGATGATGATGAGGTACTAGAATATACCACAGATCCTGAACTTATAAAGGAGAAGTGGGATAATCTGGTGGATATTGTAATAGATGGGGGGTATGGTGATAATATTCCTTCTACAGTAATAGATCTTACAACACCTTCTCCTGAAGTGATTCGTGAAGGTAAAGGCAGCATTGAGATTATGTAAAAAGTATACGTGATTATAATAAATAAAGCCTTCTGAATTTTTTCCGAAGGCTTTTTTAATGAAAGGATTATGTATGATCTATAATGATCAACAGGAACAAAGCTCTATGAAATTATTCCGGGCTGAACTATGTCTTGATTATGTGCGTTTTGAGCTAGCGTAGAACCTAAACGTCTTTTTAAGCGGCAGGCTCAGGTTCATCATTATCATCCTTTCAATAAAAAACCCCGCGAAAGCGAGGTTTTTTTATAAACAAAAATTATAAGGCTTAGTTCTGTGAAGCTTGATTAGCTTCTTCCATTCCTTCTTCAATCATTCCGTAGAACTGATCAAGTTTAGGAAGAACTACGATGCGCGTTCTTCTATTCTTGGCACGGCCTTCAGCAGTTTCGTTAGTTGCAACAGGTACGTAATAACTTCTACCTGCAGCAGTCATACGTGCTGGCTCAACTCCAAATTCATCCTGAAGAACCCGGACTACAGAAGTAGCTCTTTTTACACTAAGATCCCAGTTGTCTTCAATAACTCCGCTACTAATTGGCTTGTCGTCAGTATGGCCTTCAACCATAAACTCGATGTCCGGCTTGTTCTTCACAACAGTAGCAACTTTTCCAAGAACCTCTTTCGCTCTGCTGGTAACGTTGTAACGCCCACTCTCAAATAACAATTTATCTGAAATGGATACATAAACAACGCCTTTTTCAACGTTAATTTCTATGTCCTCATCACTTATATTACCTAAAGCACCTTTAAGGCTGGTAACCAAAGCAAGAGTAACAGAATCCTTCTTGTTTATGGCATCACGCATACTGCTGATGGCCATGTCCTTTTCTTTAATACTCTCTAAAGAACGCTCAAGGTTTTCAGCTTCTTTCTTAGACAATGTAGCAAGATCGCCCACATTGTTAAGTAAGGCAGCATTGGTATTATTTAAAGTAGTAATCCGGCTGTTAAGGCTTTCTTTGTCTTCAAGACAGGAATTTAATTTAACGGTGGCCGTATTTAACTGGTCCTGGGTTTCTTGTTGCTTGGCTTCCAGTTCAGCGTATTTTTTCTGAGATACGCATGAAGAAAGCACAATAGCGGCGGTTGCCGACATAAGCATGATTTTTTTCATAATTTGAAAATATTATTAATGTTAGATGATGTCAAAAGTATCAAAAAAAAGCTAAGCTAAAAAGTAGAATTAACAATTCTTTGGCTTTAATTTTTTAAATCCGAAAACTTTCTTTTACCTGCTAAGAAATAGGAAGATACAATGGAAGTAATCTTAAAATAATTGTTTTTTTGCTGTAGGTTTTTTCTCTTTTTTCGCATAGAGAAAAAGTTACTGTAAAAATTAATATGTGCCCTGAAAACTGCAAAAAAATGCCTGACTTTTCCCTTACTTAAAAACCGAAATGCGGCAATTCCATCGAGCACCATCCTCATAAGTAAAACGGATGCCAGTTGTGAAGAAGGTAAATTCTTTAGAAGAAGATAAAGGCTGTTTCTGAAGTTAAAAAAAGTTTTTCTGGGATTGATGCTGCTTAGGGTAGCTCCTCCAACATGGTAAATAATCGATTTTCCGGCACATTTAATCTTGTATCCGGAATTGTTAAGCCTCCAGCAGAGATCAATTTCTTCCTGATGGGCGAAAAAATCTTCATCAAATCCTCCGGCTTCTTTAAAGAGGTGGTTTCTAACAGCAAGGCATGCACCACTCGCCCAAAAAAGAATAGCATCATCATTATACTGGCCATGATCTTCTTCTATATCGTCAAAAATTCTTCCGCGGCAAAAAGCATAGCCGTACTTATCTATATATCCGCCGGCTGCCCCTGCATATTCAAAATAATTCTTGTTGTTATAATCTAAAATTTTAGGTTGCACTGCGGCAACTCCCTGCTCTTGTTTAAAGATGTGAAGTATCGGTTTTAGCCAGTGAGGAGTAACTTCTATATCGCTGTTTAACAGGATGAGTATATCTTCTTTTAGATCTTTTAAAGCATCATTATATCCCTTGGCATAACCGCCATTCTTCTTGTTTTGAATAAGCTTTATCTGCGGAAAATTTTGCCTGAGAAAAGATACAGAATCATCTGTGGAGGCGTTATCGGCAACATAAACAGTGGCCTGTTCCGAATTCGAAAGAACTGAAGGAAGGAACTTCCTGAGAAGGGATTTTCCATTCCAGTTTAAAATTACCACAGCTGTTGTCATCTGTTTGTGTTCCGTTTTCTGAGTTTTAACTATTAGTTGGGCAGTTCCGTTTTAGCGTAATTATAATTTTTATTGTCTTGCCGTTATTACTTAAAAGCATAATACTCATGCTTCACTGTTTCCATAATCAGGAATCCCGGTTAGAAAATTATATTTTTCATTTTCGTAATCCATCTGACAAAAATAATGGCTGAGTCCGTTTGTCACCATTAAATAACTGGCATTTAAGCTCATGTTGTACCTGGCGATCTGGTCAAAAGTGGCCTGTGTAATCTTAATCTTTGGAGCTTTGCACTCAACAATGAGATGAATACTTCCGTCTTTTTTAAAAATCACAATATCGTAACGTTTGGTAATATCTCCTATTTTCAGTTGTTTTTCAACATTTATAAAGCTTTCGGGATAAAGTTTTTCTTCAGTGAGAAAGCGTACACAATTTTGCCTTACCCATTCTTCAGGAGTAAGGATTACAAACTTTTTCCGCAGTTTGTCAAAAACAGCTGTTTTATTTTGATTATTTTTGAACCGGAAGTTATAATGCGGGAAATTTAGTGCTTGCATGCGCCAAAAATAACAAAGAATAGAAAATCTGGCTTGAAAAATTTAAAAATTGAGCCTGAAATCTTAGATCTCGAGCGAATTAATGGAAGAAGCAAGGCAGATTGTAAACAATATTAAAAATGGCAAAATTGATCCTATTTATTTTTTGATGGGGGAGGAGCCTTATTATATAGACAAAATTGCCGATTTTATTGCTGATAATATTTTGAAAGAGGAGGAGAAAGGCTTTAACCAAATGACGCTGTACGGCCGCGATGTATCGGTAGACGATATTATTAGCAATGCCAAAAGATATCCTATGATGGCCGAGCGGCAGGTGATAATTGTAAAGGAAGCCCAGGATCTTTCCCGAACAATTGAAAACCTTGTTGATTATGCCGAAAAACCTCAGCATACCACTACGCTGGTAATTTGCTATAAGTACAAGAAGATAGATAAACGTAAGAAATTATTTAAGGCAGTTAAAAAATCGGGAGTAATTTTTGAAAGTAAAAGGCTTTATGAAAATCAGGTTTCGGGATGGATCCAGGATACCTTAAAATCCAGGGAGTACAGTATTTCGCCTAAAGCAGCCCAAATGCTTGTTGAATTTTTAGGAATTGATTTAGGGAAAATTGATAATGAACTTCAAAAATTGCAATTGATCTCCCCGGCAGGAACTTTAATTACTCCGGAATTAATTGAAGAGAATATAGGGATTAGCAAAGATTTCAACAATTTTGAATTGAGAAAGGCTATAGGAATGAAGGATAGCCTGAAGGCGCACCGCATTATCAATTACTTTGCTCAAAATCCCAAGGACAATCCAATTGTGGTGACCGTTTCTTTACTCTTTTCTTATTTTTCGCAATTGCTGCAGTATCATGGCCTTCCTGATAAATCCAAAGCAAATGTCGCGAAGCAGTTAAAAGTCAATCCCTATTTTGTTAGCGACTATGTTACAGGGGCAAAAAACTATCCCATGAAGAAAGTGAGTTCTGTAATTTCATTATTACATGAAACCGATGTAAAAAGTAAAGGAGTAGGAGCTTTAAGTATATCCCAGGGCGATTTATTAAAGGAATTACTGGTAAAAATAATGCATTGATCCATGAAAAAAATTAACTCCTGGGTAAGTGCCGCAAGGTTAAGAAC
Source organism: Autumnicola musiva (assembly GCF_031846585.1). Lineage (NCBI taxonomy): Bacteria > Pseudomonadati > Bacteroidota > Flavobacteriia > Flavobacteriales > Flavobacteriaceae > Autumnicola > Autumnicola musiva. Next base: position 58,756 of record NZ_JAVRHK010000003.1, read on the forward strand.
ATTGCCTTTATCGCTTTCCGGAATTTTAGCCGGTACAGCCATAGCTGTAGAAAAAGGTTCTTTTAATATTGCTGTTTTTTGTCTTGCGCTTGGTACCACCCTTGGGCTGCAGGTGCTGTCCAATTTTGCCAACGATTATGGAGATGGTGTAAAAGGAACCGATAATGAAGAACGCATAGGCCCTGTGAGGGCACTGCAAAGTGGGATTATTAGTGACAAAGAAATGCTTGTGGGGATTGTAATCACCGCAATAATCACTTTAGTTCTTGCTATTTTACTAATTTATGCCGCTTTCGGGAAAGAAGATCTCATCTTCACTATAATTTTCCTTTTTCTTGGAGTAGGTGCCATTGCGGCTGCTATAAAATATACAGTTGGAAATTCAGCCTATGGCTACCGCGGCCTGGGAGATGTATTTGTTTTTATCTTTTTTGGTCTGGTTTCCGTATATGGGTCTTTCTTTCTTTATTCACAGCAGCTGGAGTGGAATGTATTCCTGCCTGCAGCAGCTTTCGGCTTTTTGAGTGCAGGTGTTCTCAACTTAAACAATATGAGAGACAGGATTTCTGATGGTAAGTCTGGTAAGAATACTCTGGTTGTAAAAATAGGAGGAGCTAAGGCAAAAAATTATCATTATTTTCTTATCCTCGCCGCCTTTGTTTGTTTAACCCTGTATGCTATCCTGAATTTTAAAAATTTTTATGATTTATTATATATGCTGGCCTTTATTCCGCTGATTTTTCACTTAAAACGTGTTTATCAAAATACCACGCCCATGATGTTGGATCCGGAGCTTAAAATATTGTCTTTATCCACATTTGGAGCTGCCCTGCTCTTCGGAATAGGCCAGATCCTGTAATGTAATCTCAAGTTTAACAAAATTATATATCCAACCAATCTCTGCTTCTTTTTCATATAATTATTTTTATAGCATAACCTGAAAAATTTAATTATGAAAATTACTTTTTATGGGCAGAATGCCCTGGGCCTTAAGATAGGAAATGTAGATGTTTTAGTAGACCCTTTTATTACGGGCAATGATCTCGCCAAAGATAAAATTGATATTAAGTCTTTAAAGGCAGATTTTATTCTTCTTACGCATGCCCATCAGGATCATATTTTAGATGCGGAAGAAATTGCTAAAAATACAGGTGCAGTAATCGTGGCTAATTTTGAGGTTGCCAATCATTACGAAGAGAAAGGAATAGAAGTTCACCCGATGAACCACGGCGGCAGCTGGGATTTTGAATTTGGGAAAGTGAAATATGTAAACGCTATCCACACCAGTTCATTCCCGGATGGAAAGTATGGTGGCCAGCCCGGTGGTTTTGTGATAGAAAGTGAGCATAAGAATATATATATTGCCGGCGATACCGCTCTCACTATGGATATGAAACTTATTCCAATGAAAACAAACCTTGATCTTGCCGTTCTGCCTATTGGAGATAATTTCACAATGGGTATAGACGATGCCATTGTTGCCAGCGATTTTGTTGAATGTGATAAAGTATTAGGTTGCCATTATGATACTTTTGGCTACATTGAAATTGACCATGAAGAAGCAAAGAAGAAATTTTATGAAAAAGGTAAAGATCTTATGCTTCTTGAAATTGGCGAAAGCATAGAGTTATAAGCAGCTACCTGGAATTTTAGCTTATTAGATACTTAATCTGAAGAAAATGAATGCATAGGTTCAGGGAGTTAGAAATTTGGAAACAAAGTCGGAGCTTTTGTAGGGTATTTATAAATTTACCGCAGGCTTTCCTGAAGGGAAGAAATTTGGCCTTGTTAAGCAGTTAAGAAGAGCAAGTATTTCCATACCTTCAAACATCGCAGAAGGAGCTTCACGGGAATGGGCAAAGAATTTTAGCAGGTTTTTAGAAATTGCAATGAGTTCCTGTTATGAGATTGAAACACAAATTCTTATTGCAAATGATTTAGGTTTTTTAAATGAAAAGAATCTTAACGAACTACAGTTAACATTAGAAGCCATAATTAAAATGACTTTAAAATTTCGCTTCACATTGAAAAAAGCTGTGTAGAACTATTTTTAAAGTACCTCCAGAACTCATAAGATCTAAAAATCTGAATATCCAGCTAAATGAATGCAAAATATAAAAAGTACACTCTAAACTTTAAGCGCCCCAGCGGAACTTCGCGGGGCGTTCTTATTAATAAGGAGACCTGGTTTATTATAATTTCCGAAAACGGTAAAAAAGGTATCGGGGAATGTGGGATTCTCCGGGGCCTTAGTGTAGATGATCGGCCGGATTATGAAGAAAAGTTAAAATGGGTTTGTGAAAACATTCATCTGGAAGAGAAGAAGCTTTTGGAAGAATTAAAAGAATTTCCAAGTATTCACTTTGGCTTGGAGACGGCCTTCAGGTCTTTTAATGCAGAACATCCTTTTGAACTTTTTCCTTCTGACTTTACGCAGGGGCAAGATGCAATTCCTATTAACGGATTAATCTGGATGGGAGAGAAAAGCTTCATGAAATCTCAAATTGAAGAAAAAATTAAAGCAGGTTTCAACTGTATAAAGCTGAAAATAGGAGCCATTGATTTTGAAGCAGAATTAGATCTTCTGAAATATATCCGGCGCGAATTTTCTTCAGAAGAAATAGAACTGAGGGTTGATGCAAATGGGGCTTTTTCTCCTTCCGAAGCATTGGAAAAACTGAAAAAGCTGAGCGATTTTGAACTTCATAGCATAGAGCAGCCAATAAAACAGGGACAATTAGAGGAAATGGCTAATCTTTGCAGCAAAACACCTGTGCCCATAGCCCTGGATGAAGAATTGATTGGCGTGTTTGGTGTAACAAAAAAGAAAAGTTTACTACAAATGATACAGCCGCAGTACGTGATCTTTAAACCCAGCTTAATAGGGGGTTTTAAAGGAACTCAGGATTGGCTGGAACTGGCAGAGGAAAATAATGCCGGCTGGTGGGTTACCAGTGCTTTGGAAAGCAACATAGGGTTGAATGCAATTTCCCAATGGACCTATTTAAAGGATAATGCAATGCCGCAGGGCCTGGGTACCGGTAGTCTTTATACCAACAATTTTGATTCTCCGCTGCAGGTTAATAATGGGAAAATTCAATACAATCCGGGGCAATCCTGGAAGGTTAATTTATTTTAAAATATGTTTATAGCTCAGGCTTTTAAGTACTCTCATTCCTTTTGGAAATATCTGGTTATTCCCATTCTTTTTTTCGGATTAATGGCACTTAATTATGTGGCCGTGGAATTTCTGGAAATTGATGTAAACCAGTTTATGCAGGAAGAAATTGCCCGTAAGGGAGCAAACCGTGTGCTGGCAGAAAACCTTAGTGCATTTGTACTATTTCTTGGCGGACTGCTTTTTTGGGTAAAATATATTCACCGCCAGCCAATAAAGGCTCTTACCACTGCACGAAAGAAGGTGGACTGGAGCAGGTTTGGTTTTGCATTCCTTCTTGTTGCGGTGGTGAATACCATTATTATAGTTGTAGATTACTACACTAATCCCAATGATTACCTTTTTAATTTCAGGCCGGAGCCATTTATTTATCTCGTGATCATTTCGGTTTTGCTTATCCCTTTGCAAACGAGTTTTGAAGAATACTTTTTTCGTGGTTACCTTATGCAGGGGCTTGGCCTTTTGGCAAGAAACCGATGGGTGCCACTTATTTTAACTTCAGTAATTTTTGGAGGTTTGCACTATTTTAATCCTGAAGTATCAAAACTGGGCAATATTATAATGATTTACTATATAGGTACAGGCTTTATGTTAGGGATTATTACCCTAATGGATGAAGGCCTTGAACTTGCCCTGGGATTCCATGCTGCCAATAATCTTATTACAGCCTTACTTGTTACTGCCGACTGGACCGCCTTTCAAACTGATTCTGTATTAAAAGACATTTCTGAACCTTCCGCAGGATGGGATATTCTTATTCCCATATTCGTTGTTTATCCGGTTTTTCTTTTTATACTGGCAAAAAAATATGGCTGGAAAAACTGGAACGAAAAATTATTCGGAAAAGTCTTACCACCAAACTCTTAAAAGTTTCCAAAAGATCTTAAAATAAACATAGCAATTTGTTAACTTCCGGTAATCGAAAGAATTTTATTTTGGTTATAGCTATGATGGAAAATTATAAAGTACCCGAAACCCATCCGGATTTCAGGCTTAATAAAAAGCATTTTACCAATGCCGAACTGCGGCAGGTGGCGTATAGTTATATAAAGGAAGGAGAAGTTTTTGAAGAAAAAGTGGGAAGTTTTTTATTAGAATGGCTTAAACCTTCTGCTCACATTAAAAGTCGTACTTCCGGTTCTACCGGAAAACCCAAGGAAATTAAGTTGAAAAAGGAGCACATGATCAATTCAGCCATGGCTACTTCAAAATTTTTTGATCTTCCGGAAAAAACTACTGCCCTGCTTTGTTTACCTGCAAATTACATTGCCGGAAAAATGATGCTGGTAAGAGCGATGGTTTTGGGTTGGCAACTTGATATGATTCCCCCTTCATCTACTCCTTTAGACCATGTTTTTAAGCGTTATGATTTTTGTGCCATGACGCCTTTTCAACTGGATAATTCTGTAGGTCGGCTCCATCTTATAAAAAAGCTGATTGTTGGTGGGGGAGCGGTTTCTTATCGAATAAAAGATATGGTAAGAGATCTTGAAACAAAGGTTTATGAGACTTACGGAATGACGGAAACCGTTACGCATATAGCTGCGCGAAGGCTTAATCCTGTAAAGAGAAAAGATGAAGAACGATCCTTTAAGGTACTGCCGAATATCAATATCTCTAAAAATGAAAGAGGATGTCTGGTTATAAAAGCTCCTAAAATTTCAGATGTAGTGGTGGTCACTAATGATATTGTAGATATTATTACTTACAAAAAATTTGAATGGAAGGGAAGGATTGACAATGTGATTAATAGCGGCGGGATTAAAATTTATCCTGAAGAGGTTGAGAAGAAAATCAGTCCTGTAATTCATCAGCGATTTTTTATTACTTCTCTTCCGGATGATTCTTTAGGCAATAAGCTGGTTCTTTTTGTAGAAAGCGATTTTTCCGAAGAAACCCTTGAATTGCTGAAGAAGAATATTGCTGAGCTCGACACTTTAGATAAATATGAAATCCCGAAGAAAATTTATCTTATTGAGAAATTTGAAGAAACTTCTTCAGGAAAAATTCATAGGGAAAATACGGTAAAAAGTAAAGTCGGATGAAGGTAAGGCATGTCCTATCATTGTACTATAACCTCTTATAATCTCAGTGAGATGATTTCACTACATTGATAAACATAAACCAATAATTATGAAAAAACTTTTACTTGTAATTTTAATTATTGTAGGTGGATTATATTTTTTAGGTTCTCTGTCAGAAGGTGAAAACGTGATTAATGATGAAGATACATATAATTCTTCTTGGTACGAACCATCTCTTTCTGAAACAGGAAAAATAGGTATGATACTCGCAGCTAATGGCATCAGAAACTGTGGAGAATTTCAAATCAAAGAAACACATCCAGATGAATATGTTTTAGCTTGTACTGCTGATGGTTCTAATTGGACTTATTATGTAGTATATATTGGCAATGAAAAGGTTTATAGGGCAAATGAAAAAATGGAAAAGAAACTGACTCCACCAAGATAGCCTCAACAAAGCATTTTTTATATCTGCACCGGCTTGATGTGTCCAGATTTATTGCCCTGCCCATTCTTAAGGCGTTCACCTACTTCCTTATGTGTCTAAGTTTTCCGGCTTCGATTTGGTCAATGGATGCATCAACTTCTTTATTGTATTGTTCTACACCAATGCGTTCTGATGTTTCACATCTCCGATACTTCAACATGCTCTTAATTGTATTTAATAAAGTAGGATCTTTAACCTGCTCCCACTCGTTATGGATCCATTTTAATTATGCTTTAATATTCATGATACCTGATTTTTGCTATCGTAAATACACAATTTTCGCTTCATTTTTTAATGATCTTCCCGGGCTACCGGAAAAGAGCTCCCGGGATGACTGCTGAATCTTATTTCCGCTTTTCCGCAGAAATTATTACAGGGATAATCTTCGGGATAACCTCCTCCGCTGAATCTTTTTGTTGTTCTATTTCACAAAAGAAGAATTAATATAAAACTCAAGATCATTTACCTTAATATCTTCTTTGTTTAAAGGCTGCTGCAGTTTTTGCCAGTTTTCGGTTGGCGTTAATCTTTTTTCTTCTCCATTTAGAAATACATCAACAGGCATTTCAAAATTCTGCACATCGGCCTTCCAGCGGTAAGAGAAGGTGTTCCCATCTTTTTTAAACTGAAGTTCCGGAATTTTTTTCTCTCTCAGATACTGGTCAAATACTGGTTGAAGATTTGTAGCAACAGGTTCATTAAAAAAATCTTCCACCTGTTGTGTGGTAACTGTCTTATGCCTGAATTCTTTAGTATAATCCCTTAAAGTATTCCACCAGAGTTCATCATTTTTGTAAATACTACGGATGGTATTTAAAAGATTAGCACCTTTAGCGTACATATCACCCGAACCTTCTGCATTTACTCCATAATCACCAATTATAGGGTTTTGGTTCCCGATATTTTTTCTAAGGCCTTTAATGTATTCCAGCCCTGCTTCCTTTCCCTTTCGGCACTCTACAAAAATCCCTTCCGTATAAGTGGTAAAGCCTTCATGAATCCACATATCGGCAATGTCTTTTGCGGTAATGCTGTTCCCATACCACTCATGTCCCGATTCGTGGATGATGATATAATCCCAGGTAAGACCAAGACCAGTTCCGGAAAGGTCATTCCCCAGGTAGCCCTTCATATATTTGTTCCCGTAAGCAACGGCACTTTGATGTTCCATACCCAAATAAGGAGTTTCCACTAATTTATAACCATCTTCAGGAAAAGGATAAGGCCCCATTTTTTCATAAAAACAATCCATCATAGGCTGTACTTCCTCAAACTGTTTTTTTGCCTTTTCGAGGTTATATTCAAGCACGTAATAATCCAGGTCAAGATCCTGATACTCATCATGGAAATGGGCATAATTCCCAATATTCAGAACCACGTTGTAGTTATTTATAGGATTTGAAACTTTCCATTTCCAACGGGTATAGCCATCACCTAATTTCTCACTGCCCAGCAGCCTGCCATTAGAAACATTGGTAAGCCCGGTAGGGACTTCAATTTCACTTAAAACTTCTTCAGGTTCATCACTTTGATGATCTTTGTTGGGATACCATAAACTGGCGCCGGTTCCCTGTACGGCTACTGCAATCCAGGGATTGCCTTTTTCGTCTTCTGTCCATACAAATCCGCCGTCCCAGGGTGCACGCTCTGCTACTATTGGGTTCCCGGAATAGTAAAACTGAATAGAATCTTTTTTCCCTTTTCTAAGCGGTTTGGCAAAATTGACAAAAACAGCATTGTATTTTCTTTCATACGGCAACTGTTTTCCCTTATGAACAATAGAATCAATCTTCATATTATCGAAAAGGTCTACCTGCATTACCGGTAGTTTTTCTTCAGCTCTGAAGGTGATGGTATTTGAACCTGAAATATATTTTTCTTCAGGAACCACCCTTAGCTGAAGGTGATATTTTAGGGCATCATAAGCTCTTTCCGGCCTAAGGGATCCTCTTAAAGTATCAGCTTCAGTATATTTTCCTTCTTTGTTGCTTAGAACCTGAGAAAAACTGTGCAGGCTAAGCATTATCAAAATGAAGCTAATAATGGTTCTCATTTTTTCTATTTTATTATTCATTGTGTACTACATAAATTTGGGCATTAGGATGTTCTTTTAAAAGAGCTTTGTTCCTGGCATGTAATTCTTCAAAATCTTTAAGATTCACTCCTTTACAGATACCGTAAGAATAGTGATATTTTAAAATTTCCTGGTCTATGGTTGTTAGTTTTCTTATGGTTTTGCAGTTAGAGAGATAACTTTTGCAGTCTAAGTTAGACGAGCTGTAGAAACGTCCTAAAATTTTGAAAAACTGGAATTTTAAATGCGCTATTTGATACTTTTCGTTTTTTAACTTCTTCGGATCAATTTTAATAAATCCCTTATTTAATTGCTGTTTACCGTTCCAGTAAACATAATAGGCAGAGGATTGGTCTGCCATCCTAGGTTCAAATTGCTCATCACTGTTGCTGCCGTTCAGATAATAAACCTGTAAATTGGAGTCTTCTTTTGAAGCAGCTTTGCGGATGTTCAAAGAATCAATACCTGTTGAAAGTTCTGCTGAAAAGTTTATTAAAATTGCCTGATGAGAAACAGGTACTGAAGAATCGAAATAGATTTTGATGTCATCCTTCCAAATTTTCATGGTTTCATTGCTGCTGTTTTTGGACTGATTATAAACTACATTTTTGTAGATTTTCAGAAAAGTTGAATCCTTAAACTCATATTTTACCCTTTTTCCATCACGTTTGCTTCCTATATTATTAAAAAAATTCTCTGATACTTCTACAAGAGTATCATTATTGCGATACATAAAATTCGCTGAATCCTGTGCTGTTAATTCGTTTCCGGCCTGCACATATTGTTTTAACGGAATATAATATCTCTTGTTCTGGCTCTTAGATTTTGTTATACTATCCTGGGCTAAGGCAGAAAAATTGATAATCAGGAGGAAATAAATAAGATGTTTCATTAATTTATGTCTGGATTACACCCATATTAAAATCTTTCTGAATGGGAGCATGGTTAGCGGCTTCAATTCCCATGGAAATCCATTTGCGCGTTTCCAACGGATTTATAACCGCATCTGTCCATAACCTGGCAGCGGCATAATAGGCTGAAGTTTGTTCGTCATATTTCGCCTTCAGTTTCTCGAAAACTTCTTTTTCCTTTTCTTCATCTACTTTTTCTCCTTTTTTCTCCATCGCTGCAGTTTCAATTTGAGCAAGCACTTTAGCGGCCTGGGTACCACCCATTACCGCAAGTTCTGCACTGGGCCAGGCGAAGATAAGCCTCGGGTCGTAAGCTTTCCCGCACATGGCATAATTTCCCGCACCATAAGAATTGCCAATTATTATCGTAAACTTTGGTACAACCGAGTTACTTACTGCATTTACCATTTTGGCACCATCTTTAATAATTCCCCCGTGTTCACTTTTGCTGCCCACCATAAACCCGGTCACATCCTGAAGGAAAACCAACGGAATTTTCTTCTGATTGCAATTTGCGATAAAGCGGGTTGCTTTATCGGCAGAATCGGAATAGATCACGCCGCCAAACTGCATTTCCCCTTTTTTTGTTTTTACAATTTTGCGCTGGTTAGCTACAATGCCTACTGCCCAGCCATCAATCCTGGCATAACCGGTAATAATGGTCTGGCCGTAACCTTCTTTATATTCTTCAAATTCTGAATTATCAACCAGGCGCTTTATTATTTCCATGGCATCATACTGGTCGCTACGCTTTTTAGGCAAAATTCCGAAAATTTCATTTTCATCTTCTTTAGGTTTTGCTACCTTTTTTCTGCTAAAACCTGCCTTATCAAAATCACCAATTTTATCCATAATGTTCTGGATTTTCTCAAGAGCATCTGCATCATCTTTAGCTTTATAATCGGTTACCCCACTAATTTCTGAATGAGTGGTGGCCCCGCCAAGAGTTTCATTATCTACGGTTTCTCCAATTGCTGCTTTTACGAGGTAGCTTCCTGCCAGGAAAATACTGCCGGTTTTTTCAACAATAATGGCTTCATCACTCATAATTGGTAAATATGCTCCACCGGCCACACAACTACCCATAACAGCGGCAATTTGAGTAATTCCCATGCTGCTCATAACCGCATTGTTTCTGAATATCCTTCCAAAGTGTTCTTTATCCGGGAATATTTCGTCCTGCATGGGCAAAAATACCCCGGCGCTATCTACAAGATATATTATAGGCAACCTGTTTTCAATTGCAATTTCCTGAGCCCGGAGATTCTTTTTTCCGGTTATGGGGAACCATGCACCCGCTTTTACAGTAGCATCATTGGCAACAACAATACATTGCTTTCCGGAGACATAGCCAATTTTTACAATTACTCCCCCGCTGGGGCAGCCACCATGTTCTTTATACATCCCTTCGCCGGCAAAGGCACCAATTTCTATACTTTCTTTGTTTTTATCCAACAGGAAATCAATCCTTTCCCGGGCTGTCATTTTGCCTTTGTCATGATGCTTTTCTATTCTTTTTTCCCCGCCACCTAGCTTGATTTCTTTTAGTTTATGGTTCAGGTCTGAAACAAGAAGTTTATTATGATCTTCATTTTTATTGAAGTTGATACTCATATCCATTTGTTTTTTATCAGCAGCTTTTAAAAGAATTGGTGAAAAGCTGAATAATTGTTGTCATATTAGCAAAAGGCAATCTTCCCTTAGAAGGAGTTTTGGCTAAAATACAAAATAGGCTTTAGGAAAAAATCGAAAATTTAATTTAAAAATATCTAGCCGAAAACTATCTCTTTACTCTAACAACTTTTTGTAGATTTGATTAAAGTACATCATTTATAGTTAAATTTCTATGGCCGAAAATGAGAATTTACCATGGTCGCTGGTGGTAACTCCAAAATCCAGATGGTTTCATCTTAATCTAAAAGAAATCTGGCGATACCGGGACCTGTTAGTTCTGTTTTTAAGGAGAGATGTAGTAACCGTTTATAAACAGACCATTCTTGGTCCGTTATGGTTTATTATTCAGCCGATATTAACCACGGTCATTTTCACAATTATCTTTGGTAATATTGCTGAAATATCAACAGATGGGCTCCCCCATGTTCTTTTCTACCTTAGCGGTATCATTCTCTGGAATTATTTTGCCGATTGTCTAAAAGCCACTGCAGATGCTTTTAAAAGCAATGAAAATATTTTCGGAAAGGTATATTTTCCAAGAGTTATTGTTCCATTATCAACAATACTATCCAATCTTATAAAATTTGGAATTCAGTTTTTACTTTTTATAGGAGTACTAATTTATTTTTCTTTTAAGATGGATTTACATGATATTGGGCCGGACATCATTCTTTTCCCGTTTCTGCTAGTGATGGTGGCAGGATTAAGTTTGGGTTTCGGGATGATTATCTCATCGCTTACCACAAAATACAGGGATCTTAGTTTTCTTATTTCCTTTGGGATTCAATTGGTAATGTATGCCACTCCTGTAATTTATCCACTTTCTGAAGCACCCGAAAAATATAAAATTTTCATACTTGCTAACCCTATAAGTTCACTAATTGAAGCTTTTAGATATATTTTCCTGGGAAGTGGTGCAATAGACTTTTATTATTTGCTATATAGTTTAATATTTACAATTGTAATACTATTTTTAGGTCTGGTAGTTTTTAACAAAACCGAAAAAACTTTTATGGATACGGTATGAGTTATGTAACAATTCAGGTAGAAGATTTAAGTAAGCAATACAGGCTTGGAGTGGTGGGTACCGGCACACTCTCACACGACCTTAACAGGTGGTGGTATAAGGTACGGGGAAAGCCTGATCCTTATCTGAAATTAACCGAAATTAATAGGCATTCCCAAAAGGCCGGAGGAAATTATGTATGGGCATTAAAAGATATTAATTTTCAGGTAGAGCAGGGGGAAGTCTTGGGAATAATAGGCAGCAATGGTGCCGGTAAATCTACACTTCTAAAAATATTGTCCCAGGTTACGGCTCCTACCACCGGAATGTTTAAAGCCAGAGGAAGAATTGCCAGTTTGCTTGAAGTGGGAACAGGTTTTCATCATGAGCTAACAGGAAGGGAAAATATATTTTTAAACGGTGCCATACTTGGGATGACCAAGAGTGAAATTAAATCTAAATTAGACGAAATTGTTTCTTTTTCCGGGGTAGAACGATATGTGGATACCCCTGTTAAACGCTACTCATCTGGAATGAAGGTACGCTTGGCGTTTGCTGTGGCAGCCCATCTTGAACCTGAAATTCTTATTGTAGATGAAGTACTGGCAGTGGGAGATGCCGCTTTTCAGAAAAAAGCTATAGGTAAAATGCAGCAGGTAAGCCATAATAGTGGAAGAACGGTACTTTTTGTTAGTCATAATATGGGAGCAGTTTCCAGGTTGTGTACCAGGGGGCTGGTACTTAAGGAAGGTAGTCATTATTTTGATGGTTCAGCAGATGAAGCTGTACAGGAATATGCCAATATTAACCTAAACTCCAGTGAACCAGAAATTTCCCTGCGAAATGACAGGCAGGGGATGGGGGATTTTAGGTTTACCAGCGTGCGTGTTGAAAATGAAGCTTTAAGGCCGGCAGAAGAAATAAGGACCGGTTCCAGGGTTTTTATTCATACTACCTTAAAAAGTCGTCAGGGGGGTGAACCAAAAAAAGTTTATGCAGCTGTATGTTTTAGGGATGCACTCGATAACAGGTTATTTACACTTTCTTCTTCCCTGTTCGGGAAGCGGATTAGCCTGGAGGAAGAAACACTTCTGACTTTTGAAATTCCCCGCATGCCTCTTTCGGAAGGATTGTATTTATGTGATTTATATATCGCTGAAGGCAGGGGAGATACATTGGTACAGGATTATGTTCGAAATGCATTTAAACTTAAGGTTTTTGGTAATGATTTTTTTGATTCCGGGGATCCCCAGCCGGTTGGTTTGGATAAGTTTTATACAGATTTTAGGATAGTGAAAAACCAGGAGAAGGAAATAATAAGTTCAAAAATTTAAAGATGGATCGTATAAAATTCGCAGTAGTAGGATGCGGACACATTGGAAAACGGCATATAAATGTAGTTCTGGAAGAAGAAAATGCCAAACTTACAGCAATATGTGATATCGATCCAAAACAGTTACAGCTTGTTCAAAATTTGGAAGATAGCGTAAAATGCTTTCAGGATTTTGAAAAAATGCTGAAAGAAGGGGATATCGATATTGTTTGTATTTGTACTCCTCACGGGCTGCATGCAGAAATGAGCATGATGGCTGCAGAATATAAAAAACATATTTTGGTCGAAAAGCCGATGGCATTAAGCAGCTCCGAAGGAATGAAAATGATAGAATGTGCTGAAAAAAATAAGGTAAAACTTTATGTTGTAAAGCAAAACCGGTACAACACGCCAATTTATCTTACTAATGAAGCTTTAAAAAAGCGAAGGCTGGGGAAAGTTTTTATGGTACAATGCAATGTGATGTGGAACCGTAATCAGGATTATTATGAGCAATCGTCCTGGAGGGGCAAAAAAAGTTCTGAAGGCGGAGCATTATTTACCCAGGTAAGTCATTTTTTAGATTTACTGGTTTGGTGGTTTGGGGAGATTGAGGAAGCAAGAACTTTGGTTGAGACACTTAATCACGAGATAGAAATAGAGGATTGCGGAGTTTCGGCTTTAAAGTTCAAAAATGGCTCTTTAGGATCCATATTCTGGACAAATTGTGTTTACAATTCCAATTTTGAGGGCAGCATAACTATTTTGGGAGAAAAAGGTACTATAAAAATAGGCGGACAATACTTAAATGAAATTGAATTCTGGGATGTACAATCCTATCCTTTACCCCTTGATATTGATTTTGAAGATAAACCAAATTCTTATGGAAGTTACCAGGGTTCAAGCTCCAATCACAATAAGTTGGTGCACGATTTGGCGCTTCAAATAATTCAGGATCGAAAAGGGGTTGTTGAGGGAGAAGAAGGCCTTAGAAGCATTGAGGCTATAGAAAAAATTTATATGCATACCAGGATGCAATGAGTCAGATAACTACCTATAAATATCCGGATTTTCCCCCGGGGTTCAGAAAAAAAGGAACAAATCTCCTCTTTCATTCAAGTTACTGGATAGAAGTTTTACGGCTTACCTATAAAATGGATTTTGTACTGGGTCTGGATGATTATTCCGAACAGTTCCTGATATTTGGCATAGTAGATAACCCATTTGAAAAGAAACTTATCAGTCTTCCTTTTTCTGATTATTCCGGAGAAGATAATTTATCGCCGGAAACGGCATCATTAATTATTAAGAGTATTCAAAAAGAATTTCCGCTATATAATATAGTTTTTAAGAGCCGGTTTCCATCTGGTTCTGTTTTGAAATATGGAACTCATGAAAAATCTGCAGTTTATCATCGAATAGAATTTTATGATAAAGATTTAAAGCAGGTAGAGGAGAGCCAATCTTCATCATTTAAAAGAGGAGTCAGGAAGGCAGTAAAGAAAGAAGTATTTGTAGAAAGAACCCGTTCAGAAAATGACCTTAAGGAATTTTATGGCTTATATGGAGCCCTGCGGATGAAGAAATTTCAAATAATTCCCCAGCCATTTACCTTTTTCGAAAATATTCAAAAAAGTTTTTTTGATCGAAATAAAGGGTTCATGCTTAAAGCAGTTTTCAGTAATAAACATATTGCCTCCATAATTGTTTTAGAGCATAACAATGCATGGTATTATAAATTTGGTGCTTCTGCAAAAGAACACCTTGATAAAAGACCGAACAATCTTCTTTTTGATGAACTTATACATTTGGCCATAGAGAAAGGAATAGATTTTATTGATTTGGGAATGAGTGGTGCAGGCGAGGATTATAAAGGTTTACGAAAGTTTAAGGAAGATATGGGAGGGAAAGAATATCCCATAAGCCTTTTTAATTTTGAAGCTTTGCAATTAGAAGATAAAGAAAAAGAGGATAAAAAAATTTTAAATGAATTTACAAAACTAATTGTTTCGCAGAAACCACCAATTAAGCAGGTAAGTGAACTCAGCGAATTTTTATATCCATTTTTTGTATGAATTGGGCTTTGGTTGGCAATAATGACGGACCCCTGAGGATTCTGAAATCTCTTGGGGAACCGCAAAATTTCCCGCTTCTAATTGGGCTTCAAAAACCGGTTTCTGCCGGGTTGCAGCGTGAATATCTTAAATATATAGATAAAGATCATTTCTTCAGCGGCTTTGAGGAAGACAGGCTACTGCAAATTCTTGAAAACTATAAGGTGAATTTTATAGTAAATTGTTTTTGTAACTTCAGGTTTATAAAATTACTTGAATATTATAAAGTATTAAACATTCATCTTTCAGCTTTACCAAAATATCGTGGCCGGCATCCGCTGCACTGGGCATTAATTAACGGAGAAGATAAAATTGGAATTACTATCCATGAAATGACCCCAGGGTTTGACGAAGGGCCTATTTGTTGGCAGGAAATGATAAAAGCGGAAGATAAAATTTCAGTTGCTTCTGCCAGAGAAAATCTTCTTACTGTTTTAGAAAATAACTTCAGCGATTTTCTGATTAATTTTAAAAAAGCTGAAATTAAGAATATCAAAAATTTAAATGAAGAAGCTACATATATTAAAAGGAGAATTCCAGCAGACAGTCGCTTAGTTGAATGGAAGAATCGGGACCTGGTATATAGAAAAGTATGGGCTTTAAGTTCAGAAAGAAATCCTGCATATATTATGATAAATAATAAGAAAATTATAGTCAGGGAAGCTGAAAAAATAGCATTAACAGGAAAGTTTAAGGAAGGAAGCATTATTTATTTTCGAAAAGATTCTTTAGAAGTTAGTTGTGAAGAGAATAAAGGAATTATATTAAAGTTAGCAGAGGATATTCTCGACTTAAACCGGCATCAGAGTTATAAATTATGACCATAGATTTTTTAGATTTACACAAACAATATTTATCAATAAAAGATGAAGTAGATGTAGCAATGACTAAAGTTATTGCTTCTTCCGCTTTTATTAAAAGTTCCCCTGTCACCACTTTTGAAAATGAATTCGCAGCTTATCTTAAAGCAGAACATGTGGTTAGTTGTGGGAATGGCACCGATGCTTTAGAAATATGCCTTACTGCATTTGGAATAGGTGAAGGAGATGAAGTTTTAGTCCCGGCAATGTCCTGGATTTCTACTTCTGAAGTGGTCGCTACAAGGAAAGCCACACCTGTATTTGTTGATATTGATGCTGAGACTTATTGTATAGATGTTTCAAAAATTGAAGATAAAATTACAGAAAAAACCAAAGCAATCATTCCGGTTCACCTTTATGGCCATCCCGCCGATATGATGGGAATTATTGAGTTAGCAAAAAAATACAATCTTAAAGTCATTGAAGATTGCGCCCAGGCCCATGGCACTGAAATAAACGGAAAAAAGGTTGGTACATTTGGAGATGCTGCCACTTATAGTTTTTTCCCCACTAAGAATCTGGGCGCTTTTGGAGATGCGGGCGCCATAGTTGTAAAAGATACCAATCTAAAATTGAAAATTTTAGCAATAGCCAATCATGGTCAGGAAGAACGGCATAAACATATTACACATGGCAGGAATAGCAGGATGGATGGAATTCAGGCTGCTGTTCTTTCCGTAAAATTGAAATACCTGGAAAAATGGATTAATTTACGCCGCAAAATAGCAAATCAGTACAAAGAGGAGCTAACAGGAATGGAAAACATAAAATTACCTGTGGAGGCTTCTGCTGCTAAACATGCGTATCATTTATATGTTATTAGGGCAGAAAACAGGGACGGCTTAAAAAAGAACCTGCAGGAAAAGGGAATAGCAACTATGATCCATTATCCAAAGGCACTGCCATTTCAATTATGTTATCAGGATTATGATTTTGAGGAGGTGCATTTTCCTGTGGCCTCAAAAGTGCAAAATGAAATTCTTTCTCTGCCTTTCTATCCGGAATTTTCAACGGAAGCTTTAAAATATGTTGCAATGAATATTAAAGATTTCTATTTTGAAAAAGCTTAAATTACTGAAATTCGATATTATCCATCCGGCAGAATATTTGTCTGAAAAAAAGAAAGAATGGGGTGATGTAGACAAGATTTCTCTGGCAGAATATAGAAACAGGCTAATTAGTTTAAGGAGTAATTATTCAGATTTCTATACATATCATTTAAACCAGCAGGGAGATTGGGAAGCTGAAGAATTTTTTCTTCTTGATGATGATTTTATAGAAAAAGCAGGTAAGGAAGTTTTAGGTAAAAGTTATTATTATAAACGTTTTTTGTATGGCAGGGGTAGGACTAAATTAAATTTCCAGAAAAGGAAGTGGAGAAATTATGTAGTACATAACTACATAAAGCATTTTAAACCCGATGTTATTTTTGCCCGATCTCAACCAATACCCAGCGCCTTCTGGCGACGCTATAGAAAAGATACGCTTTTGGTGGCAAGGTTATCAGCACGTTTGCCATATAGCTGGCATCCTAATGACTGGGACTTGATATATACCGATCAACCGGATTTTAAAACCTTTTTTGAACTACACGGAGTTGAGACAATTCTAAATGACCAGGGGTTTGATTGTAGAATTAATGAGGAGTTGAGAGCAGGAGGCAGTAATGAAGATGTTGTTTTTGTAGGAGGATTGGGTACTGAGAATTTTTTGAAAAGAACCTTGTTTTTTAACGAGGTAGCACAGCATATTCAAAGTTTTAGATGGTGGGGATACTGGTGGAAATATGGTGGAGACGGCCGGAGAATACAAGATTTTCCAATGTTGGAAAAATGCTTTCAGGGTGCTACATCCGGGCTTGAGATGTTACAGATATATAAAGATAGTTTTGCAGTAGTAAATGACTATGTAGATACAGCAAATAGCATAGGCTTTAACCAGCGTATTTTTGAAGTAATGGGAGTGGGAGGATTTTTAGTTACCCGTGATGCTCCAAACTTCAGAGAACATTTTCCAGAAGATGTTTTTGTGACATATAAAGACTTGGTGGATCTTCAGCAAAAACTGGATTATTACAAGTCTAATCCTGGTGAAAGATTAAAAATAACTAATAATGCAAAAGCATATATCAAGGAAAATTACGATTATGAGCGTATTTGCCACTATTTCAGTAAAGATTTAAAAAAATCACTTCGTGCGAAGAACTGATTTCCGAAGCTTTTTATATACCAGTTTTGGGAAAAATAGAAAGGAGAGATCTGTAAGGGAATAAGGTAACGTTTTTTTTAGAATAAAATAATGTTGTTTTTCGTGATGTAGCTTTGCAAGATGATAATACTTTATATAAGCAATTCTGCGCTGTATTGCACTGGATTTTTTTAAATATTTTAGAAAGTTTTCATGAAAGGAATAAGGGATAAATACTTTTCGATATAATCGAAGTTCATTTATTTTTAATGCTAAATTTTCAACAGTAAAAAAATGATTTACCATAAAGCTATCCCCATGCCGGCGATATCCCGAATAAATATCTTTGGAAAATTTTAAATCGCCCTTTTGTGTGAGTAAAAGCATTAAGGCAAAATCAGCACTGATAATTTCCCAAAACCATCCCGGGAATTCTCCAAGAGCATTATTTCTGAACATGAAAGTAGAAGTAGAAATAAAGGCATAAGGAGTTTTAAATAAATCTACCATTTTGAGTCTGGCACTGTCAAATTTTTCCTCATGATGAGTTTTAGAAATTGCAGTAATTTTACTGTCTTTTTCTGCTATTTTTGCCTGATGGCCGAAAATTGAATAGTCTGGATTTGCTTCTAAAAAATCTACCTGTTTTTGAAGCTTGTCCTTACTTATCCAGAAATCATCTCCATCCAGTAAAGCTATATATTTTCCCCTGCAGGCGTATATATTAGTAATATTGTTTGTTCTGCCAGGTATTTCACTATAACGTCTGGGATGAAGAATGAGTTGAATTATAGCAGGATATTTTGCCTCATATTCCTTGAGGATTTCCTGCGTACCATCTGAAGAGCAATCATCTCCAATAATTATCTCATAGTTAAAATCGACCTCCTGCATCAAAACAGAATCTATAGCTTCACCTATAAATTCTTTTTGATTGTAAGTAATAATGGATACGCTAACCAGTATTTCTTTAGATTCTTTATCCATTAGCTACAGAAAGCAAAATTATGGGCATTATTAAAAAGAGGATTTTCTTTATCTTTTTCTTCCCAATTAGTGGTGTCTTTTACTTCCTCAGGCATATCAGACTGTTGAATAATCCGGAAGTCGAAGGAGATTCGGGTTTTTCCGGTAGTATTATTTTTGGCGCCATGCATAAGATTTACACCTTTAAACCGGGCAAATTCTCCGGGTTTAAGATTAAGTGCATTAAAATCCTCCTTACCTTCTTCAGACTCTATCCACAAACTGTTCGTATCGAACGCGTTGGTTAGCGGAACAAAATAATTAATTTCCACTTCATTATGGCCGTAATCTTTGTCCCGGTGAAATCGCGAAACCCCTTCGGCATTACGGTAAAGGAAACGATGTGAAGGTTTTTCCTGATAATAAATCCCTTCTTTATATTGGGGGCGTATTACATGCTTTATGAACCGGTGAAAGGTCTGGTAAAATTTTTCACCTTCTTCAGAATTCAATTTATCATAGAGGCGCCTGTATAACAGAGTTTGTTCCATATTCTTGTAAAGCGAATTATTGTTTTCTGAAGTTTGTTCTTTGGCTTCGGCCTTTATTTGTGAAAGTTCTTCAATCTCAAGGAGGTTTCTCATTATTTGAGGAAAATTATATTCCTCTATATTATATTTAAAAATTTCTGTCTGCATATTTCAATTTTTATCTACTGCGTATCCTATTCCTGTTTCACCAAATCCATTTCCATTGTAGAATAAATATTTACGCGAATTATGAACAATAACATTCGGGTAGGTTTGCATTTTTGAGTCCCAGCCATTTTCAGAAAATGAAATTCCTGCTTTATGATCCATACGCTCCCAATTTACAGCATCCCAGGATTCGGCATAGCCAATTCTATAACTGTCTTTGCCATTTCGAAAATCGAAACTACCCCTGTAAGCAAACCACATTTTATAAACCCCGTCCTCTTTAATAACTGAAGCACGGGCATTCGCTTCAAATTTATCTTTGGGTTTTATGCAGGTAAGATTTTCCCGTTTCCATGTAATACCATCTTCAGAAGAAGCGTATTTAATTATATATAGAGGTTCGGGCTTGCCATTTACTTTTACAAATCCTGTGCTGGAGGCATACCACATATGCCAGATATTGTTTTCCTGCATAACATACGGCGAGGCTGTGAAATAGGGTTCCAGAGGGTTCCGGTCTACTATTGGGCCTTCAAACATACGATGAAAACTTTCGCCATTGTTTTTACTCACCGCCAGGCCTATGGAGTTTCTATAGGGAACTGAGCCGCTGGGATTCCACCCCACATAGTAAAGGTAAAGTCCGTCTTTAGTAGGAACAACAGAGCATGGCATAATTCCTCCGTCATCAAAAGCCCCTAGTTTACCTAAAGGCATTATAGGTTTTTCCGGGTAACCAAGGATATTTTTAGGATTTGAAGAATCAACATCAACATAAGTTAATTCGCTTTGACCCTTTTTATTTCTTGGGGCAAAAAAAATCCTGAAAACATTTTTATTTAGCACATGAACTGTTGGAACACATGCATGGGAAATCATCCAGTCAAAATTATGATCTGTATTAAAGAACATACCTTTCTTAATCCATTCCATCATCCTTTACTTTTATGTGAAATACTATCCAGATCCATACTTTTTTTTGCCATTATCTTTGAACTTTGCCCTAAGTGTATGTCGCCAGGTTTGGTATCCTTTGTGATAATAGCTCCCATTCCTACCAGTGTGGCTTCGGCTATGGTAGTTTCGTCCCTTATTGTTGCATTTACCCCAAAAAAACAATGCTCTTCAATGGTGCATGCTCCGGAAATTACTACATGAGAAGTAATAAATACGTGATCTTTAATGGTAGTATGGTGGCCAATGTGATTACCACTCCACAACACGCAGTTATTTCCTATTTTTACAAATGGCTGAATGGTGTTGTCTTCAAAGATAAAGCAGTTATCGCCAATGTCCAGATCCGGCCAGGTGGTGGCTTTTGAACTAACATAGCTTGCCAGATGGTAACCTTTGGCTTTTGCAGCCTCATATTTATCACGCCTTAAATGGCTCATTTTCTTAAAGCTGATAGGTAAAAACATGCTGTACTCCGATGGAGGAAAATGATCTTCTACCTCTTCGAATGCTACAATAGGTAAACCTTCATGTTCTTTTGAATTGAGATAGTCGCGATCTACTGTAAACGCTACTACTTCGTGCGGGCTATCATGTTTAAAATAGAAATGGGCAAGGCTTGCAAGCTGGCTTTCTCCAAAAATGACTATTTTCTTTACTTCTTGTTTCATTCTGTTATAGTATAATTTGAAAGCATATTTGTGATTGCTGGAATATCGTTGAACATAAGAACATCTATAATAGATAAATTTGCTTCAAAACCTTTCCTTTGCTGCGGATATTTAGAGCCTTTATCTTTCATGAATTTTAATGAGATATTTTTCTTTTTAAAATTTTTTCCTTCATATAGATGTTTCCCCCCGGATAGATTATAATATTCAGAGGATTTCAGGAGATGATTTATTTCTAAAATTTTTTCTTCTGCATTTTGATTTCTGTTATAATCCAGCGTGGAAGAAGTTAAAAACATGCGTTTAATATTCAGATAAGAGCAGACGGCTTTAACACTTTCCATGCTTAACTCTGAAATAGAAGTAAAATTTTTACTGAAAAACGAATTAATCAGCTCCCATATTTCTTCAAAATGCGGACTGCATTTATAATTCTGAAAAATACTTTTTAAAAATTTTTTCTTCCAGATTTCAAAATTTTCCTGGTGTATTAAAATTTCATCAATTTTTTTATTTTGACTGGGTTTTTTCAGTGGAATACTTACAAGCGACCTGCTTTGGTTAAACAGAAAGTTATTGCGATGGATCCATCCTTTTTTTATGAAATTAACATCATCATAAAATACAAAAACATCTGTAGCTGCTATTAATTGAAAATAACCTATATACGGGAAAAAATAAGGTTGCATAATGGCTACTTTCATTTTTCAAAAGACTTTTGAACTGCTTTAATTATTCGTTTGGTTTCTTCTTCAGTCAGCTGTGGATAGAATGGCAGACATAAGACCTTTTGACTTATTTCTTCGGAAACCGGGCAATTTTGGTCCGGCATATAATTTATTGTATTTAGTGAGGGGAAAAAATAACGTCTCGGGAAAATATTCCTTGCCTCAAGAAATTCCTGCGTCTTTGTTCTTGCCGCTGCACTTTCAAATATTACAGGAAAATACCCATAATTATATTGTACATTTTCAGGAATGTTTAGAAATATTAAAGGTAACTCTTCAAATGCGTTTGTATATCTATAGAATAGCTTTTTTCGGGACTTAATTATAGAATCTATTTGAGTTAGATTACATAGGCCCATTGCAGCATGAAATTCTGAATTTTTGCCATTTATTCCAAGGAAAAGATGATTGTCTCCCTGGTGTCCAAAAGATTTGCTATGCCTTATTTTTTCAGAAAGTAATTCGTCTTTTAAAAAGACTGCTCCGCCTTCAATAGTGTGAAAAATCTTTGTGGCGTGAAAGCTTGTAGTAGAGAGATCCCCGTAATTAAAAATGGATATGTTATTCAGTTTAACACCAAAGCCATGGGCTCCATCATAAATAACCTTCAGGTTATGTTTTTTTGCAATTTTTTTAATTTTCTCAACCTGGCATGGTATCCCATATACATGGGTAGCCAAAATAGCACTTGTAGCAGGGGTTATTTTTTCTTCAATAAGGTCCGGATCAATACATAAATCCTTTTTAGAAATATCACAGAAAACTGGTTTGCAAGCCTCCCAAATTATAGAAGAAGCGGTAGCTACATATGAATATGATGTGGTAATAATTTCGCCCTGAATTTCAAGGGCTCTAATGGCAAGCTGTAAAGCAATTGTGCCATTGGTTGTATATTGAACATAAGGAACTTTCAGAAAATCCTGAAGTTTTGCCTGGAGTTGTTTAACCAAAGGCCCTTCATTAGTTACCCATCCATTTTCCCAAATTTTATCCAGATAAGTATTATAAGCTTCTTTTTTAGGTAAGCTTGTTTTGGTGACATAAATCGGTTTAGACAAGATGCTTTCAATTTAGTTGGTTAGGTTTAGTTAGGTCTAAATTTGATGGGGCCGTCAATTTAAATATATACAAAATTTATTGTTTTCCGGGCTATCTGTATAAAAAGTAGAAATAATATTTTATTATACTACATGGCAGATA
Source organism: Autumnicola musiva (assembly GCF_031846585.1). Taxonomy (NCBI): domain Bacteria; kingdom Pseudomonadati; phylum Bacteroidota; class Flavobacteriia; order Flavobacteriales; family Flavobacteriaceae; genus Autumnicola; species Autumnicola musiva. The sequence goes on from NZ_JAVRHK010000003.1 coordinate 81,800, forward strand.
TTATGACCATTATTTGGGTTAGAAGTAAAATAAATGAATGGTGAATTTGCACTTTTAAAATAGAAAATAAAGCAGATTTTAGAAAAGCTTATAAATATTGGTATATTTTTAAGACAGGTTCAGGGAAAACTCCCTTAATTTGGTTTTTAGCTAAAGTACAAATCTGATTTATTGTATAATTGTAAAGCAGGAAATACTTATCTGCACATTATTTCTTAAAAGAATTTCTATGGGAATGAATAAAAATTCCATATTTGGTTGGGCTTCATTCGTACTGTTTTTAATTGGGGCAACAGTGATATTGCTGGGACTTTTAAAGTACCTTGATTATGCCATAGGATTTTCGGTAGTAGGTATAGGATTTTTTGCAATTTCATGGGCGTTTAATGCATTAAAAGGAAGAGTATAACATGAATTCAGAAAAAGAAATAAAAAAGCAGTTAATTAAGCAGCTTCAGGGTGGAGAAGCATATTTGTCAATTGCCAAATTTGTGGATGAGATACCTTTTGAGGAAATTGGGAAAAGACCGCAATCTTTACCTTATTCTTTTTATGAGCTGTTTTACCATATTCATTATGCTCAAAAAGATATTATTGAATATTGTTCTGCGGAAGAATACCAGAACGCAAATTGGCCGGATGATTACTGGCCGAAGAAAGTTTCTCCTGAGAATGAAGAAGAATGGGAAGATTTAAAAGCCGATTATTTTGAATGCAGGAAAGATTTTGAAGATTTTATTCTTGACCCAAAGAACAAACTAATGGAACCTGTAGAAAATAGTGAAAATCATACTCTTCTCCGGGAGCTGATGCTGGTGATTGAACATACTTCCTATCACACGGGGCAGTTAATTGTAATTCTTAGATTACTGGGGCTGCACAAAAGCTGATTTTGCCATTACAATAATATTTTCTGATATAATTTTAGGATATTTGCACTACTTCTGAAGAAGATATTGCAGCTTTTTCAGAACTTTTATATCCTTAAATTTTAATAATATGGCAGATGATAAAAAGGTGATTTTCTCTATGTCCGGAGTCACTAAAACCTATAAAAATGCAAATACGCCTGTTCTTAAGAATATTTACCTGAGTTTTTTCTACGGAGCAAAAATTGGAATCCTTGGTCTTAATGGTTCAGGTAAATCCACACTGTTAAGAATTATTGCCGGAGAAGACAGTAATTACCAGGGAGATGTGGTTTTTTCATCAGGTTACAGTGTTGGCTATCTGGAACAGGAGCCAAAGCTGGATGATGATAAGACCGTTCTGGAGGTTGTAAAGGAAGGTGTTGCAGAAACTGTAGATGTTTTAGATGAGTACAACAAGATTAACGATATGTTCGGTTTGCCTGAAGTTTATGAAGATGCAGATAAGATGCAAAAGCTAATGGATAAGCAGGCGGAACTTCAGGATAAGATTGATGCCACGAATGCGTGGGAACTGGATACAAAACTGGAAATAGCGATGGATGCTTTACGTACCCCTGATGCCGATAAAAAAGTGGGAGTACTTTCCGGAGGGGAAAGGCGTCGCGTTGCCCTTTGCCGATTGCTCCTGCAGGAACCTGATATTTTACTTCTGGATGAGCCTACCAATCACCTTGATGCGGAATCTGTGCATTGGCTGGAACATCATTTGGCACAATATAAAGGAACAGTAATCGCTGTTACTCACGACCGTTATTTTCTTGATAATGTTGCCGGTTGGATCTTAGAACTGGACCGGGGAGAAGGAATTCCATGGAAAGGAAATTATTCTTCATGGCTGGATCAAAAATCCAAACGACTGGCCCAGGAACAAAAACAGGCCAGCAAGCGTCAAAAAACACTGGAACGGGAGCTGGAATGGGCTAAAATGAATCCCAAAGGAAGGCAGGCAAAGCAAAAAGCTCGTTTGAATAATTACGACAAATTGCTCAGCCAGGACCAGAAGCAGGTTGATGAAAAGCTTGAAATTTATATCCCTAACGGACCGCGTTTGGGAACTAATGTAATTGAAGCCAATGGAGTAAGTAAGGCTTTTGGCGACAAACTACTTTATGAAGATTTAAATTTCAAACTTCCGCAGGCTGGAATTGTTGGGGTTATTGGTCCAAACGGTGCCGGTAAAACTACAATTTTTAAGATGATAATGGGAGAGGAACAACCTGATAAAGGCAATTTTGAAGTAGGAGAAACTGCAAAAATCGCTTATGTAGATCAAAGCCACTCTGATATTGATCCTGAAAAAACTATCTGGCAAAATTTTAGTGATGAACAGGAACTGGTGATGATGGGAGGTCGCCAAGTGAATTCCCGTGCTTATCTTAGCAGGTTTAACTTTAGTGGAAGTGAACAGAACAAAAAGGTAAACATGCTTTCTGGTGGAGAACGTAACAGGCTGCACCTGGCCATGACTTTAAAGGAAGAAGGAAACGTGTTGCTTCTGGATGAGCCATCGAACGATTTAGATGTTAACACATTGCGTGCCCTGGAAGAAGGTTTAGAAAATTTCGCAGGTTGTGCTGTGGTAATCTCACACGACCGTTGGTTCCTGGATAGGGTTTGTACCCATATTCTTGCTTTTGAAGGAGACTCGCAGGTTTATTTCTTTGAAGGAGGCTTTTCAGATTATGAAGAAAATAAGAAGAAACGTCTCGGCGGCGATGTAATGCCCAAAAGAATTAAATACAAGAAGCTGGTTAGATAATATTTCAGCAGAAAAAGCAAAGGAGTTGAATAAAAGATCAACTCCTTTTTATTTTGTCTACAGTCTCACTTCTTTTCCGGCATTGGCCCGCGAAGATGAATAATGAGTCCATTTAGAAAATTCCGCAGGAATTGATCCCCGCATTCCACATACTTCGGGTGATTCTCACTTCTAAAAATTGCTCCCAGTTCGCTTTTAGTAACTTTAAAATCAACCAGGGCGCAAATTTGCACAATATCATCATCCCGCAGTTTATGTGCTACCCTTAGTTTTTTGAAAATGTCATTGTTTGTTAGTGCCATAGGACAAAGGTAATCTATTCCTTTTCAAAAGTTTCAGGATTAAGACCAAGTTTTTCTGCTAAGCCCTTTATTACTTCACAATCTCTTTTATTGGAAATAATATTTTTAGCATCGGAAAGCAAGGTTGCCGCTTCCTGGTCTATAACGTCATAATAGCACGAAAAGCTTGCTTTTTGCCTTTTGAGATACATAAACATAACCGCCAGCTTTTGAACCAGGATTATATCATGTTTGCTGTAAGTACGAATGGAAGCCAAAACATTAAATAAAAGGGTTTCAAAGTTAATAGTAGAGAGTTTAATTAAACTTTTATCCTCACTTATAATTACACTCTGATCCCGTTTTTGCATTCTTAGTGCGAAAAGTTCAGTTAAATAATCTATTCCGTTAAGCGCAGTGCCGGGGTCATTAATTCCTGGGGACATAGCTTTTACAATAATTTCGGTAATTTGTTTAAAAGCCAGGGCGTAATTGTCTTCTATCAGTTCTCCCCTGGAAAAATTGAATTCGGAAAGAATTGCATCAATGGTGTTTTTATCCAGTTCTTCTTTGGATTTAAAAACCGGAATTCCGCGTAAAACAAAAATACCTTTTACGGGTAAAATATGAAGTTGTATATTTTTTTTCTCACAGATATCTAATATGTTCTGTAAAGCTATATTTTGAAAATAGCCCGTCTGTTCTGTATGGTATTCATGCCAATCGGAAGTATCAGGAAATTCAACTGCTTCCCTGTCTTCAGATTCTAATATATATTTCAGCCGTTTCTCAGATAATCTAAAAATATTCTCCAAGATATTGTTAATCTGTATCTTCTGTGAGATGTTATGGATAAAATAGATAAAAGCGCAAATACAGATTACGGTAAATAAAATTCCAAGCAGGACTGAAAAACCCGGGATTTGGTATTTATCCCCTGTAGGTTGTATTGAAAAAAGAATAAAAATACAGTAGAGGATGGTAAAGAGATAAATTCCCAATATGATCTGATGGTTTTTATCTGATATAAGTCCGGGTAATAATCGTGGACTATAGTTGCTCGAAGCCTGGTTTAATAAAACCATAACCATTGAGAAACTGAAAACCATCATAGAAATTAATCCGGTAATAAATGAACTTAACAAGGTAAGCGCTGTGTTACCATTATCTACCACCAGAACTGGCACAGTTTCCAGAAGATATTTGGAAATACCTCTTTCCTCAAGATACATCATGAAAAATGCAAAGCTGAATCCCAGTGCCGCCAGTACCGTGGGATAAAAAGCGATTTGACTTTGAATGGAATTAAAGAATGTAAAAATCTTATTGAGCAAATGCTTCATCCGGTATTTTTGGGTAAATATAATTAATCTTAAGATCTAACAATTAAAAATTAAAAGGTGTCAATATGGCATTATTATTTCATAAAATACCGACACTATGTCGCTATTTTTAATTTGGAATTTGAATTGCTATAAACCTTCTGAAATTAATAATCATTAACCTTAAAATATTTGAATTATGAGTCTAATTAAAAGAAATGAGGCCAATTGGCTGCCATCGGTTTTCGACGATATGTTTAAAACCGATTGGTTAGGAGGAACTACAAATGTTAATAGTATTGGTACTACAATTCCGGCTGTTAATATTCAGGAAACCGAAGAGGAATTTTCTGTAGAAGTAGCTGCTCCTGGCAAAAAGAAGGAAGATTTTAATATAGAACTGGAAAATGATGTTCTTACTATTTCTTCCCAGGAGAAAAAAGAAAATGAAACTTCTGATAAAGATGGAAAGTTTACCAGGAAAGAGTTTAGCTATTCCAACTTCAAGAGAGCCTTTAGTCTACCTGAATCTGTAAACAGCGAAGCAATTTCTGCAAGTTATAATGATGGTGTGCTTCATATAGCATTACCTAAGCGGGAAGAAGCTAAAGTTCAGCCTAAACGGCTGATTGAAATTTCATAAAATAGATTTAATGAGTTAACTAAAGCACCCCTCTTCCGGGTGCTTTTTTATTGCCTGAATTCAGCTTTTGAATAGAATTATCCAACGATTTCCGGCGCTTTGTATCTGGTAGTTTTGGCCGCCTTTTATAGTTGTAATCTGGGTATTGGTAGCAATATCAAGCAAATTATCGCTTCCTGAAAAAATGAGGTTCTTAGTGCCGGTTGCCGGCCAGCCTACAAGCGTGATTATTCTGCCTTTATTATCCGAAGCTTTCGGAATAATCAATCCGCTAACCTGATTATTGATCCTAAGAGTGCCCACCTCTTCTCCTATTACATAATCTCCCGTTAACGCTTCCGTAGAAATATAATTTACTGTTCCGGGATGTTTCCAGCTAACTTTACCAACCTTATCGGTTACCAGCACCTGATTTTCTGAACCGCGGCTATCAGGAAGCACATATTCTACGTCAGGCGTGGCTCCAATACCTACTCTTCCTGCAAAATATCCCGCAAATACATTTGAATTGCTGTCACCGGAAGCTGCACTGTAGATCCCATAAATATCACCAACCCCCTGTACAGAACCTATTTCTGAATAAATACCGTAGTTTTTACTTCTTGCACCAAATGTGCGCCCAACACGGTTAAAAATTCCATAGATATCATTAGTGCCGTTATTTTGATAAGCTTCATTAAAAATTCCGTAATGAATTCCGGTTCCATTTCCCCCTACATTGGTTTTTATGCCGTACTTAGTCCCGTTTGTGGCGCTGCGATTGTCATTCACAATTCCATAAGTGGTAAGATTATCGCTAGCCGAATTGTTATTATCTACCTCCAGGGTTTTCTTGATATTCAGGTCTTTTCCTGCCGGAATAGCAATTTGAAGTTTGGAGGTAATCAGATCAGTCCCTATTCCCACATTGCCTTCCCGGTAAGCGACATCTGTAATATTATTGGGACTCATACTTGTGCCGGGTTTATAAAAATTGGAAGATGCAGAATTTGCCGCCATAGCTTTCCAATTATTCTCGGAAGCTAACCAGTAATAAAAACCGGAGGTGAAACCATTGACGTCTTTCGACAGGAAAACCAACATTCCGTTTTGCTCTGTTCCGGGATTGGTTAAAGGAAATTTTTCAATTCTGGGAATAAGGATTCCGTCAATTTGTGCAGGATTAGCTTTATCTGCAGCTACAATATCCAATTGTGCTCTGGGATTTGTAGTGCCAATGCCAACCTGTGCCTGGAGCAAAAGTGGAAAAAATAAAAATGTAAATATGACAGATTTCATAAGTGATGATCAAACCATTCACTTTAGGTCATAGGTAGTCTGGGATAAAACTAATGTAATTTAATTAATTGAAATTAAGAGGATTATATTAAATTTTTTACGCCTTATCCTTAACCTTTTCCTGTAGCATTTTTATTTCATCTCTAAGCCTTGCAGCTTCCATAAAATCCAGTTCTTTTGCTGCTGTTTCCATAGTTTTTCTTTTTTCACGAATAGCTTTTTCCAGCTGTCCTTTGCTGAAGTATTCCACTTCTTCTTCTGCAGCTTTTAATGTTTGAGGACGCTCATGGTCATAAACATCCAGTTTTTGTTTTACCAGTACACTGTCCAGTTTTTTGACCAGTGGGGTAGGAGTGATATTGTTCTCTTCATTATGAGCTATTTGCTTTTGCCGACGATATTCTGTTTCGTCTATGGTTTTTTGCATACTGTCGGTAATTTTATCGGCATATAAAATCGCTTTACCTTCCACGTGCCTTGCGGCCCTTCCAATAGTTTGGGTTAAGGAACGATTGCTCCTCAGGAATCCTTCCTTATCGGCATCAATAATTGCTACCAGTGAAACTTCAGGTAAATCAAGTCCTTCTCTTAAAAGATTTACACCAATCAGCACATCAAACAAGCCTTTTCTAAGATCCTGCATGATTTCAACGCGTTCAAGAGTATCTACATCAGAATGTATATATCTGCACCTAATATCTATTCTGGTGAGGTATTTTGTTAATTCCTCGGCCATTCTTTTGGTAAGCGTGGTAACCAGGATACGTTCATCTTTTTCTATTCTTACCTGAATTTGCTCAATAAGATCATCAATCTGGTTCTTGCTTGGGCGCACTTCAATAACAGGATCAAGTAAGCCGGTAGGACGAATAACCTGTTCCACATATACCCCTTCACTATTCTGAAGTTCATAATCGGCAGGGGTAGCACTTACATAGATCACCTGGTTTTGCAGGGCTTCAAATTCCTCAAATTTGAGCGGACGGTTATCCATGGCTGCAGGTAAACGAAAACCGTAGTCCACAAGTGTTTCTTTTCGTGATCTGTCACCACCGTACATGGCGTGCACCTGCGGAATGGTAACGTGGCTTTCGTCAACTATCATCAGGTAATCATCAGGAAAGTAATCCAGTAGGCAGAAAGGCCTGGTACCAGGTTTTCTGCCGTCCAGATAACGGGAATAATTTTCAATTCCGGAGCAATAACCAAGTTCCCGGATCATTTCAAGGTCAAAATTGGTTCTTTCATCCAACCGTTTAGCCTCGAGATGCTTGCCAATATCCCTGAAATAATCTACTTGTTTAACCAGGTCATCCTGAATATTTCTTATCGCTCCCTGAAGTACATCGGGAGAAGTAACAAACATATTAGCCGGATAAATATTCAGGCGGTCATATTTCTCGATTACATCATTGGTTCCGGGATCAAAAGCTTCAATTTCTTCAATTTCATCTCCAAAAAAATGAATTCTGAAGGCATTATCAGCATAACTAGGAAAAATATCCACGGTGTCACCTTTAATTCTGAAATTCCCGTGGGTGAATTCAGCCTCTGTCCTGGAATAAAGGCTTTGCACCAGTTTATGCAGTAATTTTGTACGGGAAATATTCATATCCCTTTCTATAGAAACAACATTTTTTTTGAATTCCACCGGATTACCAATACCATAAAGACAGGAAACCGAAGCAACAACCAATACATCCCGGCGGCCACTAAGAAGGGAAGAAGTGGTGCTTAATCTAAGTTTTTCAATCTCTTCGTTTATAGATAAATCTTTTTCTATATATGTTCCTGAAGTGGGAATAAAAGCCTCCGGTTGATAATAGTCATAATAACTCACAAAATATTCCACGGCATTATCAGGAAAAAAATGCTTGAATTCAGAGTACAGTTGTGCCGCCAGTGTTTTATTATGTGCCAGCACCAAAGTTGGTTTTTGTACTTCCTGTATAACATTTGCAACGGAAAAAGTTTTCCCGGATCCGGTTACTCCCAATAAAGTCTGGTATTGGTCATGTCTCTGGATTCCTTTTACCAGCTGATTTATTGCCTGTGGCTGGTCCCCGGTAGGTTTATATTCAGATTCAATTTTGAATTTCATAGTTTCTTTTTCTAAGCCCCACAAAAATAAGCAATTCTAATGCTTATTAAAACTGTAGAAGCTCAGTTTGCCCTTTTAAGACTGAAATGGCCTCTAATTTCCCTTCCGTTTATAAAGCTTATAGTGAACCAGTAATCATCAGAGGGCATAGGATTGCCGTTGAAGTTGCCGTTCTAAACCTTGCCATAAATATCAAAGAGAATGTTTAACATACAAGCAGCAAGTAATTTTTCAATTCGGTGAAAATGTTTTAACGCCCGATAAAAAATCGGGCATAATTGCTGCAGCAGTAATAGTGGGAAATTATAAATCCCTCTTTTTAAGCAACCAGTAAGAAAGATAAACAAATACAAGAGTCCAAACGATTACAATAACAAGCTGGTACCAGTGTATGCCGTAATCCTTTTCAAAGCCGTAACCCGTTTGGTTTGCGGCAGCCTGAAATGCATTTAGCCTGGTAAATGGTTCTTTTATTAAATTGCCTATACTTTCCAGCGGGAAAAATCTTGTAATCTGATCTGCGGTATCGCTGTCGCGGAAAATTTTCCACTTAAGAATTCCATAAACTATACTTTCCAGTATCCACCAGATAAAAAGAAAGCCCAGTGCGAAAGCAGAGCGCTTTACAAGAATTCCCAGAAACATGCAAAAAGCGAAGAATGCCGTTAATTTTATAAAGTATCCTATTAAATACTCCATATCTGAAAAGATGATGGATAATTCGGTAAAATCTGAAAAAGAAAGCCCCAGCAACAGGGAGACTATAAACAGAAATACCGTTGAAACTGCCGAAAATACAAGAACTGTTAGAAATTTAGAAAGTACAAATTCCTTCTTGCTCAGCCCGTCAATCAGATTTTGTTTTAGAGTGCGGTTACTGTATTCGTTGGACATCATGGAAACAATTACGATGGCAAGGAATAATTTTAACAGGGCAGCAATGTAACTGTTGAAATGCCAGATGTAGGGAAAATTAAATATGCCCTGATCTGCCACCCGAAACTGAATATCTCCAAAATTAAATTCAATGGAAGCGATTAGTGCAATAAAAGTGATAAGAATGAAGTAGGTGAGGGTAAGGATTTTTGCAGACCTACTGTAACGCAATTTATGAAATTCTATATTCAGGAGTCGTAACATCAGGCTTTATTTGTTTGGTTAGTTAATTGCAGGAATTGTTCTTCCAGGCTTTCTTTCCTTTTTACCAGATAGGATAAAAAGAGTCCTTTTTCAAACAAATATTTATTGATTTCTTCGGCATCTACAGGCTCTTTTAAAATTGCAGTCACACAATCATCTTTAGTTGATACCTTGCCGATTTTTGGATGAGCCTTCAGTAGTTCAGAAAGTTGGGCAGTGTCTTTTGCTCTCATTTCAAGGAATCCGTGGCTGGCGTTTATACCATCCACAGGGCCGGTGTAAAGCTTTACTCCTTTTCTGATAATAACTACATGAGAACAAACTTTCTCTACTTCATCCAGAAGGTGGGATGCCAAAAGGATGGTAGTGCCCATGGAAGCAATTTTCCTTATAATTTCCCTTATCTGGTGAATTCCCTGCGGATCCAGACCATTAGTGGGTTCATCCAGAATAAGAATTTCAGGATCGTTAAGAAGGGCAGAAGCAATTGCCAACCGCTGCTTCATTCCCAGGGAAAAGGTGCGGAATTTACTGTTTTTTCTATCCAGTAGGCCTACTATCTCAAGCTTTTCATCAATTTTTGAGCTGGATATATCTTTTATCTTACATACAAGCTTCAGGTTTTGTGTAGCCGTCATATAAGGATAAAAATTAGGGTGTTCAATAATAGCCCCCACCTTTTTAAGCGCTTCGTGTGTAGATTCTTTTCCGTTGAACCAGGCAAAATCGCCGCTGGTTTTATTTACCACGTTAAGAACCATGCCGAGGGTTGTGGATTTTCCACTTCCGTTAGGTCCTAAAATACCATATATGTTGCCTTTTTCTATGGTAAAAGATAAATTATTTACCGCAGTGAGGGAACCATACTTTTTGGTAAGGTTGTTTATACTGAGAATTGTTTCCAAAATTGAAGAAATGTTTTAAATATGACGACTAAAGCACTTCTTTGTTACAATTTTAGCCCCAGAAACTGTATTTTTGGGCAAAACCGAAAGAAAATGCAGCAGAAATTAATGTCGAAGAAGAAACCTTCGTTTCCTATAAATGAACGCTTCAACAGGTATCTGGCCAAATATAACCGTAATACAATGATTCCTGTTTTCTATGATGATTTACTTCGATTTTCAGGTTCTATTGTGGTTTATGATCAGCATGAAGAAGATACATTTTGGGTGCGCTGTTATTATTCCGATAGTGAACGTATGGAAATTGATAATAGCCTGAAAAAAGTTTATACCATTTTACATTCAGATGGAAGTGATGACTCCCTGGAATTTCTTAATATCGATGCGATTGATTACTGTACGTTTGGAAATTCAAAGCCTTTCCGGGTAAAGGTGCGGAATATCCTGAATGACAGTTTCACCTACTTTTATGTAAAAAAAGCTGATGCTTCCCGTGTATACGGGCTTGAATTTGAGCATCTGCTTTCCCCGCACCGTATTAATTTTTTAGTATATAAAGACACTTTAATTGAGGAACATATTGCAGGCATACCCGGAGATGTTTTTATAGATGATCACCTGCCCACTTGTGATAACCGGGCTCAAACACAAATTGCCAAACAGTTTGTAAAATTTAACGAACGTTGTACTGTGCGTTTATTGGGAGATATGCGTTCTTATAATTACGTGGTGATTCCTACCCATGATTTTGATCATGTGGAATACCAGATAAGAGCTATAGACTTTGATCAGCAGTGTTTTGAAGGGGATTTAAAGGTGTATCGACCACAGTTCTTTAAAGAAAATTACAACATGGTAAAGCTGGTTTCAGAGAAACTTCAGGAATCATCCATTGAGCAATACCGGAAGGAAGAAAGATCTTTGTTGGCCAAGCGTATTATCAATACTAAGAGCAGGTATAAAGAATTGATAAGGTGTATGATTAATGATAATGTTTCAACTGGGGATAATGTGAAAAAATTAAGGCAGGATCTTTATAAATATACTGCCGATATGAAATTTAAAAGAGCCAGTACCATGGGACAGATTTTAAGAACCGCCCTGGATTTTGTGAAGCGGAATTACGAAGATATAAATATGAAAAGACTGTTGAGCTGATTTATTAGTAGCTAATCATTAAAAGAATTTGTGGAAAAACAACCACCACGGCCTTCGCCCACCTCTCCTAAAATAAGGAGGAGAGCTATTATCTCATTTTTAAATCATGGATTTTGAATTAAAACCCACAACCGATAATTTTTTTCAACTCTGTACTTTTCAATCTTAACTAAAATCAGCTTTTCTCCTCCTTATTAAAGTAAACCAGGTAATAATACATCTGCTTTTCTTCGTCCCATCCTTTTTCCACAAATTTTTCAGCAGATTCTGCATTTACAAAATCCAGTTTTATCTGGATATTGGTGTCCAGGTTTATCACATTTTTTATCTTCTTCCTGGCTGCTGTAACCGCAGTATTTGCTATAGGAAAGTCTGATAAATCTTCAATTTTGTACTTCGGTGCTTTTTCAACCTTATAATTCTGAAATTCCGGCACCAGCTGCGGATTGTCTATTACAGAATTAAGGAAATTGCTTTCTTCAAATTTGTCATTTTTTGCAAAGTAATCCATGCTTCTGTTCATGAACATAACTTCTTCCTTTTTATCTTCCGCAGGTAAAACCACGTCCTTTGCGAAATTTTTACAGAAGTTGAGGTAGTTTTTGGTGTTGTAATTTTCATCAGCCAAAACATCTACACCCAGAAAATTTTCCAGCCAGTATTTGGTATCATAACGGTTGGAATCTACCGAAAGGATCTTGTAACCTTCAGCCCTGTTTTTATTGAAAATAAGCGCACCTTTATCAAGTTTATTAAGGTTAATCCCTTGCTGCACGATCATATCCAACACGCTTCCTTTTTCTTCAAACTGAAGGAAATCGTGCTTTAACTCAGATTTAAAAATGCCAATAGCCGTCATTTTTTCATTATCCAGCTGCATATTTTCAAAATAAACCACATAAACTTCCCCGCTTTTTATATGTGGGTGAGAGGATTGTTCAAACAGCAGCGTGCTTATTTTTTTTGAAACTTCATGAATTTGGTCCGGATTATCAAAAGCGGCATTGGCAAGATTATAAAGTTCATTAAACTCCAAATCAGCTTCATGGGCAAAATGATAATAGTTTTCTTCCTTTTCACGAAAGGGTTTCAGGAAAAACTCCTTGATAAGAGGTTTAATTTCATCTTCCAGGTTATAAGGATTGGCAGAGAGAAAAATTCCTTCATTCCTGCTCTTGTTCCCTACGCGGTGAATGGAAAGCGATTCAATTTGGGCATTAAAAAGGTTGATCATCTAATTTTAAAAATGATAAAGATGTTAGAAATAGGTACAATTAAGATTAAGCCGAATTAATTCCAGTTTTCATCAAAAGAAAGATTATCATAATCATCAATGTCAAAATCATCATCAAATTCGGCACTTCCTTCTTCCTCTTCAGCTATAAACTCTTTTTCAGGCGCATTGGCAGGAATCTGGCCATGTACAAACATGAGATTTGGATAATCTATGGTGTCTTCCGGTTCGGCAATTTCAGCAAGCTCTACTAAAAAGGTCCACATATTCAGGAAATCATAAACATAAATCATCCTTGTGTTATCTTCTGATAGTATGCTATCCAGGCTGGTTTCATTCATAAGACGTACTTCCCCGCCCATATCAAACTGTGAAAATTCCTCTCCCTGATTCCAATTTTCATCACTGGTATAAAAAGAAGCCATTTCTGTCCCGTCAAAACCAAATGACTGTACAATAGTATTGTGAAGGTCTTCCAGGGTGCTATCCTGTAACAGCTCAATATCTCTAAACACGTCTTCCTCTGTATCCAGAATCACTCTAAATCTATAAACCATAGCTGTAAATTTTAGACTGCAAAGTTACGAACTTTTGTATTTTTTGGGGCATTAAGGCACTCCATTAACATATAGAACTGTACGCCGAAAAACAGTGATGCAATAACCAGGTGTAAAGGCTGGCTGAGGTACGGAAAATCGAAATTGTACATCGCTATACCGGTTGCTATTTCACATATTACAAGAAAAACGATCCAGTTTACCTTGGAAAAATTGAGCTGAAATTTCCTGTTTTGCCACCAAAGCAGCAGGTTAATCACTAATACGAGCATTGAGAAGGAGCGGTGAAAATAGAAGGTGAAATCTGGATTTTGCAGCCATAAGTCTTCAACACCATACCCCAGAGTTTTTACCTGTTCATCTATAAAATGACGCACCTGTGTTCCTATTGCCACCTGGACAAGGGTGAGAATAACTGCTATAATAAGCAATTTCTGAAAGCTTTCTTTGCTGAAATGTTCCCGTTTCCTTTCAGAAGAAATATAGATAAGGTAAAGGAGAATGGCTACAATCACCAAAGCCATTAACATATGAATGGTAATTTTAGCAGGCGCAAGCACTGAATATACCACCGTTGCGCCAAGCCATGCCTGGAATCCCATAAGAAAAACGCTAAGCCAGGAAAGAAGCGTAATGCGTTTCCTGGACTTCCACTTTTTAAAAGACAGAACAGCCATTATTAAAACTGCAAAACCTGCCAAAGCACCGCAAAGCCTGTTGATATATTCCACCCAGGTGTGGGTTGGGTTAAAAATAGCATAATTATGTTTAGTATAATTTTTCCAGTTATCGGGACTATATTCTGCGGAAGAAGTAAAGTTTGATGCAGCCACTTTAAGACTTTCCTCTATAATAATTACCTGGCCTTCTTTATACATTTTATTTGGCTGAAAGAGGAGTTCAGATTCCTGAGTTGGCGGGATGTAATATCCAAAGCATTTTGGCCAATCGGGGCAACCCATTCCGGAGCCTGTCATTCTTACTACAGCCCCCGCTATTATTACCAGGTAAACCAAAACGAGGGATATTTTTACTGCTTTTCGATACACTTATAAAAGATATTGAATTTAAGACCGCTTAGCTATTCGGCTTCATATTTGCTTTTGCCGTTCAGGAATTTATGTTTTTCTCCGGCAGAACCTGTTTACTTTTTATTCACTTTCCTGTTCACTACTCACCGGTTTTAAACCGAGTTTTTCACCTCTTTTAATCATAAAATCTCTGGCGGCATCATAATCATTTGGGATTTCCCCTTCCAGAATAGCTTCTTTAATTGCGTCTTTAATAAGGCCAACTTCCCTTGAAGGCTTTAAATTAAAAGTTTCCATTACTTCTTCTCCACTAACCGGAGGTTGGAAATTACGAATATGATCCCGTTCTTCAACCTCCTTTATTTTTTGCCTCACGATTTTAAAATTATTGTGGTAGCGGTTAAAGCGTTTCGGATTTTTGGTGGTAATATCAGCTTCGCACAAAGTCATTAAATTTTCAATATTATCACCGGCATCAAATATAAGCCTGCGTACAGCTGAATCGGTGGTGTGATCGTCTACTATGGCGATGGGACGTGAACTCATCAAGACCATTTTTTGAACAAATTTCATCTTATCATTTAAAGGCAATCGCATGCGCTTAAATAATTGAAAAACCATTTTGGCTCCCACAAATTCATGCCCGTGAAATGTCCATCCAATTTTCTTATGGAACTTTTTAGTTGGTGCTTTACCAATATCGTGTAACAGTGCGGCCCAGCGCAGCCAAAGATCGTCAGTATTTTTAGCAATATTATCTACAACCTCCAATGTATGCCAGAAATTGTCTTTATGGCGCTGCCCTTCAATTTCATCAATTCCTTCCAGGGCGGTGAGTTCAGGTAGAATGAGCTTTAAAAGCTTTGTCTTATGAAGCAGCCCAAAACCTATGGAAGGCTTGTTTGAAAGAAGTATTTTATTTAGCTCTTCCACAATCCGTTCTTTGGAAATTATTTTTATCCTGGACCTGTTTTCCCGAATGGCATTGAGGGATTCTTTTTCAATCTTAAAATTTAGCTGGGCAGCAAAGCGAATAGCTCTAAGCATGCGAAGGGGATCGTCAGAATAAGTTATGTCAGGATCAAGCGGAGTCCTGATAATTTCAGATTCTAAATCCTGAAGCCCGCCAAAAGGATCTAAAAGGTCGCCAAAATTCTCTTTGTTCAGACTAAGGGCAAGGGCGTTAATTGTAAAATCCCGCCGGTTTTGGTCATCTTCCAGGCTGCCGTTCTCTACAATCGGATTCCTACTGTCTTCGAGGTAACTTTCCTTCCTGGCACCCACAAATTCAATCTCCATGTTGAAGGCGCGAAGCATGGCAGTCCCAAAATTTTTAAAAACCTGCACTTTTGGTTTGTGGGGTAAAATTTCAGAAACCTTTTTGGCAAGTTCAATACCACTTCCCACAGCAACCACATCAATATCTTTGGGATTTCCCCGATGTAATAAATGGTCCCGGACAAATCCGCCAATTACATAGGACTCCAGAGAGAGCTTCTGTGCAGCCAGGGAAATTATGCTGAATATTTTATGATCTAACGCCTCTTTATAATTTTGCACAGTTTTTCTTTTTCATTTATTGCGATATCTGTTTTTCAGATTTTTACCAACTAATACACTAATGTTTATTATTGGTAAAATGTGTAATCTGGATTGAAATTAATTACTTTCTTCATTGGGATCAGCGTTACAAGCTACTTCAGAGAACAATTCTTCTATGGTCCAGTAAATTTTTATGAAAATTCGCCAATCGGCATCTGGACACTTTGAGATAATTGATGCACTGAGCTACATGTTTATCATTAATCGCTTCTACAGACTTCATTTCCAGGATTATTTTGTTGTAGATCACAAAATCTGCATAAAATTTATGATTTAAAGCCTGCCCCTTGTACACTACAGCATATTGTTTTTCCCTTTGAAAAGGGATTCCTTTTGATTTCAATTCCAGTTGAAGTGCATCTTTATAGACAATTTCCGAAAAGCCACTTCCAATATGATTCTAAACATCAAATAAGCATTCTACTATACTATAACTTTCTTCTTTATATAGAATATCTGCCATAATTCGTGAATTCGTGGTAAAAAATTACTTTCTTACAACTTTAACTTTACCATCATTGCTTAACTTGATAATAGCCGATGGTTTGGCCGATTTTTTAGATTGGTGCAAATTTACTACATAGTCCACACCTTTTAAAATTTCAGGGCTAATTTGGGAATAGGATTCCGGAGTTTTTTCTCCGCTGATGTTTGCCGATGTAGAAACCAGCGGTCTTCTGAATCTTCTGATTAATTCCTTGCAAAATTTATCTTTGGTCACCCTTATGGCAAGAGAATTATCTTCAGCTATTAAATTTTCGGCCACCCGAATCGCATCATCATAAATAACAGTGGTGGGCTTACTGGCATATTTCAGAATATCATAAGCCACTTCAGGAACATTTTCTACATATTCGTTCAGCATCTTAAAATCAGAAACCAGGCAGATCAGCGACTTCGATTCTCTTCTTTTTTTAAGTGCAAAAACCTTATCTATGGCATCGGGATTTGTGGCGTCACAACCAATTCCCCAAACGGTATCTGTAGGATAAAGTATTGTGCCGCCACGTTTTAAAATTGCTATGGTTTCCTGTATTTCAGTTTTAAAATCATCTTTCATTTAATACTTTTTTATATTCTGAATATGTCTTTTCAGCCATTAAAGTAGAGGTAAAATTTTTAGTCAGCTTTTTATAAGAAAGAACTGTGAATTCTTCTCTCCATTGCCGGTTATTTGCCAAAGATAGCACATGTTTTGCCAATTCCCGGCAATCTCCCGCAGGAGCAAGCAATCCATTTACCCGGTGCGTAATAACTTCAGGAATGCCACCCACATTTGTACTTATCACCGGTACACCGTGATAAAAAGATTCATAAATAAACTGCGGGACTCCTTCGCTTTTGGAGGTCATAACACTAATGTCAAACTGCGGAATAAAATTGGAGGCATTTTCCATGGAGCCTAAAAAGCTTATATGGCTTTCTAATTTGTTCTTTTTGATGAGGTTTAGTAATGATGGGGTTTCGGCTGTAAAAGCACCAATCTGAACAAAATGCATATCTTTTTTCTGAACATGTATTAATTCATTGGCCACATTTATAAAAGTTTCCAAATCCTTGGGCCAGATATGGTGAGCGATATTCCCAACAATCACAGTTTCATTATTCAATTTTAAATGCTTGCGTAATTTAAAAGGTGTTGTTCCGGATTTATCTTTTAAGCTCGTACCGTGGTAGATACAGGTAAGTATGTTACTGTTTTCTACATTTTTTGAAGCAATGCATTTTGTTGTTTCTGAAACGCATAAAACTCGTTTTATCTTGTAGTAATTGTATTTATAGAGCGTAAGTCTTTTTAAACGGATGGGAAATGAAGTCTTTTTGCTGAAAATAAAGGGAGGTAATTCTGCCAGATGATTGGCGGTCACAGCAATGGCCAATGCAGAGCTATCATGAATATGGATTAAATCTATATGATGTTTTTTGCAGGTTTTTATAAGTCTGAGGATATATCTCGGATCCAACTTAAAACCCAATGGTGCGGGAATAATTTCTAATTGTTCTATGGTTGATAGCCTGTAATAATCGGCTTTGTCATTACAAATTAGTTTATTTGTAATGGAAGGGTTTAAAATGGCCAGTTCCCGGCACAGGTTTTCAAGGTGCTTTTCCCCACCACCCCAATTTTTAACTGCTGAAAGGTGGAGGATGTTCATATATTCTTAATTCCCTTTTTATTTAACGTAAGATTATAAAGGCGAATTTACATTTTTTAGCTGTTTCTATTGGCCTAGGCATTATATTTACATTCATTTTATGAATATGTATGTTTATTTTCTGGGTGGTTTTTGGTTTAATGTACTGATAGAGATTTAAGTGACTACTAAGTATTGGAAGATAAATTTCCATATTTATTAGTTATAGAAATCTGAATAAAAACAGGCAGTTATTCCAGGAATTGGCTTTTTCCGCCCATATTTGCATTTTCTAACACCTGATTTTTAATGAAAGTTGCCCTCCTGATTTCCACATACAATTGGCCTGAAGCCTTAAGTCTTGTTCTAAAAAGTGTGACACATCAGAATTTATTTCCAGATGAAATTTTGATTGCAGATGATGGTTCTACTGAGGAAACCGCAAATGTAATAAGAAAGTATTCCGAAAAGATTAATCTTCCCATACAGCATGTGTGGCAAAAAGATGAAGGATTTAGGAAAGCTGTAATTTTAAATAAAACTATCGCTAAAAGTAATGCAGATTATGTTATACAAATAGATGGTGACTGCGTCATGCATAAAAACTTTATTAGGGATCATTTAAAAAATTCCAGATCAGGAGTTTATCTTTTTGGAAGCCGTGTAAATATTCAGGAGAATTATTTAACAACAATGTTTTCCAAACAGAAGATCGATTATAAGTGGTTTTCCAAGGGGATATCAAAGAGAACAAGAAGTATTTATCTTCCATATCTCTCGGGATTCTACAAAGAAAAAAATCAACTTTCAGGGAAGCTTAGGGGATGTAATTTTTCTTTTTGGAAACAGGATTTTCTAGATATAAACGGCTACAATGAAGATATTACCGGTTGGGGCAAAGAAGACTCAGAATTAGCGGTTCGACTTTTAAATTCTGGTGTGAAAGCAAAACGGCTTCGGTACGCAGGAATTATTTATCATATCTGGCATCAGGAAAAATCACGCGAAAAGCGTATTCTAAATGAAGGTATTCAGAATACAGCTATAGACAAAAAGTTAATTCGCTGTAGCAATGGAGTAGATCAATACCTAAAATGAAATTAGGATATATTTCAAGTGTTTGCAGACAGATATTCATCAATTGCTTTTGCTGCTCTTTCTGAGGCTGTAGATCCTTCTTCCGTATAGTAGTTTTCTGCCGTTATTTGTTCCTGAATAGTTCGATATTTTCCAAAATCAGCAATTGACTTTGCCAGAGCTTCACCAAGTTTCTTTGCTGAAGGAATAACCTCGCCACATTTCCAAAACCGGTAAAATACGTCCCCTGAAAAATTAATATTTTTAGGATTAAGGAAAATGCAAGGGCGGGGAGAAATGATAAATTCGTATATCTGGCTGGAAACATCACCAAGGTAAATATCGGCAGCACATAAATAAGACATATCCACACTTTTGATACTTCCCAAATCAATACGGATATTTTCTGAATTCTGATATTTTTCAGGGATTTCTGAAACAGAATAACCGCCCTTATTCCTTTGAAAAAGGTGTATATGCGGAGCGAAAATAAGGTTGTAGTCCTGATGATTGTAAAAAAAATCCAGTACTTGAATTCCTTCTTGCTTCCAGGAAGAGAATTCGGGATCAAAATGAGGATTGTATAATATTGTAGGTTTCTTATTTTTAAAAAAGCTCTTCTTTTTCTTATTTTTTACGGCATCTATTTTAGGATAACCAACAATAACGGGATGTGGTCCCAAAAGTCCCATATTCTTATATTGTTCATAAAGAAAGCTTCCGGAAAGCAGCTGAAAATCAAAATCCAATTGGCTTTTGTTAAAGGCATAAGCCCGGCCCGGGGTTCCATGCTGAAACTTTATCAATTTCGGTTTTCCTTCTTTTTTGGCTTTTAGAAGATATTTGTGAAAATAATCGGTGAATACAACTGCATCAAAATTTTTGATGATATAGTTTTTATTTTTCTTAAGCCAAAAACCCTTTCGAGGGAGGTCTCTACCCTTAATTTTATCGGTCAGAGCCCTAAAAGCATAAGTGGACAATTCTTCAATTTTAAGATTCTCCCCGCCTAACTCAGCAATGCTGTTGCGTAGTAATTCATGTTTTGCAGGATGAGTAAGAATGCTCACCTCATGATTTCGGGAAAGTTCTACAGCAACACTTATAAAATGATAAATATGATGGAGTTCATCCAAAAATATAAAGGCTATCCTCTTTCTACTTGGGTTATCTGTTTCCATTTGCCGGTTGCAATTTTTGTTTGTGTTTTAAAGATTGGGTAAGTGAAACACCATTTATTATTAACGATAAATATTTTCGGTTTTTCTTGTTGAAAGGTGCTTTCAAAAGAAATTTCAAAAAATTGAAAGAATAAAAAAGAAGATATTTAAAGAGGCCAAGATTTTTCCTGACACTGTAAAATTGAGATATTTTAAGTTCTTTCTTTATAGCATAGGAAGAGGGAGTACTTTTGCCTTTAAGATGGATATATTCCGCATCAGGCAAAATGTAAATATCTTTATTCAGAAATTTGCGAATTCTAAAAGCAAGATCTTTTTCTTCATAATATAAAAAGAGATTGGTATCAAAGCCGCCCACGTAATCAAAGTCTTCGGCTTTACATACTAAAAAAGAGCCTGGAACGGCATCCACTTTTGTTGCTGTAGTAATTGTTTTTCTTCTGGAAGGATATTTCTTTGGGCTTACAAAAGTAAGAAAGCCTTCAGATAGAATTTCACTCCTCAATCCCAGGCCATACAGAAATGTCTTAAAAACTTTACCATGTTCGTTTGAAGCAATACCACCAACCATAGCAGTATTTTTATTTTGCATTAAAAAATTTACGGAAACTGCAATAGTATCTTTTTGGAGAATAACATCGCTATTTGCAAATACATAAAATCTCCCTTTAGCTTGCTGTACCCCCATCATATTGCCACCACCAAATCCCGTATTGATCCTGCTCTTGATTAGTTTTACTTCGGCTGCTTCCAATGAAAAAATAAGCTCTTTTAAACGCTTAAAATCAGGAAGTTCACTTCCATTATCAACTACAATTATTTCATAAGAATATATTTGAGAATGTTGTAATATGGATTTTACTGCAGAGAAACAAAGGTCGGCATTATTGTAATTAATGGTAATAATTGAGCATTCCGGCTTTTGGTTCATTTTCTGCAATATAATACTTTAATAATGGGATGTCCTTAGCTGTGTTATTCCTGTTTTTACTTAACGGTTAAACAGGTTTGTCTATATTTCAAATCTAACACATTTTTTTACTATGTACTATTAGTCCACAGCTACTTTATTGTAGTTTTGTGTTATGAAGCTAGTTTTATCGGAATATTGCCATGAGAGCAAAAGTCATATTGAGGCTCTTATTTCTAACTTTCATAAAGAAGGTGAGATATTAAGTGCAGGCAAACGCAATAGCATTAAGATTTTTGATCTAAAGGGGAAAAAGATAAATATCAAATCTTTTAAAATTCCGAATTTAATAAATACAATCACTTATCGTTTTTTCAGAAAATCGAAAGCAGAACGTTCCTTTGTGTATGCAGAAACACTTCTTTCGAAAGGGATTGGCACTCCTTCTCCCATTGCTTTCGCAGAAAATACTTCGGCTTTTGCCTTTAGAGATAGTTACTATATAAGTGAGCATCTGGATTATGATCTTACTTACCGCGAGCTTGTCACTAATCCCGAATATCCCGATAATGAACAGATTTTAAGGGCTTTTACCCGTTTCACCCATAAATTACATGAAGAAGGGGTAGAATTTCTGGATCATTCCCCAGGTAATACTTTAATTCAGCTTGAAAATGGTAATTATAAATTCTTTCTTGTGGATCTCAACCGGATGAACTTCAGAAAACTTAATTTTGAAAAAAGGATGAAGAATTTTTCAAGATTAACGCCTAAGAAGAATATGGTGGAAGTAATGGCCGATGAGTATGCGAAATTGATTGACAGACCTAAAGAAGAGGTTTTTGAAAAAATGTGGTTTTTTACGCATCAGTTTCAGAAGAGATATAGAAGGAAACACGAATTTAAGAAGAAACTCAAGTTATAGAGGCTAGAATATTTAAAAAATTAAAATGAAAAAGCCTGACTTATCTGTTGTGCTAAGCACCTATAATGCCGTGGAGTGGCTGCAAAAAACGCTTACGGGATATATGGTGCAAACCTTCAAAGACTTTGAAATTGTTATTGCTGATGACGGTTCTACAGAAGAAACAGCTTTGGCTATAAAGGAGCTGGAAAAGAGAATGCCCGTGCCGCTAATTCATGTATGGCATAAAGATGAAGGATTCCAGAAGTCCCGTATTCTAAATAAGGCGCTACTGGCGTGCAATGGAGAATATATTATTATGAGCGACGGTGACTGCATTCCCCGCCAAGATTTTGTTGAAGTTCATAATAAAAACAAAGAGGAAGGTTTTTTTCTTTCCGGCGGTTATTTTATGCTTCCCATGAATATTTCAAAAGCGATTACAGAAGATGATATTGTAGAACAAAGATGTTTCAGGGAAACCTGGCTTAAAGAAAAGGGCCTGAAATCTTCTTTTAAAAACAGGAAGTTGAGCGCAGGAAAAATTGAGGGGGCACTTCTTAATCGTTTTACTCCTACAAATGCCAGCTGGAACGGCCATAATGCCAGTGGCTGGAAAAAGGATATTTTAGCCATAAACGGTTTTGATGAAAGAATGCAATATGGCGGGCAGGATCGTGAACTTGGAGAAAGGCTTATGAATTACGGCCTCAAATCAAAGCAAATAAGATATTCTGCCGTATGTGTGCACCTTGACCACCCAAGAGGTTACAAAACCAAAGAATCTATAAATTTTAATAAGAATATAAGGAAAGAGACAAGAAATAGTAGACGGAGTTTCACTCCTTACGGCATAAACAAAACCAGGGCTAAAGTTCTGTAATTACTTTCTGGCCTGGCGGAATTTCAGGTAGCCTGATAAGATCTCCGAATATCTTATTATACTTTTCAGGATGGAAAGGATGGCGTCCATCGGCAGGGTAGAAGGTCAATTCTCCAAAAAGAATTTTACCCTTTATGTTGTATAAATCAACACGAACAAAAGGGAATTTCTCTGAAAGTTTGCCGGCAATTTCAACCATCTGCTCCAGGTTAGGGGGCTTTGCCAGTTTCTTTTCATAAGCATCAATACCAATTCTTCCCATTTCTATTTTCTTCCATTGCAAATCGAAGTACATTCTATAGGGAGCGGAATCTATTTCCATAGTAACTTCAATAAATTCCGGTCTGCCGCTGAAACAGTAAAATTTAATATCGCTTAAACCCTTATTATCAATTTCTTCAAGATATTTTTCTGCTAAAATTCGTTTGGGAACATCTTTATAGGCCCATTCCATTCCGCCTCGATAAAATTGATTTCTGTTCTGCCATTTTTTTAATGTAAGCCTTGTTTTTAAAGTACTTAGCTTAGCTTTATCCCTTACAATTATATGAAAGTTGTAGCCGTGGGTGGCTTTAAGAACAAATTGCTCCGGAAGATCTTCAATAGGAACGTCTTTTCCTTTTTCATAAACGCCATAAACTTCGTTTAAATATTCCCCACCGATTTTATCTTTTACATATTCCCTTACTTCATATTTATCTACAAGTTTATTAAGAACAGGAACGTGATAATAAGCTTTTAGCCACTGAATTTTTTCATTAAAATCCACCGGGTTTTTAAGATCCAGTTTTTTTCCGTTATAATATTCATAGTAGTACTTAAGATATATATTAGCGGGTAAAAACTTGAACTTTTTTAAGAGCGCAAGAGAAATCTTTTGGATTCCATTCATGATGGTACCTTTAATTTTTTAAAGATAATTGAACAAGGTTCAAGATATCTTAAGATTACCTAAAAATTCAGCCAGTTTTGGTAGAATGTACCTAGGTTTAAACTGATTGTAAATATCGGAAGACTGTTTTTTAAGATCCTTCTTGCTAATATCGTAACTTGATAGGAAATCGTAGAAATGTACTGCCACATTCTGATCATTTTCATATAACGACCAGGCTTCCTTTGTAATTTGAGGGGAAAAAATAGAAAAGGTTGGCACATCTAAAGCTTTAGCCATATTTATACAGCCACCTTCATTTCCTATAACAGCATTGCATCTCTTGGTGAGAGCAAGAAATTTCCTTAAGTCCGGTGCAAAAGCTTCAGGAAAAATTTTGACTTTTGTACGTGCATTACAAAGTTCATAAAGTTTAAGAGCCTTTTCCTTTTGTCTGGGAATGTAATTAAAAAGTATCTGTGCCCCGGTAGTTTCAACAATAAAGTCCATTATTTGAGCCATGTATTCCAGCGGATAGGTTTTCTCATCAGAGCTGCCCAGGATGCTCATCATAATTACAGGCTTATCCCTTTTAAGCTGATGCTGGCGTAAAAAAGCTTCAGCTGCCTCCATTTCTTTTGAGGTAAGATAGATTTTTGGGTTAATCTCTACGGGAAAATCCTTTGAAATTGCCTTAAGCAGAAGCATCCGATTCTCAACAGCAAGACCGGCCTTTGTTTCCACCTTTTTTTTATATTTAAAATTATGGGTGTACAAAAACTTTGTATACTTCTTCCCGTATCCCGCACGTATTTTTGCTCCGGAAGCTTTTGCAATTACTGCCGTGCTAATCATGGAGTACACGTCTAATACAACATCGTAATTCTCACTTCTGATTTTTTTCTGAAAAAGAAGAAATTCCTGGGGAGTTTTGTCTTTTTCAGGATCAAAAAACACCACTTTATCTATGTATGGATTATTTTCAATAACCGGGAAAGTATGGGGGTAAATCAAATAATGTAATTCAGCCTCCGGAAATTTTTTCCGAAGTGCTTCAAACAAGATTGAGGATGTAAGTACATCCCCAATCATTTTTTGTTGAATTACCAGTATCTTCATTCCTACCTATATCCCTCCATAGGAGGAACTTTTTCTTCTTTAATAAATCATACGCGGTTGTTATACCGCTACATCATACTCTCTTAAAGCATCATTAAGAGAGGTTTTTTTATTGGTGCTATCTTTTCTTTTACCAATAATAAGCGCACAAGGAACCTGATATTCTCCTGCAGGAAATTTTTTGGTGTAGCTGCCCGGGATAACCACAGACCTCGCGGGAACATATCCATGAAATTGTTTTGGTTCATCACCAGTAACGTCTATAATTTTTGTAGAACCTGTTAGCACCACATTCGCACCAAGTACAGCTTCTTTTTCCACACGTATTCCTTCTACCACAATACTTCTGGACCCAAGAAAGGCATTATCTTCAATAATCACGGGAGCAGCCTGTAAAGGTTCCAGAACTCCGCCAATCCCAACACCACCGCTTAAATGTACATTTTTACCAATTTGAGCGCAACTTCCCACGGTTGCCCAGGTATCTACCATAGTGCCTTCATCTACGTAGGCTCCAATATTTACGTAACTCGGCATCATAATAACCCCGCTGGAAATGTATGCACCGTGGCGTGCAACAGCATTTGGAACCACCCGGATTCCTTTTTCCTTGTACCCTTTTTTTAGCGGCATTTTATCATGATATTCAAAAATTCCCGCTTCCAGTGTTTCCATTTTTTGAATAGGGAAATACAGTACTACGGCTTTTTTCACCCACTCATTAACCTGCCATCCTTCGGCAGTAGGTTCGGCTGTTCTTAGTTTTCCCTGGTCCAGAAGTTCTATTACTTCCCGGATGGCATCGGTAGTTTCTTTATTTTTAAGTAAATCCCGGTTGTTCCAGGCTTCTGTAATTTTGGCTTCTAATTGATCCATTCTGAAATATTTTTAGCAAATATAACAGCTTATAGCTAAATTTTGGGGGCATAGGGATATAAACCTTACCTTTGGGCAAATTTTTGATATGCCGAGAATTTTAGCTCTGGATTATGGGGTAAAACGTACCGGAATTGCGGTTACAGATGAAATGCAGATTATTGCTTCCGGACTCACTACTGTGGCCACCAGAGAATTGATGCCTTTTCTGGAAAAATATTTTCACGATGAAAGTGTAGAAATGGTTTTGGTGGGCGAGCCTAAACAAATGAATTATTCAGCTTCAGAAAGTGAGGTACTTATTCAGGAATTTCTAAAGAAATTTTCTGAAAAGTTTCCGCAGATGGAGTTAAAAAGAGTAGATGAACGCTTTACTTCAAAAATGGCATTTCAAAGTATGATAGACAGTGGCATGAAAAAGAATAAAAGGAAAGATAAAGCCCTGGTAGATGAAATAAGCGCCACCATTATTTTACAAACATATTTATATAAATAAGAGTTGAAAGTCAAAAACCAAAGGTGTAAGGGCATTGCCTTAAACTTTAAACTTTGAGCTTATACTTTAAATTTTGAAAAATGATTTTACCTATTGTAGCTTACGGAGATCCTGTTCTAAAGAAAAGAGCAAAAGATATTCCTGAAGATTATCCCAAACTGGATGAACTTGTAAATAATATGTGGGATACAATGTATAACGCTTACGGAGTAGGCCTGGCTGCGCCACAGGTAGGGCTTCCGCTAAGAATGTTTGTTATAGATCCTGCACCTTTTGCCGAAGATGAAGATTTAGATGAAGCCGAAAAAGAACAACTGAAAAATCTTCGTAAAGTCTTTATTAATCCAAAGATTATTGAAGAGGAAGGTGAAGATTGGAGTTTTGGCGAAGGCTGTCTTAGTATTCCTGAAATAAGGGAAGATGTTTTTAGAAAGCCTGATATCGTAATTGAGTATCAGGATGAAAAATTTAATACTTACAAAGAAAATTACACAGGATTAGCGGCGAGGGTTATTCAGCATGAGTATGATCATATAGAAGGAATCCTGTTTACCGATAAGCTTTCCAGCCTCAAAAAGAGACTTTTAAAAAGTAAATTAAACCAGATATCCAAAGGGAAAATTAAGATTGATTATAAGATGCGTTTTCCGGAGATGAAAAAAGGCAGATAATCATTTTGATAATTAAGGCAGGGGTGAGATATTTGCCAGCCAAATTTAAAAACTATGGGGTTAGAAAAAATATTAGCGATTTCGGGAAAGCCGGGATTATATGAAATGAATGCACAAACGCGTGGCGGATTTATTGCCACTTCTATCGTAGATGGGAAAAAGATTTCCGTAAATCTGCGACACAATGTGAGTGTGCTTAGCGAGATTGCAATTTACACCTATACTGAAGAAGTGCCACTTGGAGTGGTTTTTCAGAAGATAAAGGATAAAGAAAACGGGGGAGAGGCCATAGATCATAAATCTTCAAAAGCAGAACTTGAGGCTTATTTTTCTGAAGTTTTGCCCGATTATGATGCAGACCGTGTTTACACAAGTGATATCAAAAAAATTATCCAATGGTATAACCTGCTGGTTAAAAACGAAATGACTGATTTTTCAAAAGATACCAACGAAGAGAAAAGCAAGGACGAAGAGGAGTAGTCTTTATATATATTTCACCGGCCGGGCCTGAAATTTGAATTTCCGAAATTGATTCAAAGTTTTTTGCCCGGCTCTTTTTTAAAATTTTAAGCCAAAGATAAAAGCACCGTCTCTATTTCCATCCTGATTTGAAATTACATAATCCAGCCTCAAAAAACGGTATTTTCCAAACCCGAGATTATCAATTCCTATAGAATATTCTGAATACGGTTTATTTTCCTGGGTATATAGTGCGTGTGTTCCCAGGATCAGATTGTAGTTTAGTTTATTAAGAAAAGGAATTTTACCCAGTATCCAGCCCTGAAAATTATGTTCTATATGCCCTTCAGCATAAGTATCATTAGTGCTCAGAGCGTAGTAAGGGAGCAGATTGAAATTATTTAAATAACTCCCGAAACCAATCCTGCTTTGGTTGCCATAAAAGTGCTGATAATCTACCAAAGAGATTCCATCTGCATTTAGAAAAGTTCCTCCATGTAGATTATAACCGAAATTTCCTTTATTTCCAAGATTAACCTCCTGGCTAAGCATTAGTTTAAACTGGTCAAAATTGTAGTTTTTGACATCTGATGCGAAACCTCTTTCATAACCAAAAATCAGTTTGGGATATTTCTCGTTTTCGATAATAAATTTTCTGTCGGGATAACTCATATATTTCTGGCCGAAGTTAATTTGGCCCAGAAGCTGAAACTTGATAATATCATGTTGCTGAAATGGAAGAGAACCAAAATCTTCAGACTGTAATGGATTATTGGAGGTATAGCTTACATCATCATTATCTATAAAGACGTGGTTGGTATGGTTGGTTAACGGTTGCCGATTCTCGTAGGCAAGATTTCCGGAAAGGGT
This sequence comes from Autumnicola musiva, assembly GCF_031846585.1. Classification (NCBI taxonomy): domain Bacteria; kingdom Pseudomonadati; phylum Bacteroidota; class Flavobacteriia; order Flavobacteriales; family Flavobacteriaceae; genus Autumnicola; species Autumnicola musiva. The sequence continues at coordinate 110,195 of NZ_JAVRHK010000003.1, forward strand.
AAAACCATTTAATAATTCCTGGCGATAATTAACTTCTGCAAAATTTCTCTCATATAATTTAAGGTAATTGCGTTCAAAAAATATAGTGGTAAAATCATTTATGCGCCTGGAAATAGGCTGACGGTTATTAATTTGCGTCGCTTCCACGCCTCCGGAAATCCTGAGCTTTGCCTGGTTAAAATCATTAAATTTTTGCTCAAAACCACCTTTTACCCTTAGCCTTTCGTCAGCCAGACCATAATTTATTTCGGAGAAAAACTCCCAATATTTAGAATTGTAAATATCAGATTGATTTTGCCTGTAGGTGAGGTCTACCGCCGTATTCCATCCCTGCACAGTATTAAAATGTGTTCCGAATAGGGGTGAACTGATGCGAAAATTACTTTTTTCATATGTATTGCTGTAAGTATATCCCATCAAAAGGTTGGTAATTTGAAATTTGTTGTTACGATCGTCTATGGAATCCAGATATTTTTTAGAGGAACGTTTTTTCTGGATGCTGTCTTTCCTGGTATAATCGTTAACCTCTTCGCCGGTTAAAGGAACAGGACGCAATTTTTCCCAAAAGGTGGAATCTTTTTTATTTGCGGCTTTGGCAAAAGTGAGGATTTCCGGAGTAAAAGTTTTCCTGTCAAAATCCGGGTTAAAATCATAATTGCTGTACACTGCGGTAAATAATCCGTTTCCTGAAATGCCAAACATAGAGAACCTGAATTCAACGGTCTGGGAAATCTGAATGTAAAAGCCATTTTTTTCAGAATACTTATAGGTTTGCTTAAAAAGGAGTTTTTCAATTGGCTGTACCTGGATAGCCTGCCCTGTAACTTCCAGTTCCACACCATAAATCTGCCACAGATCTTCAACAATATAGATGTAACCTGAAAATATCCTGTCCTTAGGTCTTTTAGGAGTAACTTTAATTTTGTTGATTAAACGGCCATTATCGTCATAGAATGTTCCGGTAAGTTTATAATTGTAATAATTAAAGGCATAATCTGCAATTGGAGAAACAATTTCGCTGTTAATCTCGATAGTATTATTATAGAATGAATAGTAAGCTTCCTGAGCGGAGTTCAGGCTGAAACCATTATCGTTACCACTTACTTTAGAAGCGATTATTCTTTCCTTAAAATCGTCTGGTTTTCTATATGAAATTTCTGAAACAGTTTCGCTCAAATATACAATTCCACTGCGTGTAGAATCCAGGGCACCACCAAGATCGCCAACTTCCTGTCCTAATATTTTTTCAGGTGCATTTTCTATTTTCCATAAACCGCGTGAATAGAAATCGGCCGTATATTGCTCAACTTTTGCAGCATTGGCTTCCCGCGTTGCAATAGCTTTCCTAATAATGATATTTGCAGGATTTTCACTGGAATTTATAGTCACCTCATTCAGGCTGGTAGTTTCCTCAACCAGTTGAACGTCCAGTTCGTAAGGGAATTCCTTAATGGTTATTTCTTTCCGCAGACTCTTATATCCTAAATACCGAAAGACCAGATTATAGGTGCCTGGGGTGGTGATTTTTAATGAATAAAAGCCATTTTCGTTGGAAGTAGTGCCAAAATTACCGTCTTCTGTATAAATATTTACGTAAGGAAGAGATTTTGTTGTGGTGTCGGTCACTTTTCCCGTAAGTTGAGCTAAAACTGAATTACAAAAGAGAAATAGGGATAGTAGTAAAAATTGCCTGTACATATTAGAGTTTGAGAAAGGCAAAATAGTAAATTTTTACCGATGCTGTACATGAAGGAATTCATCTATGAATGGCAAAGCCATAATTAATATAGTCATTCCGCATTAATGCTGTAGAATTTTTTATCTAAAATTCTAAAGAAAAAGAAGTATTAAATCGGGTTTGGGGTCCGGTCTGGTTTAATGTTTTATCCAAAGCAGTTCTGGTGCCTACATCTATTTGGAACTTGTTAAAATTGCCTTTTATGCCTGCTCCAAGTTCGGTATTTAGAAAAAAAGGATCCAGGGAATAGGAATTCATGGAATTACCATTAATCGATCTGGAAAAATACCTGCCGAAAGCATATAAAGAAAAAGTTGAATTCAGGTAATATTCAAAAAAGGCATCTATGCCAACTTGTATATCCGGCTCCAAATTATTACGAAATGATTTTTGGGTAGCCAGTCCTGCACCTATTTGGAAATGAAAATCATCATATTTATAATCGACATAATTTCGAAAATACATGTTGTATCCAAATGATGAATTGTAGTCTGAAATAGTATTTTGGTTTAAAGAAAACCGTTCTAAAACTGGGAGGTCAGATTGCTTTTCTTCCTGTGGGTTGGTGGAGGAGGTTTGAATAAGATCTTTCTCACTTTGTGCCTGAAGAGAAACACCAATAAAAAGCAGTAAAGTTAAAAAGTGGTTTTTCAAAATGCGTTCATTAGATTAATTTCTGCGAAAAAATATCTGTTCTAAAGATTAGAATATACATTAAATAAATACAAACAATTTGATTTCGAATAATTTAGGATTAAATGTAAGCAAAATCGATTATTAAAGGAAAATTACTGTAAGTATTAGCGATCATCGGATGTGGATGCATCCAAAACATAGATGTAGTTCTTTTTGACTAAAATTAAATGCCCGTTCACAGAGAACTTCTGTTTTTTGAAATGATATACTTTACCGTATTAAAATTAAAAACGCCAGAAGATTATTAAAACTACCTGATTTAAGAGTTGAATTCATTTTTAATTCGGTCCAGTTTTCTCTTACTTTCACGGCTTTTAATAGTTTCCCGCTTATCATATAGTTTTTTACCCTTGGCCAGAGTAATTTGAAGTTTTGCCAGCCCACGATTGTTAATAAACAATCGCAATGGAATAATGGTTAATCCGGAATTTTTTACTTCTTTTTCCAGTTTGCGCAATTCCCTCCTTTGTAAAAGGAGTTTTCTTTCGCTCTTGGGGTTATGGTTAAAATGCGTGGCATGGGAATACTCTTCAACATGCATATTAATCACAAAGAGTTCGTGATTCTGAAATTCGCAGAAGCTTTCGGCAATAGATGCTTTACCCTGTCGAATAGCTTTAATCTCGGTACCTGCAAGTTTTATTCCTGCCACATACTTATCGAGAAATTCATACTCGAACTTCGCCTTTCGGTTTTTTATGTTGATGGTATTGGTATTCTTCATAGACCTACAAAAATAGTAAGCTTTATTCAGAATTGTGTATAATGTTTCTTTAAAATTAGATTACCGCCATATTCTATGGTTTAGCTATGTTACAGGAAATTTTATAGTAGTAAAATCTTATCTTTGCAGCATATTAAAGTTAGCTCATGAAGAATTTTATTTTCATCATCTCGATGTTGTTAATGTTGTGGAGTTGTAATAATTCTGCGGAAGATCCTAAGGCGGAGGAGATTGTAGATAAAGCTATTGAAATTGCAGGTGGGGAAAATTACGAAAGAGCCGGTATAAAATTTAATTTCAGGAATAAATCTTATAAAAGCACCCGTAATAACGGGGAATTTCAACTGGAGCGAATAGTAGTGGATTCTTTGGGTGCTGAAATACGGGATGTGCTTTCCAATCAAGGCCTGAAAAGATTCAGAAATGATTCTGCTGTTATGGTTGCAGACTCACTAATAAATTCAATCAGCAACAGCGTGAATTCAGTGCACTATTTTGTACAATTGCCTTTTGGGCTTAATGCTCCGGCAGCTAATAAAACCCTTGTGGGCCACGATACCATAAACAATGAAGGTTATTACGAAATTAAAGTTGTTTTTGAGGCTGATGGTGGAGGTATAGATCATGAGGATGAATATTTATACTGGATTAACGACGATACATTTACCGTAGACTATCTTGCCTATAATTTTGAAGTAAACGGCGGCGGTGTACGATTCCGGAAGGCTATTAATCCCAGAGTGATCAATGGAATTCGCTTTGTGGATTATGAAAATTTTAAATACGACGATGCAAATGTAGAGCTAAAAAAACTTGATAGCCTTTATACCGCCGGGGAACTTAGCCTGGTTTCAAAGATTTTCACTGAAGATATCGAGGTAAAACTCGCAGATTAGCTTTTAATTTATGTAGAGCACCTGCGAATTCCTGTTGCCCTGTTCATCTATAGTTACAATAAAAAGTGCTCCATTTTCATCATCAGGTAAATTCTCATATTTCTTTTTCCCAAGAATAGCATTTGCAAGTTGGGGCGTGGTATTAACATGCCCTACCACAAGTACCTTTTTCCCTCTTGTTTTTTTCTGAAAGTCTTCATCAAATAAACTGTTGTGATCATACAGGTTAATCTTCAGGTTTTGTGCTTTTGCCAGATCTTTTGCGGTCTCCCGGGTTCTCGTAAAATCTGTGCTGTAAATCATATCTAAAGGCACATCGGTTAAGACTTTAGCCCATTTTTGCGCCCTGGCTTTTCCTTCTCTATTTAGAGGTGGATTATCATTGGCGGGATTGCTTCGATCTTTTTCCGCATGACGAATAAGATAATAGGTAGTACCTTGATGAGACTGGGACAATGCTTTTTCAACAGCAAGATTTTCTTCGGCATGAGTATTCATATTAATAATATTAGTAAAGAGGAACAAACTGAGAATAATAAAATTTTTCATGGTTTTGAAGGTTTTTAAACTTTTCCAAGGTATGTTCGGGAACTTATTTAATGGTTTAATAAAAATAGAATTTACTGAAGAAATTTTATCTCCAGAAGAATAATCTGGGTTATTTGTTTACCCATACTGTTAAAGTTATTATCTGAAATTAGTATCAGTGATTGATTGCCATTTGGCAGGGTGGGGCCAAAAGTCATTCCCTCAATATTATCTATAATTCCTTCCTGTAGTTTGTCTTTAATAGATTTGAAATTAAAAATCAGCTTTTTTTCAGCAAAACGGTAATCTGCTTTTCGCAATTGTTGAATATCCAGTGTATTTGTAGCATTGGCAGCATCTGCAGAAAAAATTTTCACGGTGTTTCCGTTGGTTCCACGGCCTGCAGAGAACGCACGTTCCAGAATCAGGAATTTCTCATTTTCATATTCCAGAATTTCAGTAATCCCATTCACAGCAAAATATAAAAATGGTATTTTGGAGATGCCGTCCAGCTTATAGGCGAATTGCTTTACCGCTTGAATTTCTTCTGAATTAAAATAGGTGATTCTGGCGGGAGATTTTGTAGGAAATAATTTGGGTTTTGGACCATCCTTTTCCAGCGGCAATTCTGTAGCTGCCCAATAGCCATTACCATCAATACTTTTGGCAAGACCTTCAAAAACGCCATTTGTTCGCGGCTTTTGCTCTCCTGAAGCCGAAAAATAATCCGGAAGCTCATAGGCATTAATAAAATCTCCATTTTTTGAAAATTTAAAGATCCCGGGATTTTTTTCATTAGCAATATGACCTTCGCTACTAATAACAACAGATTTCTCTCTAATATTGTAGCGTATTGATTCGGGATCAAGATATACATCTTTTAGAGCTCCGGATTCAGTGAGTTTTACTACCTTTTTTATAGCTACTGTATCAATTTTATACGTGTTCATCCTGATGTCTGCCACATAAAATCTTGGAGTGCCGGGATGGTCACAAATAAGATAATAGTTACCATCGCTGTAATCTATTCCTGAAAGGCCACCGACTTTCGTATCATCTATTTCAAGATTTTCGGGCAGCACAAAATCGTCTAAATATGTTATTTCAGCAATATTTGTACTTAGTTTAGTGGTGGTGGCACAGCTATAACAGATAAGAATGAGCACTAAGAGAATCCTTCGCATAAAGGTTTTTGCTGGTAAAAATAACGAATCATTAAGAGAATAATGTGATTTCATTGAGAGGAACAAATATTAAATTCTGCTAAATTTATTATGTTAACCAATAAATTGTATTAATTATGAATAATGATCAATTAGAAGGAAAGTGGAAACAGGTTAGGGGTAAATTCAAACAAAAATATGGAGATATTACCGACGATGACACAACTTATTCTGAAGGAAAGTTTGATGAAATGCTGGGGAGATTACAGGAAAAAACCGGCAAAAGTAAAGAAGAATTGAAAAAGGAAATAGACAAATTATGATTTTATCGTCATAATATAAAAAGCTGCTACTTGGGCAGCTTTTTTTGTTTAGATAAAAAGAAAATTTTTAACCAACCCTTTAAAATGTAAAATTATGGCAGAAATTGAAATCGAAAAAAAGAAACCTGTTTGGCCCTGGATTTTGCTGGCGGTATTAATTATCGCAGCGATTCTTTACTTCTTTGTCTTCTCAAATGAAGAGGAAGCCAACCCAACAGAAGAAATAACTACCGAACAGGTTACAGAAGAGGAGCCGAATAATATGCAGTCCAATAATACGGGTAATATTTCTGCTGTTGAAGAATACAGTAATTATATTGATGATCCCGATATGGGATTGGATCATGAATACGCTAATGGAGCTTTATTGGAGTTGATTACAGCTGTTCAGGCAACTGCAGATAATGCCAATGTTGATGTGGATGCAGATATTTCTGAAGCAAAATCCAAAGCCCAGGATATAACCGAAGACCCTTTAGAATTAACCCATGCCGATAAGATTAAGAACTCAGGTGAAATTATTGTAAGGGCCTTGCAGACTATTCAAACACAGGAATTTCCTGATCTTCAGGAAGAGTTTAATGAAGTGGAAACTGCTTTGGGGCAGATACAGCCGGGACAGGAAACACTAAATCAAAAAGACGCCGTAAAAGGATTTTTTGATAAAGCCGAAGAATTATTAATCTCAATGAAATAAGGATATTATGAAAAATGATAAAAAGCATTTGTTCTATTTAAACGAACTTTCAGATTATAAAGTAAAAAGTCATGATCCCGATGTACGTGGTTGGAAAATACACGACAAGGAAGATCGTGTTATAGGAAAGGTGGATAACCTGCTGGTAAATAAACAGGCCGAGAGAGTTGTTTATCTTGATGTTGAAGTAGATTCTTCTATAATAGAAGCCAATCATGACCCATACTCAGGCAAAGCCGGAAGTGGAGTGCATGAATTTATAAACAGGGAAGGAGAAAATCATCTGATTTTACCAATAGGACTGGTGAGTTTAGATGAAGACAATAAAGTAGTTCGGACTAATGAAATTGACCACAAAACTTTCGCTGAGACCAAGCGTATGGAACGTGGAAGAACGGTAGACCGGGGCTACGAAATTATGGTATTGGATTCTTACAACCGGGATGAAGAAGTTGAATATCCTGAAGACGAGAGCCTTTATGATCGTAGGGAGTATGACAGGAGTAATTATCGAAATTCTTAAGTTTTAAGGGAGAAATTCAAAAAAACCGGCTGATGATTTTCCAGCCGGTTTTCATTTTATATTTCCGCAAAAAATTAATCAGTCTCTGCCAAATGCTCCTGGTTTCGGAATACCAGGTTGTTATCAAATTCATCAAGTAAAATGATGCTGTCTGTATGAATTTTTCCGGCAAGTATTTCTTTGGAAAGTTTATTTAAAACTTCCCGTTGTACCACTCTTTTTACAGGCCTTGCACCAAACTGAGGATCAAATCCGCGTTTAGCGAGATATTTTATTGCCTCATTAGTTGCATCCAGTACAATATTTTGTTCAGAAAGCATCTTCTTAACTCCTCGCAGCTGGAAATCTACAATTTTGCTGATATCCATTTGATTTAATGGTGTAAACATTACAATATCATCAATCCTGTTTATAAACTCTGGCCTTACACTTTGTTTTAACAATCCTAAAACTTCAGTTTTGGCAGCTTCCATGGCAGTGTCCGGATCTTTTACCGTTTCAAATTTTTCCTGAATGATATGGCTGCCCATATTGGAAGTCATAATAATGATGGTATTTTTAAAATCGGCCAGGCGCCCTTTATTATCAGTAAGCCTTCCTTCATCCAATACCTGTAGCAAGGTATTAAAAGTATCAGGATGGGCTTTTTCTATCTCATCGAGCAAGACAACAGAATATGGTTTTCTTCGAACAGCTTCAGTTAGCTGGCCTCCTTCATCATAGCCAATATACCCGGGAGGTGCTCCTACCAACCTGCTAACAGAATGCCTTTCCTGATATTCACTCATATCTATCCTTGTCATGGCCGATTCATCATCGAACAGATACTCTGCCAGAGCTTTCGCCAGTTCGGTTTTACCAACCCCGGTGGTTCCCAGGAAAAGGAATGACCCAATAGGTCTTTTTTGATCCTGCAATCCAGCACGGCTTCGTCTTACTGCATCGCTCACCGCCTGAATGGCTTCTTCCTGGCCCACAACTCTTTTGTGCAACTCATCTTCCAGTTTTAATAGTTTTTCCCGTTCGCTTTGCAGCATTTTGGTAACAGGAATTCCTGTCCATTTAGCCACAATTTCAGCGATATCATCGTTTGTTACTTCTTCCTGAATTAGTGATTTCCCATCTTGCCTTTCAGCTACCTGCTGCTGAAGTTTCTCCAGTTTTTCCTGGGCTTCCTTAATTTTACCATAGCGAATTTCAGCAACTTTTCCATATTCACCTTCGCGCTCGGCCTTTTCAGCTTCCAGTTTGAAATTCTCTATGTCAGATTTGGTGTTCTGAATATTATCAACTAGTTCTTTTTCATTCTTCCATTGTGCATTTAATTCATTTCGTTCTTCCTTCAAATTTGCCAAATCTGATCGTAAGGTCTTCAGCTTTGTTTCATCTTTCTCACGCTTAATGGCCTCAATCTCGATCTCAAGTTGCATGATCCTGCGATCAAGCACATCAAGCTCTTCGGGCTTAGAATTTATCTCCATCCTTAGTTTTGAAGCTGCTTCATCTATAAGGTCAATAGCCTTATCAGGCAAAAACCGGTTGGTGATGTAGCGCTGTGAAAGTTCTACCGCGGCAATAATGGCTTCGTCTTTAATTCTTACTTTATGATGAGTCTCATACTTTTCCTTTATTCCGCGTAAGATAGAAATTGCACTTTCCACATCTGGTTCTTCAACGGTAACTTTCTGGAAGCGGCGCTCCAGGGCTTTATCTTTTTCAAAATATTTTTGATACTCATCTAAAGTAGTTGCCCCAATAGCGCGAAGTTCTCCCCGGGCGAGTGCGGGTTTTAATATATTGGCCGCGTCCATAGCCCCCTGGCCACCACCTGCACCCACAAGGGTGTGAATTTCATCAATAAAAAGAACAATATTACCGTCACTTCCTGTAACCTCCTTAATAACAGCTTTCAGGCGTTCTTCAAATTCCCCTTTAAATTTGGCCCCGGCAATAAGAGCACCCATGTCAAGGGAGTAAATTCTCTTATCTTTAAGATTTTCTGGCACATCACCATCTACAATACGGTGGGCTAGGCCTTCTGCGATAGCAGTTTTTCCGGTTCCGGGTTCACCTACCAACATGGGATTGTTCTTGGTTCTTCGGGATAATATTTGCAGGATTCGTCTAATTTCTTCATCCCGGCCAATTACCGGATCCAGCTTTCCTTCCTCTGCTAATTTATTCAGGTTATTCGCATATTTGTTGAGGGAGTTGTAGGTTTCCTCCGCGCTTTGGGAAGTAACCCTATCACCTTTACGAAGTTCGTCAATAGCTGTTTTCAAACCTTTCTCAGTTGCCCCCTGATCTTTCAGAATCTGCGCTACCTTACTTGAAGATTTAAAAATAGCCAGGATGAGATGCTCAAGCGAAACAAATTCATCGTTCATCTTCTTGGCAATTGAAGTGGCCTCATTCAACGTTTTACCTGCTTCCCGGGAAAGCATTATATCCCCGCCGCTCACCTTTGGAAAACTCTCCAGGGTATTCTCAAGAATTTGGTTAAACAGGTTTACATTTATGTTCAGTTTTTTTAGCAGAAACGGAGTTACATTTTCATCTACTGCAGTAATAGCTTTGAAAATATGTTCATTTTCAATCTGCTGATGGCCCATCTCCTGCGCAAGCTGTTGTGCCTGCTGGATAGCCTCCTGTGATTTTATTGTGAAATTATTGAAGTTCATCTTTTAGTTTTTTCTACTGAAATAACAATTTATGTACCTAATAGAATTAGCGACAACTTGGCATTAATTTAAGATTAAAATAGGACAATATGGCGTTTTTGTTAAGTTTGATCAAAAGTTCCGACTTAAATGCTCAGTTAAGTTATTAAGAATTATTTTTACAAAAAAGAGAGAATTATGGGATTATTTGATAAAGTCTTTAAAAGTGAGCGGGATGTTGCTAAAAAAGAAGTAGTACAAGTTCCATGGAATGATTTAACATCTGCAGAGCAGCTGGAAGAAATTGAAAGAGAATCTACAGAACGGCCGGTAGCAATTTTAAAACATTCAACCAGGTGCGGTATAAGTCGAATGGTGTTGAAGCAGTTTGAAGGGGATTATAAAGATGATTATGATAATGTAAAACTTTATTTCTTTGACTTACTTAAGCATCGGGATGTTTCTAATGAAATTGCTTCCCGTTTTAATGTACAGCATGAAAGTCCTCAATTAATCATTTTGCAGAATGGTAATGTGGTGCATCATTCTTCTCACCAAAGTATTCAGGTTGATAATTTAAATTCCTATGTTTAAGTGAATTTTATCTTTTCAAACCTTTAATGTTTCATGTTAAAAAATATTAATCCTATAGGTTACATTATAGATGATTTGTATTTTCATGTTGTAAATTAAAAGAAATGGATAAGGAAATTGATATTAAGGAACTGGAAAAGAGATGGGAAGTAATCAAAAATGCTGATAAAAATCGCTCTCAAAAAGAATTTCAGGATGCCACCCAGAAAAAAGAAGATCAGGAAATTGATCGTAATGACGATTCTGCAAAGGTAAAATCTGAAAGGGAAAGTGATTTCGATTTTCAGGATTTAAAGAAGAAGGATAAAAAATAAAATTTTTAAAAGCTGCCGTTTGGCAGCTTTTTTTATTCCAGATTTAGGTAAAAAATAGATTACCTATTTCTTTTTATGTTCGAAAACAGGAAGTAATTGTGTTCGTATTTCCCCAAAACCAATTCGGCGTTCTGCACTTTGACAGTAACCACGCATAATGACGGTATCATTATCTTCAATAAATTTGCGCTCACTACCGTCTTTCAGCTTAATGGGTTCTTTTCCGCTCCAGGTTAGTTCAAGCATGGACCCAAAGGAATTTTTATCAGGTCCGGAAATAGTTCCCGAAGCCATCATATCTCCTGAATTTACAGGGCAGCCGTTAACGGTATGATGTGCCAGCTGCTGACTCATATTCCAGTACAAATATTTAAAATTAGATCTTGTAATGGTGTTTTCTTCTCTTCCTTCGGGCTGCAGGGCAACTTCAAGATTAATATCAAAGCTTTTTTCTCCTTTATACTTTAGATAAGGCAGTAATTCCTTTTCCGGTTCCGGACTTTTTGTTCTAAAAGGTTCCAAAGCATCCATGGTTACAATCCATGGGGAAATAGAGGAGGCAAAGTTTTTTGCAAGGAAAGGTCCCAAAGGTGCGTATTCCCACTTTTGGATATCACGGGCGCTCCAGTCATTAAAAACAACCATTCCGAAAATATACTCTTCAGCTTCGTCTACAGGAATTGGTTCTCCCAACGGATTGGCATCGGTGGTGATAAAAGCCATTTCCAGTTCAAAATCTACCTTTTGTGAAGGTCCGAATACTGGAGCATCAGCTCCCGGTGGCATTGTTTGACCTTTAGGTCGGTGTACCGGTATTCCGCTAGGGATTATAGAAGAACTTCTTCCATGGTAACCTACAGGAATATGGAGCCAGTTTGGTAAAAGTGCATTATCGGGGTCACGGAACATGGTTCCCACATTGGTAGCGTGTTCTTTGCTGGAGTAAAAATCTGTATAATCTCCAACCTGAACCGGCATTTGCATTTCTATTTCATCTAAAGTAAAAAGAACAGTTGAACGGTGGTCTTTATTATTTTTTAAATCTGAATTTTTTTCATCAAAAATATCGGCAATACGATTTCTCACCAATCTCCAGGTTTTCTTACCGTCAGAGATAAAATCGTTAAGTGTGTCCTGTAAAAATATATCATCGGTAAGGGGAATGCCTTCAAAATATCCTAATTGGTGCAGTGCGCCCAGGTCTATGGCATAATCTCCTATTCTGGTCCCGATAGTAATAATGTCATCCCTTGTAAGAAAAACGCCAAAAGGGATATTCTGTATAGGAAAATCGGTATCCTCAGGAATATCAAGCCAGGTTTTTCGCCCCGGATCGTTAGCAGTAATTGACATATGATTTTTTAGTTTTTTGTTAAAATCTAATGTATTCAAATATATTATTTTCCACTAATTAACCGAATGTATTTGTTATTTTTGATGAATATTTAACGTAAAAAATAAAAATGCAACGAGACACAGAACTTTTTAATCTAGTACAACAGGAAAAAGAACGTCAATTAAATGGTTTAGAGCTTATTGCCAGTGAAAATTTTGTAAGTGAACAGGTGCTGGAAGCAGCAGGATCTGTACTTACAAATAAGTATGCGGAAGGTTATCCTGGTAAGAGATATTATGGAGGGTGTGAAGTGGTAGATAAGGTGGAGCAACTTGCCATAGATCGTCTAAAAGAACTTTTTAATGCAGAGTATGCCAATGTGCAACCGCATTCAGGTTCTCAGGCCAATACCGCTGTTTTTGCCACCTGCATGAAACCCGGTGATAAATTTTTAGGGTTTGATCTTTCACATGGCGGTCACTTAACACATGGTTCTCCTGTTAATTTCTCTGGAAGGCTTTACAATCCGGTTTTTTATGGAGTAGACAGGGAAACTGGCCTCATTGATTATGATAAGGTCGCTGAAATTGCTGAAAAAGAGAAGCCTAAGATGATTATTGCAGGTGCTTCGGCATATTCCAGAGAAATAGATTATAAAAGATTCAGGGAAATTGCCGACAGTGTGGGGGCTATTCTTTTTGCTGATATTGCGCATCCTGCCGGTCTTATTGCCAAAGGACTTTTAAGCGATCCTATTCCACATTGCCATATAGTTACATCCACCACTCATAAAACCCTGCGCGGTCCAAGAGGTGGAATTATTATTATGGGTAAAGATTTTGATAATCCTTTCGGGGAAAAGCTGAAGAACGGAAAGCCAAAGAAAATGTCAGCTATGCTTAATAGCGGAATTTTCCCCGGTAATCAGGGTGGTCCCCTGGAACATATTATTGCTGCAAAAGCCGTGGCCTTTGGAGAAGCACTTACAGATGATTTTCTTCATTATGCGGTAAAGGTTAAGAAAAATGCTGCCAAATTAGCCGAAGCTTTTGTTTCAAAAGATTATCAGGTAATTTCCGGCGGAACAGACAATCACATGATGCTTATTGATCTTCGGAATAAAGATGTAAGCGGGAAAGAGGCTGAAGAAGCACTTGTAAAAGCCGATATTACGGTAAATAAGAATATGGTACCGTTTGATGATAAATCACCTTTTGTGACTTCAGGAATAAGAATTGGTACCGCTGCCGTTACTACCCGCGGACTGATAGAAGAGGATATGCCGAAAATTGTGGAATTGATAGATAAAGTTATTTCTAATATTAATGATGAGGCAGAATTAGGAAAAGTGAAAACGGAAGTGAACTCTCTAATGCACGGAAGGCCGCTTTTTAAAGTTTAAAATTTCAGCCTGAAAAATATTTGGAAAGAAAGCAAGCCATGAATTTATGAACTGGATATCATAAATTCATGGCTTTTCTATTCTGATAATTTATCTCCGGAGGCAATAAGCCTAATACTGTTTATTCCAGGAAAACCTGTTTTAGCTCTTCGGAGATTTTAGCTATTTTCTTTGTTTCCTGGCTCATAAGACACCAGGTGGTTTTAGCTTCTACAAGGATTTTACCGGTTTTAGCATTTTTAATGTTAACATACCTTAAAGAGGTGACATGGGTAGCCTTTCCAACATAAGTTTGCAGGATTAATTCTTCACCTAAAAATGCCTGTTGCTTGTACCGAATGGAATGTTCAACCACCACCCAGAAAAAATTCTCCTGTTGCGCGGGAGTAGCTCTGGAAAACCAGTGAGCTTTAGCAATATCCTGCACCCATTGTACATACTGCACATTATTTACATGCTGTTGATCATCCAGGTGCTCAGGCAGTACTATTATTCTTTGCTCAAATACATCAGGATTGTTTTTCATTACTTTTCTACAATTTCAACTTCAAAGATTTTATCCCAGTTTTTACCGGTTACATAAAGTTTATTGGTTTCAGAATTGTAAGCGATTCCATTAAGAACATCAAGCTTGTCGTGCTGGGTTACTTTTTCACGCAATCCACGAAAATCTATTACGCCTTCAATAATTCCATTTTCCGGATTAATGATGGCTACCCCGTCTTTTTGGTAAGTATTTGCATAAATTTTCCCATTCACCCATTCCAGTTCATTTAATCTAGAAGAGAGACCCATATGGTGTGCCGGTTGAATGTAAGTTTCTTCAGCCAGGGTATCAGGGTCTAAAATCCAGATTTTTTCAGTACCATCACTTTTATACAGTTTCTCGCCGTCATTACAGAGTCCCCATCCTTCTTTACTTTCATTATAGGCAAAAGTGCCGGTTTTTTCGAAATCATCCAGATTGTAAACCAATCCCTCTCCTTCGCGCCAGGTGAGCTGATATATTTTATCGTTCAGGATAGTAAGGCCTTCCCCAAAATATTGATCGTCTAAAGAGATTTGGTCCAGCACCTCCCCGGTTTCCAGATCTAATTTTCTTAAACTGGAACTTCCATACTGGCCGGTACTTTCATAGAGAGTACCATTGTGAAATTCTAATCCCTGGGTATATGCATTCTGATCGTGTGGGTATGTATTTACAATATTATAGGTATAGGATACTGGAGCTTTATTACTTAGTACTTTAATTGTTTTGGTCACTTCCTGTTCTTCACCTTCAGTATAGATGATAGCCCTTATTTGCTGATTTCCCACTTTGTATTCTTCCAGGCTAAAACTTATACCTCCCTCATCATCTTCTGCGGAAAATTGTTTGTCTTCAAAATAGAAGGAAACCGAATCTATTTGTTTATTTTTTGAGTTTTTTACTGATACCTGAACTTCTTCTCCCAATTTAAATTCAGCTTTATTTTTAGAAGTAACCAGGGAAAAACCTGAAGTATTTTTATCGGAATTACTTCCGCAGGAAAAAACTAAAAATGATAAGATAAAGAGCGTCAGTATTTTAATATTTTTCATTTCTAAATGCTGTAAAATAATGCTCTAAATTAACCATTTCTACTGAAAAAAGGCTTGTCAGAATACTTAAAGATTGTATATTTGCATCGGCAAGTCCCACACAACCAGCTCCTGCTGAATCCCCCAGGGCGGGAACGCAGCAAGGGTAGGCGGTCGTAGCGGTGTGATGTGGGTCGCTTGCCATTTTTTGTTTCCGCTATTTTCAATTTTTATCGCATCTTTGTGACTTATGAAAACAGATGCTCTTCCTAAAAAAGTAGTACTCATTACCGGCGGATCTTCAGGGATTGGAAAATCTATAGCTGAATACCTTCAGAAAAAAAATTATATGGTTTATGGCACCAGCCGGAATCCTGAAAAATTTACAGATAATTCTGTTCCTCTGGTAGCCTTGGATGTTACCGATAAGGAAACTATTGGTGTAGCCTTAAGTGAGGTGCTGCAGAAAGAAGGCAGAATTGATATTCTTATAAATAATGCAGGAGTGGGAATTACAGGGCCACTGGAGGAAACTCCTGAAGATGAAATAAAAAAGGCTTTTGAAACAAATTATTTTGGTCCTTTAAATCTTATAAAAGCGGTGTTGCCCCAAATGAGAAAACAGAAGGGCGGGCTTATTATCAATATTACCTCTATTGCTGGTTATATGGGTTTACCATATCGCGGAATTTATTCGGCTACCAAAGGTGCGCTGGAAATTACCACTGAAGCTTTTCGAATGGAGCTTAAGGATTTTAATATCCAAATGACCAATGTTGCTCCCGGTGATTTTGCCACAAATATTGCGGCGGGAAGGTATCATGCTCCGGTTAGGGAAGAGAGCCCTTATAACAAGCCTTATAGTGTTACTTTGAAGGTAATGAACGATCATGTTGATGCCGGTAAGGATCCCGAATTAATGGCAAAAGCTGTTTATAAGATAATCAGGACTAAAAATCCAAAAGGGCATTATAGAGTAGGGGAGCAACTTCAAAAATTATCTATAGGATTAAAAAGGATTTTACCTGATAAAGTTTATGAGAAGATGCTTTTAAAATTTTATAAATTGTAAATTTGTGGGATTCACGTTTTTCTCAATCTTTTGAAAAATAGCGAACTAAAACTAATACCAATTTAAACAACTAAAAGAAGATGAAATTTTTTATTGATACTGCCAATCTTGACCAGATTAAAGAAGCTGAGGAATTAGGTGTTCTTGATGGAGTGACCACCAACCCATCACTAATGGCTAAAGAAGGAATTACCGGAAAGGAAAATATTCTAAACCACTATAAAAAGATCTGTGAGATTGCAACCGGGGATGTAAGTGCGGAAGTGATTGCGACAGATTTTGATGAGATTGTAAAAGAAGGGGAAGAACTCGCTGCTTTGCATGAAAGGATTATCGTTAAAGTTCCTATGATAAAAGAAGGAGTGAAAGCGATAAAATATTTTAGCGATAAAGGGATTAAAACAAATTGTACACTCGTATTTTCTGCAGGACAGGCACTACTTGCTGCTAAAGC
Organism: Autumnicola musiva; assembly: GCF_031846585.1. Lineage (NCBI taxonomy): Bacteria > Pseudomonadati > Bacteroidota > Flavobacteriia > Flavobacteriales > Flavobacteriaceae > Autumnicola > Autumnicola musiva. The sequence goes on from NZ_JAVRHK010000003.1 coordinate 126,875, forward strand.
CGGAGCTACTTATGTCTCTCCGTTTATTGGCCGTTTGGATGATATTTCTACCGATGGGCTTAATCTTATTGGAGAAATAAGGCTTATTTATGATAATTATGGATTTGATACTGAAATCCTTGCTGCTTCTATTAGACATACCATGCATGTTATTGACTGTGCCAAGATTGGTGCTGATGTAATGACTGGTCCTCTTTCAGCTATAGAAGGATTATTAAAGCACCCTCTAACCGATATTGGTTTGGAGAAATTCCTTGCCGATCATAAAAAAGGAATTGATAATGTTTAAGTATTAAACCTTTAGAATAAGAAAAAGCTGCCATTGAGCAGCTTTTTTTGTTTTAATTCCATGAAAACTCTCCTTCAAATTTTATAATCGCTTACCAATATATACTTCGTGAGCTTGCCCCAAAATGGTTTTTGATTATCCTTCAACAGAAGGATCAACGGTTTAAAAATTCAAGAATTTCAGTTTCAAAATTAGGACTTTGTATTTTGGCATCTCCATCTACAATCACTCCGGAAGGGCTAATAAAGAAAATCTTGTAAATGTATTTTCTAAAAACCTTTTTATCAATATTACGCTTACTCGTTTGATACTCAAAGTTTTTATCATAATTATATGCTTCAACTGTTCTTAGCCATTCTTTTGTTTCCCCTTCATCTATATTTACTCCTATAAAGTCTATATCCGGATATTTTTTCCTGAGTTGCTGAATATTTCGGTGCTGCCACATATGGTAGCCCGGCTCATGCATAGACCATACGAAAACTATGGTAGGCTTTTTTATTATAGAATTGTAAGTTGTTTCTTCTCTATTAGTATTTAACAGAACCCTATTGTTTACATCGGTGCCAACAAAATAATTTCGGTGAATATTTGCCAGTTCTCTGGCTTCTTCTAGATAACTGTAGTTAACCTGTTCTAAAACATTAAGGATAGAGTCCACTCCTTCTTTGGTATCCGCCATTGTAATACCCCTGGATGCAAGTCGATCCAGGAATTCATTTTTCATCTGCTTCAGGTTGATGAGAGAATCAACCAACAATATACGCCGCTTAATGTTTTTGTAATTGGCCAGATTGTAACATTCTCTACCTGAATCTGGAATGTTGTCACAGTCTTCTATTGAGCGGGAGCGCAGATAATCATCTATAAGGTTTGTATAAACATAGTAATTCTGCAGGTCTTCATTATTGAAATTGATGTTATCCCGATAATTATAAAAACCTGCAGGCACTTCAGAAGTAAATTCGTGGTAATACTTTTCAATTAAATAGGTATAGCGCTCCCGTAAATCGTAATATTCATAATTTATTACTGTACTTGCTATATTTTTAAATTTTTCTGAAAGCTTGTACTTTTTCTCGAGCTTTTTTAATTTGTCAGCTCTTACCTTTTTAATAGAATCTGTAAGTTTTGCAAATTCCCCGGGTTTTATTTTAGAGTTGGAAATTATGAGGTCATTATCTTTTTGATTGTTCAAAAACATATCAAGAAGAAAACTACTTTTTTCACTGCCTCTTCCGCTAAAATTCATGGAATTGTCAAACTGCAGCGTGTTAAGCCATATCATCAAACTGTCCCCAGGTTCAACATAGAGAATTTGATTTTCCGGCGGATGTTTTAATGTATAAATGCCCGTTTCCAAGCCTTCAAGATGTTTACCAAATTGATTTTTACTATCGAGGGGCAGGGTATCAAGATCATTATTGTTTCTGGACAAAATAACGTACTCCACATTTGGATTTACAATTTGTCCTCCGATATAAATTTTATTGGATGAATCTGATGACCTGTTACAGGCAGAAATTAGTATAATTACTGCAAGGAGAGTAAATAATGTATGTCTCATCTAAGGAAAAGACTTCGGGTTCGGTTAAATAGTGTCTCCAAATATAGAAGCTGAAGCTAAGGAGCAATGTTAATCCAGCGTTAAAAGGAATTTTCAAAACGTTAATTCTTAGAAAAGACTTCTTAATTGGCTACTTTTGCAAAAATTTAGATCTAAAATATAGCTTATGCTCTCAGTTTCAAATCTTTCAGTTCAATTTGGGAAACGTGTGCTTTTTGATGAAGTGAACACAACTTTTACCCAGGGTAACTGTTACGGAATTATTGGTGCCAATGGTGCCGGAAAATCGACATTTCTGAAGATCCTGGCGGGTAAGTCAGATCCTACGTCCGGCCATGTTCATCTGGAACCAGGAAAAAGGATGTCTGTACTGGAACAAAACCACAACCTTTATGATGAATATCCTGTTCTTGAAACTGTTATGAGGGGTAATAAACCGCTTTTTAAGATCAAGATGGAGATGGAAGAAATTTATGCCAGGGAAAATTTTAGTGATGCCGATGGCGAAAAAGTAGGGCTTCTCCAAGCCGAATTTGAAGAAATGGATGGATGGAATGCTGAAAGTGGCGCCGCTTCTTTGTTATCCAGCCTTGGAATTAAGGCAGATTTGCATTATATGCTTATGCAAGACCTGGACGGGCAGCAAAAGGTAAGGGTCCTTTTGGCACAGGCGCTTTTTGGAAACCCCGATGTGCTTATTATGGATGAGCCTACCAACGATTTAGATTATGAGGCGATTACCTGGCTGGAAAATTTTCTTGCTAATTACGACAATACGGTAATTGTGGTTTCTCACGACCGTCACTTCCTGGATTCGGTTTGTACACATATTTCTGATATTGACTTCGGAAAAATAAATAATTATAGCGGTAATTACACCTTTTGGTACGAGTCTTCACAACTTGCCGCAAGGCAGCGGGCCCAGCAGAATAAAAAAGCTGAAGAGAAAAAGAAGGAACTTCAGGAATTTATTCAGCGCTTTAGTGCAAACGTTGCAAAATCGAAACAGGCAACTTCTCGTAAGAAAATGATTGATAAGCTGAATATAGAAGAAATAAAACCTTCCAGCAGAAGATATCCGGCCATTATTTTTGAACGGGAGCGTGAAGCCGGGGATCAGATTCTTAATATTGATAATCTGGAAGCTTCTATTGAAGGAGAAACACTTTTTAAAAATGTAAATGTAAATCTGGCAAAAGGGGATAAAGTTGTTGTTTATTCCAGGGATTCAAGGGCTACCACAGCCTTTTATGAGATTATAAATGGCAGGCAGGAAGCAGTTGCAGGAAAATATTCCTGGGGGGTAACCACCACTCAATCTTATTTGCCCGGAGATAATTCGGAATTTTTTGATAATGACCTCACCCTGGTTGATTGGTTGCGCCAATGGGCGAAAACCGAAGAAGAAAGGGAAGAAGTTTATATTCGCGGATTTCTTGGAAAGATGCTCTTTAGCGGGGAAGAAGCCTTGAAAACCTGCCGGGTACTTTCAGGAGGGGAAAAGGTAAGGTGTATGTTAAGCCGGATGATGATGTTGCGGGCCAATGTTTTAATGCTTGATGAACCTACCAATCACCTGGATCTGGAATCTATTACAGCTTTTAATAATTCCCTCAAAAATTTTAAAGGGACTGTACTTTTCACCACGCATGATCATGAATTTGCGCAAACAGTGGCTAACAGGGTAATTGAATTGACACCTAACGGTGCCATTGACCGTTACCTCACTTTTGATGAGTATATGAGTGATAAGAAGATAAAGGAGCAACGGGACAAGATGTATGGTGTAGAAGTTTAATGCTTATCATGATAACCTGAGTTCGATTAAAAAATAGCCAGCTGTTGTGTCTTGATAGTTTGATATTTGATCGATGGTTTTTTGGGCAGGAAACTGTAGGCTATCAACCCACAGATAAGGTTTGTCATAAAGTTGCCGAAGCTCCTGTGCCTTGAATGCTCAATCTGGCATATGTTCTTTAGTTCATCGTTTACAGTCTCTATAATAGAACGCTTTCTCAGCAGTATTTTGTCCGAGAGTGTCATCAGCGAATTCTTCATATTATTCCTTATCTGGGTGATCAGGTGCACCCCATCAACGAAAAGTGCCTGCATCAGTTCTTTGCCGATATACCCCTTGTCTGCAAACAATTTACCGTATATGTGCTTGAGGAAACTTTTGTCCTTCAGTGGCTCCCGGTCATCCACATTTGCCTGGGTTATGCTGAAGTTGATGATTTCGCCTTTGTCGTTGATAATGATATGTAGCTTGAAACCATGGAACCACCCCATGGTCGATTTTCCGGTGGTGGCTATTCCATCGAATACCTTGTTACGCTTTATGCGCTTGTTCTTACAGACCCTTATCGGGGTGGAGTCAACAAAGGATATACCTGTGCACTGGCCAGGGCAGCAGGTTTTTAGAAAGAGGGCCATAGGCATCAGGTTGCCCTGCATGAGCTCGGTGAACCTGTTATAGGATACCGTTCGGGGAAAATCGTCTTTCATATGCACCTTCACATAATACTGTTAAAAATGCTTGAACGTCCTGAAACCGCTCAACTGGAAGATAATGGAAATGGTAATGATCTCACTTTTGGACATTATCGGTGGACGTTTGGAAGGGTTGCCCAATAGGTGGTTCTCAACGATCTGATCATATTCTTTGCAAAATTCGTCCACAAGACAAAAAATTTCGGTAATTTTAGAGTAGATTATCATAGGTAGTTTATTAGTTAAAATATTGAATATCAACACTTTAATATACTAATAATCTACCTATTTTTACTGCTTTTTATTACTTTTTACTCCAGATTATTAATCGAACTCAGGTTGATAGTTACATAATTGAAAAAGCCCAAATCAAATCTTGATTCGGGCTTTTTACTTTGGCTAATTCAAATAAAAAAACTGCTAAAACATTCCACCGCCTCCGGCTTCATTGTTATCACGGTTTTTGCGTTTAAGGGCTCCGTTTTTTCCTCCTCCAAACCGGTAAGAAAATCCCACGTAAACAGTTTGTGTCTCGCCTTTAAATCTTCCACGCTGTGGGAAAGGTCTACCGTCTGTAAATTGAAATTCCTGCGTGTTGAATATGTCGTTAAAATTCAGGCTAACTGTTGCTTTGTCTTCCAGGAAAGAGTAGCGGCCTCCAAGATTCATAAAATAAATAGGTTTCATCTTCATTTGCAGACTTTCATCTTTTCCGCGATAAAATCCGAATAGCTGGAAAGTTAGATCATCTGTAGCATTAAAAGAGTGACTTGTTCTGAAGTTAAATGTGGTATTATCGGTTTCCAGGTATTCAGTTCCCACTACTCCCTTCAGCTGTTGGCTGTATGCTTCAAAACTGGTGTTTGTGCTCCACCAGTCGGTGAATTTGTAGTTGGCTGAAAGCTCCAGGCCGTAGGAATTATTATCATCAAAATTATCATATTCAAGCAATAAAGAACCGGGATCCTGTGGATCCTCCAGTACTACCTGGTTAATTTCATCATTTATATTTCTGAAGAAAACACCTCCCGTTAAACTTCCCTTATTTATAAAATTCCGGGTATAATTAAACTCTACCGAATTGGTGAACTGTGGTCTTAATTCAGGGTTTCCTGTAACGGTAAGCCTGGGACTACTAACTTCCCGTATAGGATTAACCTGTCCAAAGCCGGGACGGTCAACACGCCTGCTATAGCTTAGCTGATAGGTGTTCTTTTCATCAGGGGTATGGCTTAAAAATCCTGAAGGATAAATGGTGAGGTAATCATCTTCAAAAACCATTTCTCCGTTATAGATGGCATCTACCTGAAAGTTTTCCAGCCGGGCGCCAACCTGGTAAGACCATTTTTCATAATTCTGCCCGAATGTAGTATAGAATGAGTAAATATCGCGGTTGTATTGATAATCGGAATCCTGAAAATTGGCATTGGTGGTATTGTACGCATTATCGGTATCCAGAAGCCGGGCTTCCAGCCCCATTTCGAGCTTTGTCTTATCATTGAGGGGATTTACATAATCTACATTGGTAATAAGATTTTCCCTTTTCTCTTTAACCAGGTCTTCGTAAGCAGAATATCCTTCAGTATCACCTTCAAAACTGAAGAAGGAATTTTCATCTTCATCAAAATTATTATAATTTGCTTCTGCCTGAATAGTATGACCTTCTTTTTTAAATTTCCGGTCGTAAACAAAATTGTAAGTGGCATTCAGGTTATCAAAATTCATATCCAAGTTTTGGATTAAATTTTGTGCGGGATCATTTTCATAAATTACCCTTAATGCGCCTTCAGGCCCACCCTCAAAATAATTCTGGTTTGTGTAGAACGAGAACGTGTTGTTATCATTCAAGTAGAAATCCACCCCAAGTTTATAAAGATAGGATTCCCTCTTATTATCCATATTAAAAGCCTGTAGCAGGTCTTGTTCTGGTAACCAGATGCGGCCAAGATTTGATCTTGTGCCAAGATCGGTTCCAAAATTCCCGTAAAAATTTAGCTTTTCTTTCCTGTAATTCATGTCAAGGGAGCCGTTAAAACGGGCATGTTCCCCTACGGTAAGGCCGGTATTGAGATTCCCGTTAAAGCCGTCGTTGGCATTTTTGTGAAGTATGATATTGATAATCCCGCTCATGCCTTCGGGATTGTATTTTGCTGAAGGGTTAGTAATTAATTCTATGCTTTTAATAGAGGTGGAAGGAATTTGTTTGAGCAGCTGGGCAGGATCCATATTGGTAGGTTTTCCATCTATTAAAATCCGCACATTCGAATTGCCCCTCATAGCTATATTCCCATCCTGGTCCACATTGACTGATGGAATATTATTCATTATTTCTGAAGCGCTGGCCCCTGTGGTGGTAAGGTCTTTCCCTACGTTAATAACTTTGCGATCTATTCGCTGTTCTATAGTTGTTCGTTCGGCTACAACCATAACATCATCTAATTGTGCTACTTCAGGCTCTAGGGCGATAATTCCCAATTCCAGGCTTCTATTTTCCGGGGTTATTGTAATTTTTTTTATAAAGCTTTTATAGCCAATAAACTGAACTTTTAGCTGGTAGGCACCGTCATTAATTTTATTGATTAAAAAGGTTCCGTCGTCTCCGGTGGTAATGCCGGTAATCAGTTTGCCTTCGGAATCATTAATAATTATAGTGGCGTAAGGAATAGGTTCGTGAAGTTCTGCATCTATAACCGCGCCGGAAATTTTTCCGGCGGGTTCATTAAATGCAAGACTAATACTTGAAATAAATAATGTAATGATTAAAAATAACTGTTTCATTTTTTGACTGATTTGATGGTCATTATGTTTAAAAAGATACTTTGTAATGCATAATAGATAAGCGTGATGATATGCAAAAAAGAACCTTCTCTACTATAAAGACGATTGAAAAAATAAAATGTTACACAAAAAAGAAAAAATGCCTGCATTTCTAAAAAGATCTGCAGGCCTTGCAGAATTACCTTCTTAACACTAACCATCACAAGAGTTTATAGATAAGTCTGCAGAACCGGTTCTATTATAAAGACTTTATAATTTCAAATTTGTTACACTAGCAGAGAAGTTCTAAATTAGTATTATGAAGAAGAAAACATTAGTGATAGGGGCATCAACAAATCCTGCAAGATATTCTTTTAAGGCTATAAATCGCCTGGTTTCCCATGGTCAACCCACGGTGGCCATAGGATTAAGAAATGGGGATGTAGCCGGTGTACAAATTGAAAAAGAAATGCTGCCATTTGAAGAAATAGATACTATTACTTTATATATTAACCCTAAAAGGCAGCCGGAATATTATGATTATATGCTTTCTCTGAAGCCAAACCGGGTGATTTTTAATCCCGGCACTGAAAATCCCGAATTGTACAAACTCTTGCAACAGCAAAATATTGAAGTTGAAGCAGCCTGTACTCTAATTATGCTTGGTACGAATCAATACTAATCCTAAAAAGGTAAGCACGCCGTTCAGGATTAGGATAAAAAATCCAAATTCAAACCCAAACCATGCCAGGCTGTTGATACTTATAATATAGGAAAGTATAGGGGAGAGAATGGCTATTAATGGCACTAATTTATCTTTTACCTGCCAATTCGTAAAAAGGCCGTACGTATAGAGCCCAAGTAAAGGCCCGTAGGTGTAGCCGGCAAATTCAAAGAGTTTGTTGATTACACTTTTATCGGCAATGGCATACTTAAAAATTAGCATTACCGCAATGAGTAACAGGGAAATTCCAATATGGATCATTTTCCTGATTTTGACCTGCTTTTCTTCGGAATATTTCTTTTCAATATCCAAAATATCAATGCTGAAGGAAGTGGTAAGTGCAGTTAATGCACTGTCAGCACTGGAATAAGCGGCGGCAATAAGACCCAGTGTGAAAAATATAGCTACTCCTATTCCCAAATCGCCGCTGGTTGCAATCGCCGGAAAAAGATCATCCCGTGTCTCAGTGATTCCGTTTAAATCGGCATAATTTGTTAGCAAAACTCCCAGGGCAAGAAAAAAGAAATTTACAACAGTGAGCACTATGGTAAACCAGAACATGTTTTTTTTGGCATCCTTCAAGGTTCTGCAGGTAAGGTTTTTTTGCATCATATCCTGGTCTAATCCTGTCATCACTATAGCGATAAATGCACCAGAAATAAACTGTTTCCAGAAATAATCCCTGCTTTTCCAATCTTCAAAATAGAACATTTTAGACATATCACTTTCAGCCAGATAATCCATAATATTTCCTGCGGAAAAGCCTAATTCTTCAGAAAGAAATACAATAGTAATCCCCAGGGCCAGCAGCATAAATAAAGTTTGCAGCGTATCTGTCCAGACAATGGTATTAATTCCACTTTTAAAGGTATAAAGCCAGATGAGCAGGATAGTAATGGATACGGTTGCATAAAAAGGGACACCCATAGAATCAAAAACCACGAGCTGCAAAACATTGGCTACTAAAAAAAGCCGAAAACTGGAACCCACCACCCGGGAGAGCAGAAAAAAGGACGCACCAGTTTTATAGGAATATTTTCCGAACCTGTTTTCAAGATAAGAGTAAATAGAAGTAAGGTTTAGACGGTAGTATAGCGGGAGGAGAACGAGTCCGATTACCGCATATCCCAAAGTATAACCCAGTACCACCTGAAAATAGCTGAAGCCCTGGGTTTCTACCGTACCGGGAATGGAAATAAAAGTAACCCCGCTAAGCGAAGCACCAATCATCCCAAATGCTACCAGGTACCAGGGAGACTGGCGATTTGCTTTAAAAAATTCAGCATTGCTGCCGCCGCGGCTGGTCAGGTATGAAATTAAAATTAAAACGCCGAAGTACCCGGCAATAAGAAGCAAAATCTGGTACGGCTGCATGAAATAGTGATTAGACGGCGAATTTACAAATTTAGTGCTAGTTCAGGAAGGAAGAAAATGGAGATAAAGGGTAATTAAAGGAATGATTAAAGCAGAGAACTTAAAATTGAGTAAATTGCGCTATGGATTTTTCTTCAAAATTACTGGAACAGGCGGTAGATGAAATGTCTCAGCTTCCCGGAATAGGAAAAAGAACGGCTTTACGCCTGGTACTGCACCTTCTAAAGCAGCCGGAATCACAAACTGAACAATTGGCAGCTGCCCTTAAAAAATTAAGAACAGAGATTAAACTTTGCAGTAATTGTTTTAATATAAGTGATACCGAACTTTGTGAAATTTGTTCGAATCCGGGTCGCGTGAGTGAAACTGTATGTGTGGTGGAAGATATAAGAGATGTAATGGCAATTGAGAATACCGGGCAATACCGGGGCCACTATCACGTGTTGGGCGGAAAAATAAGTCCTATGGATGGTATTGGACCATCTCAACTCACCATAAAGCCTTTAATCGAAAAAATAAAAGCGGGCAAAGTTGAGGAAATTATTTTTGCACTTAGTAGTACGCTGGAAGGTGATACTACTAATTTCTACATTTTCAAACAACTGGAGGGAACAGCTGTAAAAACTTCTACAATTGCCCGGGGAATTTCGGTAGGGGATGAATTAGAATATGCTGATGAGGTAACTCTGGGAAGGAGCATAACCAATCGTGTACCTTTTGAAAGTTCTCTGAAGAGTTAGGCTGGCGTACTATGATGGGATTTAAAAAGTCTCTTTTGATCCTTAAAAACATGTAATTCTTTTTAGATTCAGCTGTTGAAATTGTAATTTTACTGAGGCTAAAATATTCCTTTCTGAAAATAAGAATTTCATCAGAAACCAATTTTATTGATTTTTTAATATTTGTGATAGCTTATATTTATTAAATTCGCAAACGATTTAAACTAAAACATCTTTTAATTATATATATGGCAAAATTTGAACTGAAGCTACCTAAAATGGGAGAAAGTGTTGCTGAAGCAACAATCACGAGCTGGTTAAAAGAAGTGGGAGACACTATAGAGGCTGATGAGCCGGTTCTTGAAATTGCTACAGACAAAGTAGACAGTGAAGTGCCAAGTGAAGTAGATGGTAAACTTTTAGAGAAGCTTTTTGAAGCCGATGATGTTGTACAGGTAGGGCAAATAATTGCAATAATTGAAACAGAAGCAGAAATTGATAATGATGATTCCTTTGATCTTGAAGAAGATACAGAAGAGGAAGAGGATCTTGTAAATAATTTGGAAGCAAGAGTTGAAAATGCTCAAAATACAGCTTCGGGAGAGGATTATTCAGGTTCTTCCCGCTTTTACTCCCCGCTGGTAAAAAATATTGCTAAAGAAGAAAACATCAGCCTGAAGGAATTGGAAGAACTTGAGGGAACTGGAAAGGATGGCCGCGTCACCAAAAAAGATATTCTTGGTTATTTAGAAAACAGGGGGGAACAAGGTTCAACATCAATTTCAGAAAAATCAAAACAGGAACCTCAAGGAGAAAAGATTGAAACTTCCCGACTGGAGTCTGCGGTGGCAAAACAGGAAACTCCAGTGCATTCTGGTGAAGATGAAGTTATAGAAATGAGCCGTATGGGGAAAATGATAGCCCATCATATGGTGGAAAGCGTCCAAAAGTCGGCTCATGTGCAGTCTTTTATTGAAGTAGACGTTACCAATATTTGGAACTGGAGAAATAAACATAAGGCTGATTTTCAAAAAAGAGAAGGAGAAAAATTAACCTTTACCCCAATTTTTATGGAAGCTGTGGCGAAAGCTATCAGGGATTTTCCAATGATTAATATTTCGCTGGATGGAGATAAGGTGATTAAGAAGAAGAATATTAACCTGGGAATGGCCGCTGCACTTCCTGATGGAAACCTTATCGTTCCGGTAATTAGAAATGCCGACAGATTAAATTTAGTTGGAATGGCGAAGGCAGTGAATGATCTTGCGGCGCGTGCACGCCAGAATAAACTAAAACCAGATGAAATCCAGGGAGGAACTTATACAGTAACTAATGTAGGTACCTTTGGAAGTATAATGGGAACCCCAATTATAAATCAGCCGCAGGTAGGTATCCTGGCATTGGGAGCCATAAGAAAGATTCCTGCAGTAATAGAAACCCCGGAAGGAGATCTAATAGGGATTCGTCATAAAATGTTCCTCTCACACAGTTATGATCATAGGGTGGTGAACGGAGCGTTGGGTGGACAGTTTGTTCAACGTGTTGCCCAATATCTTGAAGATTTTGATAAAGACAGGGAAATTTAAATTCGATTAAAAAATATGAAAAGCCGCGGATAACTTCTGCGGCTTTTTTTATTAGTCTCTGCTACTTACTGTTGATTTACCCCGGTATTTGAAGTTCTTAAAAACCTATAAAGTTTGATTATTTGATGTTAAAATTCTGTTTTTTAACGACTTAAGATTGAGTGTAGTTTGTATCTTAAATTCGAATCCCGAACTAATTCATTATTACAAAAAAGCGGGAAGGAAAAGAAAAACTTTTAACTTAAAACCAAACAAAAATGAAAACTATTTCTTTAAAATCTATCTTAATGGCATTCGTAACTATTCTTGCAACATCCTTTTATGGGTGTGGGGGATCTTCCGGTACGGGTTCTGGAAGTATGTCTGGTAATAATCAGGGCAGAACCACAAATACGCAGGGGGAATTACCTTATGCTGCCACAGATATGGATTATGAAAACCTGTTCGGGAACGTAGATTCAGAAGATTATGACCTAATGACCTTAGCTGGAATGGATCAAAACCTATCTACTTTTGCAGCATTGGCTAAAATGGCAAATATGGATACCAAATTAGATTTTACCGGCCCAGTAACTATGTTTATACCAACAAATGAGGCTTTTCAAAATATGCCTCTGGAGGAGTTCAATATGTTAACTGATCCTAATAATAAGGCGCAACTGGCAAGATTTCTTCAGCGACATATTTTACCAAGTAAGGTTAACGCTATAGATTTTGACAGTTCACAGGCGATAGAGACTGCTTCAGAAGAAGAAATTACTATAGATACCGAAATGAACGGAAATGTAATTTATATAGGAGGAGCACAGGTGGTAAAATCAGATATTGATGCTTCAAATGGAGTAATCCATGTAGTAAACTCAATAATTGAACCTACCACAGATGTTTTTACTGATTAATTTTTTTGAAATTAAATCAATCTGGCAAAAAAGAGAAAGCCGTGGAAAATTTTCCATGGCTTTCGCTTTTAAGGTTTTTAGTAATAGATTTTGAATAAAAATCTCTTGCAGTGATTTTTAGTATCTTTGAAAAAATTTTTTTCATGGAATTAGAACTTACCAAACCTATCTGTTTTTTCGACCTGGAAACAACCGGGACTAATCTGGTAAAAGACAGGATTGTGGAAATTGCCATTTTAAAGGTGTATCCTAATGGAAATAAAGAAAGCAGGAGCTGGCTGGTAAATCCTGAAATGGATATTCCCGGGGAGGTGGTGGCCATTCATGGGATTTCCAATGAAAAAATAGCCAATGAACCTACCTTTAAAGAACTGGCCAATCAAATATATGAGATGATAAAGGGCTGCGATCTGGGAGGATATAATTCCAACAGATTTGATATTCCCATGCTTGCCGAAGAAATGATGCGTGTGGGAGTGGATTTTGAAATGAAGAATATGTATGCTGTAGACGTGCAAACCATCTTTCATAAAAAGGAGCAGCGTACGCTTTCTGCCGCTTATAAGTTTTACTGCGGAAAGAACCTTGAAGATGCACATACTGCTGAAGCAGATACTAATGCAACCTATGAAGTGCTTAAATCTCAGCTGGATAAATATGATGATCTTACCAATGAGATAAAATGGCTTTCCGGCTATAGTGCAAGGAGAAGGTTTGCTGATTTTGCCGGATTTATCTGTTACGACAAAAAAGGGCGTGAAATTTTCTCATTCGGAAAGTACAAAGGTAAATTAGTTGAAAAAGTACTGGAGGAAGAACCCGGCTATTTTGGCTGGATTCAAAATGCTGATTTTCCGTTATACACCAAAAAAATCCTTACCGCCATAAAGTTGCGAAAGCTCAATAATAAATTATCCTGATAATCCCCATTATTCTGTTATTGATTTAACCTGATTTTATATGAAAATTATCTGTATTGGCAGAAATTATACAGAACATATTTCTGAACTAAAAAATGAAAAACCTGGTGAGCCGGTGATTTTTCAAAAGCCCGATACCGCTGTTTTATTAAAGAAGCAGCCTTTTTTTATTCCCGATTTTTCTGAGAATGTACAATATGAAGTAGAAGTTCTGGTAAAAATCAAAAAAGTGGGCAAACACATTCAGCAAAAATTTGCACATAAATATTACGATAAACTTGGTTTAGGCATAGACTTTACAGCGCGGGACCTTCAGCAAAGATTAAAAGAAAAAGGCCTGCCCTGGGAAAAGGCCAAAGCTTTTGACGGAGCTGCTGTAATAGGTGAAAAATGGATGGACAAAAAAGAGATTAAAGACATAAATAATCTTAACTTTAGTCTAATGAAGAACAATGAAACCGCACAAACTGGCAATACTTCCCTAATGCTTTGGAAGATAGATGAATTGATTGCTTATGTATCTACGTTTTTTACACTTAAAATTGGAGATGTAATTTTTACAGGTACTCCGGCAGGTGTCGGAAAAGTGGAAGCAAATGACAGGTTAACCGGTTTCATTGAGCATGAAGAAATATTTTCAATCCAAATCAAATAGTTAAATGAGCAACTATAACCTAGACGAAGTAAAAGAAATGGCAGGAGGAGATGAAGATTTTATGAAGGTGGTGGTACAAACTTTTTTAGAAGAAATTCCGCCTGATGTAGAGGCAATGAATGATGCTATAGAGAATAATAACGCAGGCCTTGCCTACCAGTATGCCCATAAAATGAAACCAAACCTTCAGCTGTTTGGTCTTAACCTAATGAAAGAAATTAGGATAATTGAGGCATGGTCTAAAGAAGGGAAATTAAAGAATAAAGTTCCTGGTGCAGCAGAAACAATTTCCGCAAAAGTAAAATTGGCAGGTACTGCTTTAAAAAATGATTTTAATTTATAATGACTGCGGAAATAATTACCATTGGAGATGAGATCCTTATAGGACAAATTGTTGACACCAATTCTTCACAAATTGCACAGGAGCTAAATCAGATAGGAATTGCTGTTCACCAGATTATTTCTATTGAAGATGAAAAGGAGCATATTCTTAAAACCTTAAAAGATGCAGGTAGCCGCGCAGATGTAGTGATACTTAGCGGGGGCCTTGGGCCAACCAAAGACGATGTGACCAAATACTCTTTGTGTGAATATTTTGACGACACCCTGGTGCTTGATGAAAAAGTGCTACATCATGTAGAGGAAATTTTTAGAAAAATTGAGAATGCCCAAATTTCAGATTTAAACAGGGAGCAGGCAATGGTGCCTTCAAAGGCTACGGTGCTTTATAACAAATTTGGGACCGCACCCGGATTGTGGCTAAAGAAAGATAAAACGGTTTATATAGCAGTTCCTGGAGTTCCGTTCGAAATGAAAAAGCTCATGGAAATGGAAATTATTCCGCGTCTGAAAAAGGAATTCAACCGTCCCTTTATCTATCATAAAACTATTCGTACTTACGGGCTTGGAGAAAGTGCCATTGCAGAGCGTATTAAGGAATGGGAAGAAAGCCTTCCTTCCTTTATAAAACTTGCGTATTTGCCGGACCTGGGAAATGTGAGATTACGTATTTCGGGAAAAGGAGAAAAAGAAGATGAACTAAAACTAGCTATTGAAAAGGAGTTTGAAAAACTTTTTCCCCTTATTGAAGATATTATTGCCGACTCTGTGGAGGAAGATGATAATATTGAAGAGACCATCAGTAAATTGCTTACCTCAAGAAACCAGTTTCTTTCGGCAGCCGAAAGTTGTACAGGAGGTGATCTTGCGGCAGATTTCACGTTGAATCCTGGTGCGTCAACCTGCTTTAAAGGCAGTATCGTATCATATGCCACCCAGGCTAAAGAAGAAATTTTAGGTGTTTCTTCTGAAATAATTGAAAAACATAGTGTGGTAAGTGCCGAAGTAGCTGAAGAAATGGCTAAAAAAGCCAAATCCCTGTTTAAGTCTGATTATGCCATTGGTACCACGGGTAACGCAGGTCCTACTAAAGGAGACAGTGATGCCGATGTGGGCACGGTTTATATTGCACTTGCTACTCCAGAAAGGGTGTTTTCCAAACGTTTTGTTTTTGGTAACAGTCGGGAGCAAGTAGTTAAAAAAACGGTCAATAAGGCTTTTGAAATGATTTTGAGGGAATTAACCCGGGTTTGATGCTGAAATAGCCCGTTAACTACCGTATTTACTGCAGAATAAAATTCAAACCTTCTGCTTTAAATAATTTTAATTTATGTTGGCAGATTGGTAAAAAAACCGTTAATTTGCAGCCTGTTTTAAATAACGAGTTTAAAGAATAGAGCAATGTCAAGAGTTTGTGAACTTACGGGTAAAAAAGCGATGGTCGGGAATAACGTTTCTCATGCAATGAATAAGACCAAGCGCAAGTTTAATGCTAATTTGGTTAAAAAACGTTTTTTTATTCCTGAAGAGGATAGATGGGTTACTTTGAGAGTTTCTACCTCAGCGCTTAAAAATATCAATAAGAAAGGCATCTCTGCTGTAATCAAAGAGGCGAGAGAAAAAGGATTCATGAAGAAATAAATCCTAAGTAAAAAAACAGAACGAAATGGCAAAGAAAGGTAACAGAGTACAGGTTATATTAGAATGTACAGAACATAAGGAGACAGGAAAACCTGGAACCTCAAGATATATTACAACAAAGAATAAAAAGAACACTCCGGACAGGCTGGAGTTGAAGAAATTCAACCCTATCCTTAAAAAGATGACTGTTCATAAAGAAATAAAATAATTGAGTCATGGCAAAGAAATCAGTAGGAACAATTCAGACAGGGTCTAAAAGATTGACCAAAGCTATTAAAATGGTTAAATCTCCAAAGACAGGTGCCTATACATTTGTTGAAGCAATTATGGCTCCTGAGGACGTAAGCGATTTTTTGAGCAAAAAATAATAATCGGCGACTTCCGATAAAAGTTAGTAAAAGCCGTCTTGATGTAATCAGGACGGCTTTTACTTTTTGCTTATATTTGTACTTCAAATTCCGGATAGAATCTCCGGGATTTCGTGATTTTTAAACCTACCAAAGATGAGTTTATTTAAGAAGATTTTTTCAAAGGAAAAAAAGGAAAACCTCGATAAGGGACTTGAAAAATCCAAGAGCAGTTTCTTTTCGAAAATGAGTAAGGCTGTTGCCGGAAAATCCAGGGTTGATGATGAGGTGCTGGATGACCTTGAAGATGTGCTGGTAAGTAGTGATGTAGGTGTTGCCACTACCATTAAAATCATCAACAGGATTGAAGATCGTGTAGCGCGAGATAAATATATGGGGACCGATGATCTGAATAAGATATTGAGGGAAGAAATTGCCGGTTTACTTTCAGAAACCAATAGTGGCGAAGCCGCAGAAATTCAGATTCCCACTACTGCCAAACCACATGTGATCATGGTGGTAGGAGTTAATGGTGTTGGGAAAACCACTACTATAGGTAAACTTGCCCACCAGTTTAAGAATTCCGGTAAAAAAGTTATTCTTGGTGCTGCCGATACTTTTCGTGCCGCCGCGATAGACCAGCTCCAGATATGGGCAGACAGAACAGATGTTCCTATTGTTAAACAACGCATGGGCAGCGATCCCGCTTCTGTCGCTTTTGATACCGTGCAAAATGCCGTGAAACAAAATGCCGATGTGGTGCTGATAGATACTGCAGGAAGATTGCATAATAAAATTAATCTCATGAAGGAGCTTACCAAAGTAAAACGGGTGATGCAAAAAGTTATTCCCGATGCGCCTCATGAAGTTTTACTGGTATTAGATGGCTCAACCGGGCAAAATGCTTTTGAGCAGGCAAAACAGTTTACTGCCGCTACCGAAGTAACTTCCCTTGCGGTTACCAAACTTGACGGAACTGCCAAAGGAGGTGTGGTAATTGGTATTAGTGACCAGTTTCAGATTCCAGTGAAATATATAGGAGTAGGTGAAGGCGTTGAAGATTTACAGGTTTTTAATAAATATGAGTTCGTGGATTCCTTCTTTAAATAGGATCTTTATTCAAGTAACTATTTCCTGTTTTCACACAGGCAATTTGGATAATCTAAGCTTGCAGTAACTCTGCTTTGTCAAAAATTAATTTGAATAGTCTTTAAAAATATACTCCGGATGAAAAAACTTTTACTTTCAGTTTTTCTAGTTGCTATTTTCTCTTGCGCCGATAAAAAGGAAAATCTATCTGAAGGATATGTAGTTCAGGATACCATATCAAAACAGGAAGAAAGGGAGTATAAAGTTTTGGATTCAAAATTTGTAAGCAGGGATTCTGTTATGGCTCCTTTTGCTGAAGCTCTTTTAGAATTTTCAGAAGAACGATATTCAGAAATAAAACCTCTTATTTTCGATAAAAATATTCCTGAAATTCAGAATGCTATTGCTGCAGGAAAACTGTCTTATGAGGACATATCTCTGTTTTATCTGAAGCGTATTCAGAAGTTTGACCGAAACAATGAACTTTCCCTAAATTCGGTAATTTCTCTAAACCCAAACCTTCTAAAGGAAGCCGGGGAAAAGGATATTCAGGAAAACACCCAAAATCATCCAATTTTTGGAATTCCTCTGTTGCTGAAGGATAATATCAATACTGAGAATATGCCTACTACGGCTGGCGCGGTCGCACTTCAGCAGAATAATACCGATGATGCCTTTATCGTTGAAAAACTAAAGGAAAACGGAGCGCTTATTTTGGGAAAAGCCAATTTAAGCGAGTGGGCCTATTTCTTTTGCGGTGATTGCCCCAGTGGCTATTCAGCAGTTGGTGGGCAAACCCTGAATCCTTATGGAAGAAAAATATTGGATACCGGCGGTTCCAGTTCAGGAAGTGCTGTGGCTGTAGCGGCAAATCTTGCCCCTGTAGCGGTTGGATCTGAAACTTCAGGCTCTATTCTTTCTCCCTCAAGTCAGAATTCACTGGTAGGATTAAAACCCACAATAGGGGTGTTAAGTAGGGGTGGGATTATTCCTATTTCAAGTACTTTGGATACTCCGGGCCCTATTACAAAAAGCGTGGTAGATAATGCTATTTTACTATCGGCTATGGCAGGAAATGATGCTAAAGATCCTGTGAGCAAAAATATTGAAGTAATTTCAAATTATGCTGCACCGCTTCAAAGTGCGTCTTTAAATGGGAAACGGTTTGGAGCGATTAAAGCCTTAATGGAAGATTCTCTTTATGTGCGCGCGATCACCGATTTGCGGAATGCCGGGGCCCAGGTGGTGGAGTTTGAAGCTGAGGACCTGGATTTGCCAAATTTTACACGCCTTCTTAATCTGGATATGAAAAAAGATTTGCCGGAATATTTCAGGAACTATGGGGGAGAAGTAGAAGTTACAGATGTTACAAGTGTTTATGGTTATAATGAAAAAGACAGTATACTACGGGCGCCCTATGGGCAGGCATTATTTGAGGGAATTATGAAGGATTCTGCCACTCCTGAAGAATTTACAGCCATAAAGGATACCTTAAAAAGAAACGGAAAGCAATTTTTTGATGTCCCCATGCAGGAGCATAATCTTGACGGAATAATTTCTATTAATAATTATCATGCAGGTTTTGCCGCTGTGGCACATTATCCGGCTATAACTGTGCCTATGGGTTATGCTGAAAATAATGCTCCTGAAGGCCTTACTTTTTTCGCAAAACCTTTTGAAGAACAGGAACTTCTTAAATGGGCCAAAGCCTACGAGGAAACTTCACAACGCCGTGTTACTCCTGAAAATTATAATGATTAATGTCTCACAGAAACCTGGTAATTATTTCGAAAATTATTTTCTTTTACAGCATCTTTTATGTTGTAATGAAGATTACTGTTGTTATTCAGGGTGCATGGTTATGGCCCAACCTGATTTTAAGTCTTCCATTTTTGGCATTTATCACAGTGGGTATTTATATGCTTAAAATCAATAAATATTATTGGGCTTACGTTATTTCGGGAGCTATAGTTATTGGAGTGGTACGGTATTATGAAAGGGAATGGATGCTGGCGCTTCAACAACACCTTAGCTAACATCGTTTCCTTAGAATCTGGATTTCCAATTTTAGATTGTATCTTTGCACCCGCTTTCCAGGAAGAGTACGGAATTGTTTTTGCAATATTCAACTTCTACTAAGCAGGAAGTTATAGAAATTTAAGGTATGAGGACAAAGTCTACTAAGAAGAATAAGATTAATGTGGTTACTCTTGGCTGTAGTAAAAATGTTTATGACAGTGAGGTGTTGATGGGACAATTGCGCGCCAATAAAAAGGAAGTGGTACATGAAGAGGAAGGGAATATTGTAGTGATTAATACCTGTGGATTTATAGACAATGCCAAGGAACAATCTGTAAACACCATCCTGGATTTCGTGGAAAGGAAAGAGCAGGGAGAAGTGGACAAAGTTTTTGTTACCGGTTGCCTGAGCGAAAGGTACAAACCCGATCTTCAAAAGGAAATTCCTAATGTTGACCAGTTTTTTGGAACTACAGAATTACCCGGATTATTGAAAGCTTTGGAAGCAGATTACAAGCATGAGCTTATTGGTGAACGTTTAACAACAACTCCCAAAAATTACGCTTATCTTAAAATTGCTGAAGGTTGTGACCGCCCTTGTTCTTTTTGTGCTATTCCTTTAATGCGCGGCGGGCATAAATCCACCCCAATTGAAAATCTTGTTATTGAAGCAAAAAATCTTGCCGCCCAGGGAGTAAAAGAACTTATTCTTATTGCGCAGGATTTAACTTACTATGGCCTGGATCTTTATAAAAAAAGAAATTTAGCTGAACTTCTTGAAAACCTGGTAAAGGTGGAAGGAATCGAGTGGATTCGTTTGCATTATGCTTTCCCAACCGGTTTTCCTATGGATGTGCTGGAGGTGATGAAGCGGGAGCCTAAAATTTGCAATTATCTGGATATTCCATTACAGCATATTTCCGATGATTTGCTGAAGTCTATGCGACGCGGGACCACGCACGAAAAAACAACAAAATTGCTTAAGGAATTTAGAAAAGCAGTGCCCGAAATGGCAATTAGAACTACACTTATTGTTGGTTATCCCGGTGAAACCGAAGCGCATTTCCAGGAATTGAAGGAATGGGTGCAGGAAATGCGTTTTGAACGCCTGGGCTGTTTTACCTATTCCCACGAGGAAAATACCCATGCTTATAATCTTGAAGATGATGTGCCGCAGGAAGTAAAGCAGGAAAGGGCGAATGAAATTATGGAAATTCAGTCACAGATTTCCTGGGAACTTAATCAGCAGAAAATTGGTAAAACTTTCAAAGTAGTTATAGACCGGAAAGAAGGAAATTATTTTGTAGGAAGAACAGAAGCAGATTCCCCCGATGTTGATAATGAGGTTTTAATTGATGCAACTTCGGTTTATCTGAAAACTGGAGATTTCTATGAGGTGAAAATCATTGAAGCTGCCGATTTTGATCTTTACGGTGAACCTGTCAATATAAAAGCTGAAAAACCTATACGAAAAGAAATTAAAGTAAAGGCGATATAATTTCCACTTGCAAAGTCTTTGGACCTTATAGGTGTTGTGTTTTCAAACCCAAATTGATCTCCAATCTGAACTATTGTAGTATCTTTTCAATCCAAAAAGACCTACAAGGTTTTTGAAACCTTACAGGTCTATATGATGGCTATTCTTTCCATTGCTCATTTACCGTTTCAGGCTACTGTAACTTCATCATTCAAATAAACCTCCTGCACACTTTGCAGAATATCCACACCTTCTTTTAACGGCCGCTGAAAGGCTTTTCGCCCCATTATGAGTCCGCAACCACCGGCACGTTTGTTAATAACTGCAGTTCTTACGGCTTCTTTATAATCTGATTCTCCCTTGGAACCGCCCCCGGAATTAATCAGGCCAATCTTTCCCATATAACAATTGGCCACCTGCAGGCGGCAAAGGTCTATAGGATGATCTGTAGCCAGGCTTTCATACATTTCATCTTCATATTTAGCAAATTTGATCTTTTTAAAGCCGTAGTTGGTGGTGGGTAACTTCTGCTTGATGATATCAGCTTTTATGGTCACTCCAATATGGTTGGCCTGCCCGGTAAGATCGGCGGCGGTATGGTAATCTTCTTCATCGGTTTTAAAATCGTTATTCCGGGTATAACACCAAAGAATAGTTGCCATCCCTAATTGATGTGCTTCTTCAAAGGCCGCGGCTATTTCCTGAATTTGGCGGTTACTCTCCGGCGATCCAAAATAAATTGTTGCACCGATTGCTGTAGCACCCATATTCCATGCTTCTTTAACGGTTCCGTAGGGAATCTGGTCATATTTATTGGGGTAGGTGAGCAGTTCGTTATGATTGATTTTTACAATAAAAGGAATTTTATGGGCGTATTTTCTGGAGTGAAGTGCCAGGGCACCAAAAGTTGATGCTACCCCATTGCATCCCGCTTCCAATGCCAGTTTTATAATATTTTCCGGATCAAAGTAATCCTGATTCTTATAAAATGAAAAAGCTGCGGAATGTTCTATTCCCTGGTCAATAGGCAAAATATTAATATATCCTGTCCCGCCTAAAGCCCCATGATTATAAAGATGGTTTAGGCTCCTAAGTACTTGTGGGTTACGGTCACTTTCCCTGAAGTTATCAACGCTGTTTGGCCCCGGAATTTCCAGTCGGTCTTTGCTGATTTTTTCGCTTTTATAATCAAGATAATGGCCAGCGTCTTCTCCAAGTATTTCTCTTATTTTAGGTATGGTACTCATATAGTTCTGTTTTTGAAATTATGAAATTTAACAAGGTGTCTTTAAATTCCGAAGGGATAAGTTTCGGGAGTAAGTTCTCCTTTTGGTTTTATTTTTAGCGGATGCAAAGCCTTCGTCTTGTCAAAAAAAAGGAAGGCATCATACCTATCAGAAACTTTGGAAGGCACATAATTTCCCCGTTCCCAGTTTGGATCGTAAACTACTCCAATTGCCCGGTGGCCGGTTTTTTCTCTAAAGGCTTCTGCCAATTCCCTGTTTTCATCAAAAATGATAAGCTTATCCTTAGGTTGCGATTCATGCAGAAAATTTTCAAGGCTATGTTCTATACCTTCGGGCACACGCATTTCCTTCATGGGAGCACCCCAACTACTGCCGGCCATTACAGATCCTTTGTAAGATCCAAACCCAACCAGTACTACTCCCTCTTCCTCATGTTGTTCTCTTACCAGTTGACCTACATTCAACAATCCGCTTGAAGCCATGCCTGTAGCCCTGGCATCTCCTACGTGCGTATTATGTTCCCATACAATTACCTTGGCATCGGCATCATGATAATCCATTAAGGTATTAAGAGTTTCCACCATATGCCTGTCACGAACATTCCAGGAATCGTCGCCAAAGCCAGCCATGGCTTCATAATATTTTTCTGCATTTGCCATTACAAGCGCATTAATTTCAGCATTTAGATCAGCTTCTTTTTCAGTATCATATTTATGGGCATTCCTGCGGACTTCCTTAAGCAGTTTTATAACTTCATCCTTACAACCTTCTCTGGCCGATCTAAAGACTGAAGCATAAGAATCCCGTGCTTTATAAGGCTCGAAACACTGGAAGGCATTTTTTGCAAGTTTTGCTGTTTCAGGATCTTCTTTTTCCAGATAATCTACCATTATTTTCATAGAATCCCACAGGCTGTACACATCCAGGCCATAGAATCCTACCTTTTTGTTCTCTTCTTTTTCTTTATTATGTTGCTTTAGCCAAGTCGCAAAAGCGGCAATTTCCCAATTAGCCCACATCCAGTTTGGCCATCGCTCAAATTGTTTAAGCACATCTTGTATATTTTCTTCGGAATTTGGATAGACTTTTATCCATTTGTTGATTTTATAACAATCTGGCCAGTCACCTTCAACGGCAATAAAAGAGAAGCTTTTTTCCTCTATAAGCCGTTTGGAAATTTGTGCCCGCCAGGTATAATATTCATGAGTACCATGGCTGGCTTCACCTAAAAGTACATACTTTGAATCGCCGATTCTCTCCAGCAACGGATCAAGATCTGCTGAGGTTTCCAGTTTATGGTAAAATTTTTCCAGGTCCTTTTTATCAGTCTTCACAGAAATCATATCATCTTCATTTTTTGGTTGCATGCTGAAGTTAAGCATTTTACAAAAAGCGGCAGAACTGAAGAATTATAAAAAAACTATAAAAAGTTAAGGGTATTGATAAAATATACCCTGCGTAAATGGGGTCCAGAGACAGGCTTTCATATTAGCTTTTTTTAGGCCGTTATTTATCCATGTGTTGCATGTTTTAAAGGGATTTAAGGATCCTTTGGCATAGTAAAAAGCATCACGAGAGTTGTAATGAAGATTTGGCACCGGCTGAATATTGCCATCTTCATCCAATTGAAAAGTATTGAGGAAATACTCCACCAGTTCAACATACTGGTCTTTGCTAATGGATAATGCAATTGTACTTTCATTTTTTATTATCGCCTCATGTAATTCCAAGTGCAGGGCTGCCGGTGTTTCAAGAAAAAGGGAAGTATACGCAGTTTTTAAGTTAAGATCATCCCATTGGGGTGTGGTCCTGTAAAATTTCAGATCGCCCCACCCAAATCCAATGTACTGATAATCACTGGAAAAATCATTAAATTGTTCTTCAGTAATGATCTTATTCCAGTCTAAAACACTGGATTTGATTGGAACCACCAAATCGGTATGTGCACCATTGGAAAGAAGAAAAACAGGGATTTCTTTGTCCTTATATATACTTTTTTTATTTACCGGGATAATACTTCCAATAAATGCTGATATCAGGTAAATGAACAGGGGTAATAAAAAAATAAGAATCCCGTTTCTTAGGTAGCGTAGAAATTTCTTCATAAGAAGGAAATTGTTTATTAGAAGATGAATTAGATCTTCCGGAAGAATCAGGCTCCTGCCATACAGAATATCATCCTGTTTTCTTCCTGTTATGATAATCTATATATACATATATTCCATAAGCAATAAATCCTGCCCCTCCAAGCCAGTACATGCCATCTTTAAGGGTTTCTATATCTTCTGAAAAATAAGCAATGGCTATAGAGAGCGGGAACATTCCTGTAAAAGTTGCCCACATAAATTTTTTAAATTTCATATCAAGAATGCCTGCAATAAAGCTGATGGAATCATTGGAGAGAAAAGGTGATACTCTAAAGAGGATAACCGAGACAAATGAATAATTTGAAATCCAGAAGTCCATTTTTTGAAGTTTTTCCTCACCTATAATTTCTCGCACCAGCCTTTCAAGTTTGGCGCCTACAAAATATCCTATTGCTGAAGCTAACATCACTCCGGTCATTCCAATAACAATTCCCCACCAAAAGCCGTACGCCATTACCGCAATAATAATGGGTAACCATGAAGGGAAAAAAATCAAGAACATTTGAAGGATTATAAATACAATAATTGCAAGTGGCCCCCATATCCCGAATTGTTGAAAATAAAGATGTGTTTGTTCCTTATTTCCGCTCAGGATAATATTTGCTGTTTTATCAACAAAACTTTGAAAGGAAGGAAAAATAAAATAGGAAATGACCAGAAAGAGAATGATGATTCCGGAGAAAATAAAGGATATATATGTTGGGATAGCCAGTTTTTTCAAAAGAAAGGCATGATTGTTTTCTCTGTTAAAGCTAAAAAACTCTCTGGTAATTGTTATAAAGAATTGTTTAAACTTCTTTCTGAAAGGCTGGGGGAGGCTTCTAATGTTTATAAGAATTACTACAGACAGGAGCTTCTATTTTGATAAAAAAGAAGAAGCGGAACAGGAGAATATTTCCCGCTCCGCTTCCAGATAATTATTTGGTTGTGATTTAGAACAACCTACCTAACTTATCATTTAGCGGAATAGATAAGTCGATAAATTTGAACTTTAAGTTGTGTGATTTCTCCAAGGGCTCAATCATTTTACCTAATGATTTTCTATCTTTTGTAATGTAAGCGTGAATGCCCCTGTTATGAATTTGAGCGAATAATTTAATATCATTAATTATTACTTTTCGTTGTTCTGTTTCCCTTAAATCTTCATTGCCTTTAAGTTCTGCAAAAAATTCACCTGCAATTTTAGCATCTGTATAATCAAATTCCAATAATCGAAAAACATTTAAGGAAAGTAAATTATCTGGATTATCTCCAACAGCATACTCACTAACTACAATGGTGGATAGATACAATTCTATACCATTCTCTAAAAAATATTCAAAGTAATTAATGGCGTTTTGATGAAAATCAGCATCTGATTTCAATAATCGAATACAAAAAGAACTGTCCATGAGTACACTTTCAACTCCTTTCATACCCTTCTGTTTTTATGTCATCCAACCATGTATCAACATTTGTAATTTTACTTAAATTAACGGATGCTTTCTCAATCACTTTTTCTAAAAGAGACTTATTAAAAACAGGTTTATATTGAATAAATTCAATTAGTTCTAAATCAGTTAGTGAATCTTCTTCAAAACTCTTTTTACCACGAACTTTTATACCATATGGCTTATAAGTTTTTTTCTCACCATCCATAATCTGCTCCTTAGTTGCAGAAATAGTAAGATTTCCATATTTTTTCGTACTAATGTGTACGTTTGGATTTTTACCTCCTTCTTGATAAATTTCTCCATAAAGATAAAATTCACTTTCATAAAAAGTGGGAGCAATCATTTCAAAATTCGTAGTGTAATCAATAATTAGAGATGGTTCCTGGGAAATCGAGTTATTAAACTCAATAATAGAGTCTTCCTTTACAGCTTTCTTTTGAAATTTATCAATTATTGATTGTCTCTTATTGTCTAAAAAATCAAGATTATTTCTATTTTTAATTTCGCTGGTTAACCCATTGAATAAAATAACAGCTGTTATAGGTAGAAAAAATTTATGCTTGGCTGACCCTTCTTCTATGTCATAGGAAATATGTGGTCGATTTTGCTTTTCTCTACGATTAGGATATAAGAATGTCTCGACATCTGATATAAAAGCTTTGACTTCATTTATATCAATATCTTTAGGACTTATGTTATTGTCCTTATTAGTCACTTTCAATTCTATGTATCCCTGTTCTTCCACGTAACTAAAATACAAATTTACAGGATATAAAAATTACTAGAATGTACATAGTAAATTTTATTCCGCAGAAGGATTTAAAAGAACGGGTTCTCCATAGCCTAATTCATTCAGCTTATTCAGCTGGGTTTCGGCATCACCAACAATTACATAGTACATCCTATCCGGGTCTACATATTTTTCAGCAAGATTTTTAATATCCTGTAGTGTCATATTCTGAACCATTTTCTCCCGTTGTTTGATGTAATTATTATCCAGCCCGTAATTGCTGATTTCGCTAAGCATATCCAGTTTAGAGTTAAGGGTTTCAAATTTCCTGGCATTACTTTTAATCATGTAACCTTTGGTGACTTCCAAATCGTTACGGTTAAAGCTTTCAGGGTATGTTTCAAGGATTTCCTTTATAAGTTTGGCAGCATCTCCGGTAATATTTGAACGGACTCCGGTAGAAATCATAAATGGGCCTTTATGCTTATCTCCATAAAACCCGGAACGGATCCCATAAGTGTAACCTTTTCCTTCCCGTAATTCTTGGGTAAGCTGCGAAGCAAAACTGCCACCACCAAGCCTGTAGTTCATGACTTCAGCAAGATAAAATTCTTCATCGCCTGCGGCAAGTGCAGGTGTTCCAAAACGGAAAATCGATTGTTTGGCACCCGGCACGTTATAAAAATAGACCTGGGACTGCTCCGGCATTTTCGGTTCCGGAAGTTCAGGAATCTCAACATTTTTAACCTGCCAGTTGGCAGCAAGTCCTCTTAAAGGAACCACGGCTTCCTGCTGTTCCAACGCTCCCACAACTAAAAAGGAAGAGCTTAAAGGAGAAAGGTAATTGTTGTAATAATCTTTAAGGTCCTGCAGCGTGATCTTTTCTACCGAAGTTTTTGTGCCCAGGGTATTGTGGGAAAGAATGCTGTTTTTTCCATAAATAACTTTTCTGAATTCATTGCTGGCAATGCTATTAGGATCTGCCTGCAGGCGCTGAATTTGATTTAACACCTGTTGTTTGGCTAGTTTGAACTCCTGTTCGTCCCACCTGGGTTCCAGTAAAATTTCCTTTACCAGGTCTATCGTTTGGGCATAATTTTTTGCCAGGGTACTGCCGCTTATGGTGATTTTTTCATCGCCGGCGTTTACCCGAATATCAGATCCTAAAAGTTCTATGGCTTCCTCAAGTTCCTGAGGAGTTTTGTTTGCCGTGCCTTTGGTTATTATCTCGGCCAGTAAATTTGAAACCCCGACTTTATTTTTATTCTCAAGAAGAAGTCCGCCGGGAATTTCCAGTGAAAATTTAACCAGCGGCACTTCAGTATTGCTAATGCCTAAAATTTTTAATCCGGAAGGAAGGTTGGTTTTCCATATTTCGGGTTCAATAAGTTCAGGCTTTTCTCCGTAGGGAGGTTCCATAGTGCGATCAAAAGAAGATGGCGTTTTTTGGTAAGTGACATCTGCATTAAGATTGAAGTCTCCTTCAGCGCCCTCAACAATTTTTTCCTCTTCAATTTTGGCTTCTTCTGAATTTTCCAAAGCCAGTTCCACCCGTCCCTCGGGTACAAAACTTGTCGCTATAAAAGGCTTGCTTTTAATATACTTTTCGTAAACCCGCATCACATCTTCCGTAGTAACAGCAAGGATTTTTTCTACTTCATTGTTGATGTAATTAGGGTCATTTGCAAAAATCTTATACTGGGCAAGCTGAAATCCTTTTCCTAAAACACTTGAAATACTATTGTAGAAGTCGGTTTCCTGCCCGGCTTTTATGCGCTTTAAATCTTTTTGCGGAATCCCTTCTTTTTCAAATATCCTGAAGGTTTCTTCAATAGCGGCTTTAACCGAATCCAAATCTTTCCCGTCATATGCAGTTACCTGAAGCATGAGCTGGCCGGCAAGTTCAGAAGTGTAATTGTACATTTGGACATTTCCGGTTAGTTCCCTATCAGCAACCAAATTCTGATAAAGCGGCGCATTTTTTCCGTCTGAAAGGTATGTGGTGAGCAAATCCAGCGCATAAGAATCTTCAGCATAAGAATAAACTGAAGGCCAGGCTATTGTAAGCTGGGGCAGATTGGCAAAATTATCTTCATAATAAAGCTTTTTAGTTTTTTCCAGCTTTACCGGTTGCTTCTCCTGTCTCTCGATATTATCTCCCTGCGGAATTTCATCAAAATATTTATGCACCCATTCCTTCGCCTGCGCTTTATCAAAATCTCCGGCAATGGTCAAGGTCACATTGTTTGGTACATACCATTTATTATAAAAATCTTTTACGTCCTGCAAGGTAGCATTCTGGAGATCTTCCAGGGACCCAATCACTTGCCAGCTGTAAGGATGGCCTTCAGGATAAAGATTTTGATCAATAACATACATGGTATGGCCGTATGGTTCATTGTCTACACGTTGCCTTTTTTCATTCTTCACCACTTCTTTTTCCTTGGCAAGTACAGGTTCGGTAACCGTATTAATAAAATAGCCCAGTTTATCGGCTTCAGCCCAAATCATTTTTTCAAGGGCATCGTTTGGTACGGTCTGGAAATAATTGGTGCGGTCTCTGCTGGTGGAACCATTTGCGCCGGAACCTCCAATGCGTGCACTCATCTTATCCAAACCGCCTTTTCCCAGATTTTCAGACTCCAGGAAAAGCAAATGTTCAAATAAATGGGCAAAACCGGTACGGCCTTCTTTTTCCCTTGCAGAACCTACATGTGCGGTAAGAGCCACCGCAACAACGGGATCAGATTCATCTACATGAAGAATAACGTTAAGGCCATTCCTTAAGGTGAAACTTTCAAAATTTACATTGAATTCTTCGGTATTTTCCTGAGCGGAAATATTTCCACAGATGAGGAGAATTAAAAGAGTGAAGAGTGATTTTTTTTTGTTCATGTATATAATTTTTGTTACGGAGATCTACGCTGCTACTAGAAAACTTACGTAGGCAATATATAATCCCAATAGTATAATTCCTTCCCAACGTTCCAGTTTTCTTCCTTTTCCTGTAAAAATAAAAATGAAAAGAAGCATACCCGCTGCAATATTGACGAAAATATCAAAAAACGCACCATCTTTAAGGTAAAGCGGAGCAACAGTAGTAGAAATACCAAGGATCAGAAAAATATTAAAAATATTAGATCCTACTACGTTTCCTATTGCGATATCCACGTTCTTTTTTCGTACTGCGATAATAGAGGTTGCAAGTTCCGGCAGCGAAGTTCCTACAGAAACTACAGTAAGTCCAATAATCCTTTCTGAAAGCCCTATAACTTCTGCGATATCTACTGCACTGTCCACTATTAATCTGCCACCAATAATGAGGCCGGCGAGGCCCAGGATTATAAATATAACAGCCTTTCCGGTGGAATAATCTTTTGTTTCCATTTCTTCTTCTTCCCCTCCTGCTTTGGCCACTGTAAGGTTATAAACAAGGAATATTGCAAAAAACAGAAGTAAAACAACCCCTTCAGATCTGGAAATTATGTTACCTGAAGCTCCATCCAGGAATACATCGGCTGCTATTACCAGGACACAAACAGCTGCAAGGAGGCTTAGCGGAATCTCGAGCCAGGTGGTGTTATTTTTAACTGTTAACGGGTAAATGATAGAAGCAATACCCAGAATACCCAGGATATTGAATATATTACTCCCCAGCACATTCCCCAAAACCATTTCAGTACTACCGTTAACTGAAGCAAAAACGTTCACAACCAGTTCTGGCGCAGAAGTACCAAAGGCTACAATAGTTAACCCAATAACGATGTTGGGGATTCCCAGTTTTACTGCCACACTGGAGGCTGCATCTACCAATTTGGTGGCGCCAAAAATAAGGGCTGCAAAGCCACAAATCAAAAGAATAACATCTATAAGCATTACCTGAATTTCTGGAGTAAATATATTACTCAGAAATGTATTTTAAATCAATTAATTTAGGTGTGATTAGTAAAAGATTTATATGCTGATTAATTATTGACAAAGAAGATGGAATTTACAAAAAACAACTTTCCATTTTCCCAGAAGTTCCGGAAAAGCGGATTGTCAACAAGGTAAATAATACTGCCGCTGCCCATTCTTTCTTCTCCAAAAACTACAGAATTTTCCAGGTTCTTGGTAGCCTCACTTCCGGCAAAACCAGCAACAATTTCCGGCTCCTGAATGTAAGCCACGTTATAACCATCGTCCAGCAGGGAATAACTGTCACTGCTCAGCTTCAGGCTAAAATAGGTGTTGTTGTAACCAAACGCCATCGGGTGGGTGTTATCTACTTTTGTTTTAACAATACTTCCTGTAATTAAGTTTTTGATGTCTTCCCGTTCACGCATCTCATACGGGACTAAATTTCCCGTTTTAGTGGTATCTTCAATACTCGAAGTTTTATTCTCCCGGAGGGCAATATTATCCCTGCTGCTAAAATATCCGGTTGCGCTACCTATGGCAATTACTTTGCCGCCGTTTTTCACCCAATCTGTAATTTTATTCAGCACAGGTTCATCAAAAATGCTGCCGTAGTAGCCCTCAGGCATCATAAGTACATCAAAATTGGAGAGATCAACATTTTCGAAATAATCGGTATCCAGGCGGGTAATTGGATATTCCAGGTCCTGTTCAAAAAAATGCCACACTTCTCCCACATTCAGGGAAGAGGTGCCTTCACCTTTTAATACCGCAATTCGCTGTTCATTTACAAGTTTTACCTGTGGCGAACCAAAATCAGGCCCGCTGCCGGCAAAACTGGTAGTGGCGGTGGTTAGCTGCCGGTGATGTTTATTGGCAATTTCAACTACTTTTTGGTCGAAATTTTTAAGTTTCCGGTTATCACTTTTGGTAATAATCAAGCTTCCGCGGTCAAATTCTTTCCCTTCACTGCTAAATGGCACTTCGGAAAAACGCACTTTTACATCAGCCTCTATCAAATCTGCCAGGAAACGTGCATCCTGCATACTTCCCCACTTGGAAATATAGCCGGCTCCTGAAGGATTAACGCTGTTGTTTACCTGATTTGCAGCCGATTTTGAAACAGTAGAAATATTGCGTTCACTGGCAATTGCATCCAAACCGTAAGCATAAGGCAGGCTCCATGCGGTGATATCGTAAGTAAGTGAATCGTTCAGCTTTGTTGCCGGTTCGAACAAAACCTTTACCATTTTTCCCTTTGGCTGATCTGTGTTTACAACCAGGGTGTTTTCTGATGCTGTAAAACTTTCATTTTTGTTGGAAGTGTAGCTATAGCCTTTCACCCGCTGATTCCCGGCGTAAGCATAATCAATTTCATGCCTGTCTAGAAGTTCCTTAACTGCGGCAAGCTGGTCTTCACTTCCGTTTAAGGCATAACTTTTATATCCAAAATCTCCACTCTTAAAATACTGACTGAAGTTACTTGAAAGTTCATTTACATTTTGAGAAGCTACTTCAACGGTAGAAATTCCCGTAGTAAAATGATGGGCAACCCTGTCTTTTAAAGTAAGTACTAATCCCTCATCCGTATTAATTCCCAATCCGGCACGGCCGTGACCAGCTTGCTCAAAAGTCATTCCTATTGCCCCCATATAGGTGGGATACGTATCACCGTAGCTGGGGTAAAGCAAATCAAAACGTTCCTTGGTGAAGAACAACCAGCCCTTTTCATCAAAATACTTCGCGTTGTTTTTCCCGATTTTGTTCTGAAATTCCCTTTGGAAAGGAGTGATGATTTCATGAAATGGCTCTGCCGCAGGCGCAAAATAATATGGTTCGTTAATTCCCTGTTCATGAAAATCTACATGAATATGCGGCATCCATTGATTATAAATTTCAAGCCTTTGCCTGGTTTCTACCTGAGTGGCCCAGGCCCAGTCGCGGTTCAAATCAAATAAATAATGGTTTGGTCTACCTCCCGGCCATGGTTCGTGATGTTCTGTAGCCGATTGCAGAGCATTATAAGGATCTGCTTTTACCTGGTTGTACCAGTTCACGTACCGGTCCCGCCCGTCAGGATTTACGCAGGGATCAATTATGATAATTGTATTTTCCAGCCAGTCTTTATGTTCCGTGATCAGGCTGTAAAGCGTGGCCATGGCAGCCTCTGTACTGGAAGCTTCATTGCCATGCACGTTATAACTCAGCCAGACAATGGCTTTGTCTGTAGCTGCGGAAGCGGAATTTTCAGTTAAACCGGCACTTTTTAGATGATTTTCCCTTATTTCTTCAAGATTCCGTAGATTTTCTTCCGAAGAAATTATTGCATAAGTGAGTGGCCGCCGTTCATTGGTTTTTCCATATTGCTGATATTGCACAAGAGGAGAATTATGTGCTACATCTTCAAAATAATTTACCACATCGGCATGACGGGAAAAATTTGTACCTAATTCATATCCTAAAAATTCTTCAGGAGATTGCTGTGCATGTAAAAATTGAAAAATAAATAGTAAGGCAAGAGAGCGTAAAGTGTTCTTCATTTATGGTAAATCTTGTTAATGACTGCCGTAAATATAGTGCAGCAGGCTTAAATGCAAACCCTATATTTGAAGAAATGGATGAAAATTGCGGGTAGCGGAATTATGTCTGATTTTTTTATTGAATTTGTATTTTTCTTCTTCCTGTTAATAAAGTCCTAAATCAAAGAGAATTTATATTCCTGTCTAAAAGGCCTTATCTTTACCAAAAAATTGTTTCAAGCGCATGCCTTCAGAATGTATACCTTACTCCGAAACTAATTATTTTTCCAGGCTTATTCTTGATTACCTGGACCGTAAAGAAGATTTAAAAAAATTCTATAGCCGCTATCCTGAAATTGATAATTTCGGGCAGCAGATTGAGGAAAAAATGGATTCTTTTTCGGTAGAAAACCGTAAAGTCCTCGTTGAAGTATTGGAAACCCAGTATGAAAATATACACACTTCGGCAGCTACGGAAGCAAATATAAAGGCGCTCGGCAAAACAAGTACTTTTACCGTTACCACAGGCCACCAGCTCAACCTCTTTTCAGGGCCGCTGTATTTCGTTTATAAAATTATTTCTACCATTAATCTTACCCGGATGCTCAAAGAGAAGTATCCTGAGTATGATTTTGTGCCGGTTTACTGGATGGCAACCGAAGACCACGATTTTGAAGAAATCAGTTTTTTTAATTTAAAGGGAAAGAAATTTAAATGGAACAGCACAGAAGAAAGAGCGGGTAAAACTGCTGTGGGTTATCTTTCTACTGAAGGCCTGCAGGAAGTTTTTAATCTTTTTTCCGCAGAAATAGGAGTGGGGGAAGATGCCGACTTTCTGAAGAATTTATTTGAAACAGCCTATCTGAAACATGATAACCTTACCAATGCCACCCGTTTTTTAGCCAATGAATTATTCAGGGCATACGGACTTGTAATACTGGATGCGCAGGATAAAAAGCTGAAGAAATTATTTGTTCCATATGCTAAAAATGAACTTTTTCAGCAGATTTCTCATGAAAAAACTTCTAAAACAGCTGAAGCTCTGGCCGGTTTAGGATATAATATTCAGGTAAATCCGCGGGAGATTAACTTGTTTTATTTAACTGAAGATTTTCGGGAAAGGATTATAGAGCGGGAAGGTGCTTTTTATGTTCATGAAATGGAGAATATCAAGTGGAGCCGGGAAGAACTTTTGGCCGAGCTGGAAGAGCATCCGGAACGTTTTAGCCCAAATGTGGTAATGCGTCCTTTATATGAAGAAGTAATTCTTCCAAATCTCTGTTATATTGGCGGGGGAGGAGAACTGGCTTACTGGTTTGAACTGAAGGCTTATTTTGAAGCTGAAAATGTGACTTTTCCCATACTGCTTCTGCGGAATTCGGTACTGGTGCAAACAGAAAAACAAAAAAGCAAGAGGGAAAACCTCAATATTAGTAATAAAGAGCTTTTTCTGAAGCAATATGAACTCATCAACAGAAAAGTGCGAAAAATATCAGATATAGATATTGATTTCAGTCCGCAAAAGGAACATTTAAAGGAGCAGTTTCAGCAAATGTATGAGTTAGCTGAAAAAACCGATAAAACCTTTCTTGGAGCTGTAAAAGCCCAGGAGGTAAAGCAGCTAAAAGGCCTGGAGCATTTGGAAAAGAGATTGTTAAAAGCCCAGAAGCGTAAATTAAAAGATGAGGTTACCCGTATTTCAAAACTTCAGAATGAGCTTTTTCCCAACGGCGCGTTGCAGGAACGGCAGGCTAATTTCTCTGAATTTTATGCGCAACATGGGGAAGAGTTTATCACAACCTTAATTGAACATCTAAATCCGTTAGACGAAAACTTTAAAATTTTGACTTTTGGACAAGAACAAAAATAAGATGCATACCATAGATATGGACCTGGTGGAAATGACGCTGGACGTCATGAAGTACGCCATAGACCGTATCTCCAACGTAACTCCCGAAATGGGAGCTCCCAAAAAGGAAGATGAATTATTTCAAATTGTGGGCCAGACCATTACTCCCGAAGGAATTGGGGGCGAAAATGCTTTTAAGCTTTTTCGTGATGTACTGGTAAAGGCTACCGTGCCAATAGACCATCCTCGCCACCTTGCTTTTGTGCCGGCAGCCCCAACAAGGGCAGCAATAATGTTTGATTTGGTTACATCGGCCTCCAGTATTCATGGCGCTTACTGGATGGAAGGCGCGGGAGGAATATTTTGTGAAAACCAGGCAATGAAATGGCTGGTTTCACTTACCGGTTTGCCGGAAGGCGCTTTTGGTGTTTTTACCAGTGGCGGTACTGCAGCCAATCTTTCGGCAATGGTTGCCGCGCGGGAAGAATGGCGGGCACGAAATTCGGCCAATGTTGGCGTGAAAGCATTAATGTTAACTTCACACGGGGCGCATAGTTCTATTCAGGCTATGGCTAAAGTTATTGATGCCGATGTGGTGATGATAGATTGTGAAGAAGAGAATCTCACCGGGCGGGAACTGGAAAATGCTATGAATGAACTTGAGGAAAAAGACCGGAAAAGGCTTTTTGCAGTTGTGGCTACCGGTGGGACCACAAATGCCGGTATTATTGATGAGCTGCATAGCATTGCCGATGTATGTGAAAAGGAAAATGTCTGGTTTCATGTAGACTGCGCTTACGGCGGCGGGGCTTTAGCTGCCGACTCTGTAAGGCCTCTTTTTAAAGGAATTGAAAAAGCAGACAGTATTACTATAGACCCTCATAAATGGCTATTTTCACCTTATGATTGTGGTGCGGTAATTTATAAAAATCTGGAGCTGGCAAAAAATGCCCATGCACAGGAAGGTTCTTATCTTGAAATTTTCAGGGATGAAGGTGCACAGGGTTTTAATCCGGCAGATTATCAAATTCAGCTTACCAGAAGGGTTCGCGGAATGCCTTTATGGTTTTCACTGGCCATGCACGGAACAGATAAGTATCGCCAGGCTATTGAAAGGGGAATTGAGCTTGCACAAATTGCTGCCAAAAAAATAGAAGAAAGGGAAAATCTTGAACTGGTAAGGCCTCCAAGCTTATCGGTAGTTTTATTCCGAAGAAAAGACTGGGCTGCGGAAGATTACCGGGACTGGACCTATAAAAATCATAGTGACGGATTTGCCCTGGTGACTCCAACTAAGTGGAAGAAGGAAACCGTATCGCGATTTTGTTTTATCAATCCCGATACTACTGAAGAGGACATAGATTTGATTCTGGAATCTATGGAGTAGAACAGAGTTTGAAGTCGACATTGCGAGCGTAATGTAATGGAGCGAAGCAATCTCATAATCTGAAGTAAGAATGATATTTTGATTCATCTAATGAACAGATTGCTTCTGCTGTTGCCTCGCAATACCGGGTTAGAATTGGTATTGCATTTGTTCCCCTCCTTTTTTAAGGAGGGGTGCCCGAAGGGCGGGGTGGTTTGTAATAGAATCAATTACATATGCTATTTCAACTTTCCACGATACTCTGCGGTGGTTTTAGAGCCTTCGGCTAAAATGATGGAATGTGGTTTTGCATTGTTAAGATGGGAAAAATCATTTCCGAAGAGCTTAAAATCTGCTTTTATAGAGTAGTTTTTTACTTTATAGACTTGCCATAACGGGTGCACAACGTGATATTCATTGGTTACTTTTTCGCTATGTTTGCCGTAGCCCCAGAGACGCTGGATTAAAAATTCAGTTTCAGAATTCTTATCGACGTTTAAAGGATTTTTATCGGCGCTGACTTTAAAGTGCTGCCATTCATTTTCTTTTCTCCAGAAATAACCATATTTGTTAAATTCTGCGAATTTTTCTTCAGTGTGCCGCATCGGCATGTTTTGGTAACTTTCATGTAACAGATTATTAGCCAATATTGTGAGGCTTATTTTGTCGACTATTTCAGAAATAAAAACAACTCCCTGGCGCCATTCTTTTCCGTTGAAATGTTTTACATAAAAGCGTAGATTAACTTCTTCAAAACTAGTATGAAAAGGAATTTTAATCCCGCCAACGGCTACATTTTTAAACTGAAAACCAACTAGGCTCACAAAACATTTTCCGTGGAAAAAATCTATCTCAGTGTATTTTGGCAGGTAGCTTTCCAGAATTTTCGGTGAAACTATATAATTGGCAAATGCCAGTTTTTTCCATTCACAGGTAAGAATCCCCATAGTATTGATCTTTGATGTTTCTTTTAAGAACCTCTTTAAGGTAGGGAAGTAACATTATAGTAAATTCAAATTAAGGATTTTCAGAGATAAATTATGACAAAGTTGTGCAGTTATAGAATGTGATTATCTAACTGTTTAACCCTTCCGTCTTAATCTTCTGCCGATGATTAATCCACCTTCCCTTAAAAATAGGGAAGGAGCTTTTCTACTGTTTTTGTTCCCCTCCTTTTTCCAAGGAAGGGTGCCCAAAGGGCGGGGAGGTTTTAAAACTTGTAGCCTATAGCTTAAAGCTTATCATTCTTAATCTATTTCATACTCCAGTCGCATAGTGATAGAAGCGGTTTTTCGCTTATCGGCTGTATTATAGGCGCCACTCCAGCTGTAATCTTCGCCGCTGTTCTGGCCGGTGATCTGGAAAACGCCCATGTCGGCACGCTTCAGTTCCCCAAGGCTGCCACCGCTGTTTTCAGCAATTCTTTCAGCTCTTAAGCGTGCATCTTCGGTAGCTTTGGAAATCATTTCTATTTTTAAATTGGCTATTTTGGTGTAATAATATCGCGGCGGAGTGGAATTAAACTGGACACCTTTATTGAGAAGTTCAGTAATTTCGCGGGAAACATTTTCAATAAGTTCCACGTTGTTGGATTCTATTTTTACGGTTTGAATAAGTTCGTAGCCTTTAAAAATACTGCCAACAAAATTCCCATTTTGATATTGGTTTTCCTTTTGCTCATTTGTTTGAACGGAGTTAAAGACGATATTTTTCGGTTTAATTCCTTTATCAATTAGGTACTGCCTTACTGTTTCTTTATCATTGTTCAATTCATTATATGCCTCTTCCAGGTTTGGGCTCATTCGGCTAAATTGCCCCTCCCAAACAATCAGGTCAGAAGTGAAATTTTCACTGCCTGAGCCTGTAACCGAAATTGTTCCGTCGGGATTTGCCCGGCTTACATAAGAATTTCCTAAGAATACTGCTGCGACTACAATTGCGATGGAGAATATAATGGCGCTAATGTATTTCATAATCATGGGGATTTTAGAGAGAATTAAAGGTATAAAATAATAAGATTGCTATTTTATTTTTACCTCAAATTCTTACTTTTGCACATGCAACAAAACGTACTTATCCTAGATTTCGGCTCGCAGTATACCCAACTCATCGCGAGACGTGTAAGAGAATTAAATATTTATTGTGAAATACATCCTTTTCATAAGGTTCCTGAGGATCTTTCGGGTTTTAAAGCCGTGATTCTTTCTGGAAGTCCTTTTTCAGTAAGGGCTGAAGATGCGCCGCATCCCGACCTTTCAAAAATAAGGGGAAAATTGCCAATTCTGGCGGTATGCTACGGTGCGCAATATTTTGCGCATTTCCATGGCGGAAAAGTAGAACCTTCAGAAACACGGGAATATGGCCGGGCAAACCTTTCAGTAATAAAGGACAAGGAGCAGCTTTTTGAAAATATTCTTGAAAATTCTCAGGTGTGGATGAGTCATAGCGATACCATCAGGGAGTTACCCGAAAATGCCGTACGCCTTGCCAGTACAAGTGATATACTTAATGCTGCATATCGAATTGAAGGAGAACAAACATTTGCCATTCAGTTTCATCCTGAGGTTTATCACTCTACAGACGGGAAGCGACTTTTGGAGAATTTTCTCGTTAAAATAAGTGGCGTGGAACAAAGCTGGACGCCGGGAGCTTTTGTAGATTTAACAGTTTCGGAATTGCAGGAAAAAGTAGGCGACGGTAAAGTGGTACTGGGCTTGAGCGGAGGAGTTGATTCCACGGTTGCTGCTGTTTTGTTAAATCAGGCAATCGGGAAAAATCTTTATTGCATATTTGTAAATAATGGTTTGCTGCGGAAAGGCGAATTTGAAAGTGTTCTCGATCAATATAAAGATATGGGATTGAACGTGAAGGGAGTAGATGCTTCAGCACGTTTTCTGGATGCCCTTGCAGGAATTAGTGATCCCGAATTAAAGCGAAAGGCGATAGGGAATACTTTTATTGAAGTTTTTGATGATGAGGCTCATGAAATTACTGATGTAACTTATTTAGCGCAGGGCACTATTTATCCCGATGTGATTGAATCTATTTCAGTAAACGGGCCTTCAGTTACCATCAAATCCCATCACAACGTTGGGGGATTGCCCGATTTTATGAAGCTGAAAGTGGTGGAGCCGTTAAGGATGCTCTTTAAAGATGAGGTGAGACGAGTTGGAAAAGAACTTGGGATAGACCCTGAATTACTTGGCAGGCATCCCTTTCCGGGGCCTGGACTTGCTATCAGGATTCTTGGGGATATCACTGCTGAAAAAGTTAAAATTTTACAGGAAGTGGATCATGTCTTCATTCAGGGCCTTAGAGACTGGATGCTTTACGATAAAGTATGGCAGGCAGGAGCAATTCTTTTACCGATACAATCGGTGGGAGTTATGGGAGATGAGCGAACCTACGAACAGGTGGTAGCTTTAAGGGCAGTAGAATCTACGGATGGAATGACGGCTGACTGGGTGAACTTACCTTACGATTTTCTGCAAAAAACATCAAACACAATAATTAACAGGGTGAAGGGCGTTAACAGAGTAGTTTATGATATAAGTTCAAAACCGCCTGCCACCATTGAATGGGAATAAAAGTTGTTTTGAACAATAAAAAATATTGAAGATGAAATACCTTTTCGCGTTGTGTCTAATGTTTCAGATTTTTACTTTTGAAGCTTTAGCCCAGCAATATCAATATCATACTGTGGCACCGGGAGAGACTGTAAGCAGTATAGCACGAACTTATAACATCACGAAAGAGGATATTTATAAATATAATCCTGACGCAAAAAATGGTATAGACGCTTCTGCAAAACTGGTTATTCCTTTATCATCTTCCGGGGAGGCAGTTAGCACACAGGGGGCTGTCTCTTTCAGGACTCATAAAGTTGCTAAAAAAGAAACCCTTTTTGGACTTTCACAACAATATAATGTGGAAATAGATGAAATAAAGCGCTACAATAAACATCTTTATTCTGAAGAGCTGCAAACCGGGGAAGAAATTCGTATTCCTGTAAAAGCGAATCAGGATGCTGCGCAGAATTCTAATGCTGCCGCTGCAACAGCATCACCGGAAACAAATCAGGCAAAGCCACAGGAGACCAGGAACACCCGGGAACATGTAGTGCTCCCGAAGGAAACAAAATACGGAATTGCCCGTAAATATGGCCTTACTGTGCAGGAACTGGAAGAGATGAACCCCAAAGTGGGAGTGCTTCAGCCTGGAATTATGCTGAAAGTAGGAACTAATGTCCTTGATGATTCTGTTATTATTACTGATGAAACTTTTGAATTTTATGAGGTAAAGCCGAAGGAAAATTTCTTCAGGCTTACCCAGAGATTTGGAATAGATAAAGATTCTCTAATAGCTCTTAATCCAGCACTTACAGATGGAGTGAAATCCGGGATGGTATTAAAAATTCCAGCAGATCCAGATACTAATACTACTGATTTGAGTATTGATAATTTTGATGAAGCTTCAGGAAAAAGCATAGATCTAAAAAATGACATTTCAAATTTTGAAACCAAAGAGGTGGTGGTTATGTTGCCTTACAACTTGAATAAAATAGAAAACGATTCCACCAAAACTTATAAAGATGCCATTTTAAATGATAGGGTGCTGCGAATTTCCCTTGATTTTTACAGCGGGGTTCTTATGGCTGTAGAAGAGGCAAAAGATTTGGGGATTTCTACCAATCTTAGGGTTTACGAT
Organism: Autumnicola musiva; assembly: GCF_031846585.1. Classification (NCBI taxonomy): domain Bacteria; kingdom Pseudomonadati; phylum Bacteroidota; class Flavobacteriia; order Flavobacteriales; family Flavobacteriaceae; genus Autumnicola; species Autumnicola musiva. Next base: position 167,662 of record NZ_JAVRHK010000003.1, read on the forward strand.
ACTAAGCAGAATGCCCAGCAAGTCAATAATATTATTAATACACATAACTTCAGTAATGTAAATGCGGTTATTGGTCCATTACTGCAGACTACTACAGAAGCCGCTGCGGCACAGCTTTCCGCAGAAAATATTCCGGTAATAAGTCCGCTTTCCAATAAGGCAATGAAGCCTTATATGAATTTATTCCAGTCCCGTCCTACAGATGAAATGTTGGTTGATGCCATGCTAAACTATCTGCAAAAGAACGCCGGGAATAAAAATGTGGTGATTATTGCCGATGGAACAAATTATGAGATAAAGAGCAGGCTGGGTAGAATCCTTTCCAATGCACGGTTTGTTAACCCGTCTGAAGGATATGTTTCAGAAAATGCTATGAATGCGGTCTTAGATCCTAATCGTGAGAACTGGGTGATTTTAGAATCCAACAATGTAGGTATTTTAAACAGTGTAACTTCAGGCCTTAACAGGCTGGCCAGAGATAAAAATATTAGTCTGCTAACTACCAGCAAAGGCAGCGGGTATGATAATGATAATGTTGCAAATGAGCACCTGGCAAGGTTGAAATTTCGTTATCCTTCCGTAGATAAAGAATTTGATGAAAATGTTTCTAAAGAATTTATAGAAGAATATACTGAAAAATATGGGGTGAACCCGAACCAGTATGCGGTAAGAGGATACGATCTAACTTTGGATGTTTTGTTAAGGCTCGCAACTGCTGAAGATTTGTATGATTCTTTTGAGCGCTATAAAGGTTATACGGAGTATAATGAAAATAAATTCCATTACCTGCCACGTTCTGGTGGAGGCTTTCATAACGATGCAGTATATATTATGCGCATAAATCCGGATCTAACTTTAAGTGTAGAAAATGACTTCTAAAGTAGTTTATAAGGGTAATTTAAGGATGGAGGCAGAACATCTTCAAAGTGGTGCAAAAATAATAACAGATGCACCCGTGGATAACCATGGAAAAGGGGAAGCCTTTTCTCCTACCGATACTGTGGCAACGGCATTGGCATCCTGTATGCTTACCGTAATGGGAATTAAAGCTGAAGCTATGAAAATTGATATTTCGGGTGCTACGGCTTCGGTAAACAAGACCATGGCAGCTGATCCACGAAGAATTTCTAAAGTTGAGGTAGTAATAGAATTTACCAGGGAATTTGAAAATAAAGAAAAAAAAATCCTTGAAAATACCGCCAGAAATTGTCCGGTGCTACATAGCCTTCATCCGGATATGGAAAAGAACATCAGCTTTCACTATAAGTAATGGCCAGACTTTTTCTCATTATTTGCCTCTTTTGTAGTATTTGCTGTTTTTCTCAACAAGAAAATGAGAAAATAAAATGGCAGGAAAACCAGCCACTTGTGTGGTCAGATTTTAAAGGAAAACCTGTAGCATTAAGTCCTTTTAAGGCTAATACCAATGCCGGAATCAGCTTTTCCTGGAGCTATAGCAGTAAGAACGGTGTTGCAAAATTAGATTATGTAATTGAGAGTTTTTTCTACCCGCAATCTTCCTGGAAGAAAGAAATTATAAAGAAGGATTACCTGCTGGCGCATGAACAGGTACATTTTGATATTGCCGAACTTCATGCCAGGAAATTTCGAAAAGCAATTTCAGAATATGAAATTGGTGAAAATATAAAGAAAGATTTGATCGCACTTTACAAAAAATTCGAACAACAGCAGAAGGCCATGCAGCAAAAATTTGATTCGGATACTAACCACAGTAAAATTGAGGAAGAAGAATTAAAGTGGAGGGAATTTGTGCAGGAGGAACTTAAAAAATACAAAGCCTACATCGATTAGAGTCTGGCTGCCCCGGCTTTTGCCTTTTCAAAATCTTCAATAATTTCTTTAACAATTTCGGCAGCAGGTTTTATGTTATGAATGAGTCCGGCAATTTGTCCTATTTCGAGTTCTCCTTCTTCAAGGTCTCCTTCAAACATTCCCCTTTTTGCCCGTGCCCGTCCTAACAACTTTATGAGATCTTCTTTTTGTGGATTTTTAAGGTAAAGCTCCTGAATATCCTTATAAAATTTATTTTTTAAAAGACGTACCGGAGCAAGCTCTTTGAGTGTTAGCACCGTATCTCCTTCCTGCGCAGCAACTACAAGATCCTTAAATTTTTGATGGGAAGAGGCCTCGTGGGAAGCAACAAAACGGCTTCCTACCTGTACAGCATCGGCGCCTAAAATCATAGCAGCCAGCATGCTGCGGCCTGTGGCAATTCCTCCCGCAGCAATCAGTGGAATTTCCAGTTTTTCCTTTACCATTGGAATAAGGGTGAAAGTTGTGGTTTCATCCCGGCCATTATGTCCCCCGGCCTCAAAACCTTCAGCAACAATAGCATCAACACCGGCTTCCTGAGACTTTAAAGCAAATTTGAGGCTGCTCACCACATGAGCCACTTTTATTCCATTTTCCTGTAAATGTTTTGTCCAGGTTTTAGGATTTCCTGCTGAAGTGAAAACAATGGGAACTTTTTCTTTAATAATAATTTCCATTATATCTTCTACATTGGGGTAGAGCATGGGAACATTTACTGCAAAGGGATTATCTGTGGCTGCTTTACACTTTATAATATGTTCCTTTAAAACATCAGGATACATAGAGCCGGATCCTATAATTCCAAGTCCGCCGGCGTTGCTAACAGCGCTGGCCAGTTTCCAGCCACTGGCCCAAACCATTCCTGCCTGGATTAAAGGATATTTTATCTTAAAAAGTTCAGTAATTCTGTTACGGGACATGCAGTCAAATTTTTTCGAAGTTAAGAAATAACTCCTGAACCTAACAACTCATCCCCCTCGTACCATGCTACAAACTGGCCTTCAGTAATAGAAGCCTGCGGTTCATTAAAGACAATGTACATTCCGTTTTCTATCTGGTACAGTTTTGCTTCCTGTAAAGGCTGCCGGTAACGGATGCGAGCTTTTATTCCCCATTCTTCATCTGCTTTTAAAGCAAGGTCTTTTCTTACCCAGTGTACTTCATCCTTATTAACAAAAAGTGCTTTCCTGTAGATGCCGGGATGATCTTTTCCCTGGCCGGTGTAAATGATATTTTCCTCTACGTCGGTATCAATTACAAAAAGCGGTTCAGGCGTTCCTCCAACGGCAAGGCCTTTACGCTGGCCCTTAGTAAAGTAATGGGCTCCCTGATGTTTTCCTACCACCTTGCCATCTGCAGAGGCATATTTGTACTTCTGAGACAGGTGCTTTAATTCTTCAGTTTTTGAGGTAAATTCTTTTCTTTTTTCGGAATAACATTCTCTTTCGGCTTCAATTTCTATAATGTTTCCTTCTTTAGGTTGTAATTTCTGCTGAAGAAAATCCGGTAGTCTTACCTTTCCGATGAAACATAAGCCCTGGGAATCTTTTTTATCTGCCGTCACCAGATTTTGCTCTTTGGCAATTTTGCGGACTTCAGATTTTTGCAGTTCCCCGATTGGAAAAAGACTTTTTGCCAATTGCTCCTGTGTGAGTTGACATAAAAAATATGATTGATCTTTGTTATTATCTTTTCCAGCCAGCAATTGATAAATTTTATCTCCATTTTTATCAATTTCAGCTTTGCGGCAATAATGGCCTGTAGCCACATAATCTGCCCCCAGGGAAAGGGCTATTTTCATAAAGACATCAAACTTTATTTCGCGATTGCACAGTACATCGGGATTAGGCGTCCTGCCACGTTCGTATTCGTTGAACATATAATCCACGATACGTTCCTTATATTGTTCACTAAGGTCTACAGTTTGAAAAGGAATACCCAATTTTTCAGCAACCATCATAGCGTCATTACTATCATCCAGCCATGGGCATTCGTCCGAAATAGTCACCGAATCATCATGCCAGTTCTTCATAAAAAGGCCAATCACCTCATAACCCTGCTGCTGCAGCAAATAAGCTGAAACACTGGAATCTACACCTCCGGATAAGCCAACAACTACTTTTTTCATATTTGCTTCTTCAGTTTGCCTCTTTAAAGTCGAAAATTTCAGCGCAAAATTACGAAATAAATAAGGGCGACAAAAGTCATAAATAAGGGCGACAAAAGTCGCCCTACATCTGGAATTTATGTCTAGTACAATTATCTTTTTTCAAAAACAATATAAGGATCGTTATTAGGATCGTCACTGGTTAAATCATCCGGATAGAAAGAGAACTCGGTTTCGCTGGAAAATATTACTGTACCTTCACGGGGCCCTAAGAATGGAATACTAAATGTATATTTTGATTCCTCATCACCTTTACTCCAGTTGCCTTCTTCTTCCTCTGAAATACAGTTGCTACTTGTAGTTACGGTGTAATATTCCGAGTAAGCAGTATTATCGCTGTTAAAGGTAATATTTGAATCTGAAGTACAGTCGTTAACTACAAAAGGAAGATTTCCAGCATTATTGATTTCAGCTAAATACCAGGTGCCCAGAATCTGGTCATCAGAACTTCCGGAGGCATCATCGTCACTGCTACAGGCTGCCATAGCCATCATTGGGATTAATAGGATAAATAATCTTTTCATAATAAGTAGGTTTTATTTGGGATGTAAATATATTGGAATTTTATTTGAATGTCTGCTAAAATTAATATGAATCGTTATTATAAAACTGCCTGTTCCAGTAGAAAAATTTAATTCAGGAGTATTTACCAGTTTAGTTGTTGTTCCGAAGAAATGTCTTAAAAAAAGAAAGGTGCGTAAATATCAATTATTTACACACCTTTAGATTAATAATAAAAGGAATTTATTTTTTTCCTCGTTTTTGCTGTTCTTCAGCCTGCTCCATCATTTCCTGCATTTTTTTAGTGAAGCGGTTTTGCTTTTTAGGCTTTTGCTTGTTCGCCTGAATTTTAGCATGCACTTTTTCATCATCAACAATCACATGTTTAATTACCAGCATGATTCCAATGGTAATAAGATTGGAAACGAAATAATACAAGGAAAGTCCACTGGCATAATTATTAAAGAAGAAAAGCATTAACAATGGCGAGAGGTACATAATAAACTTCATATTAGGCATTCCCGGTTGCTGGCTTGCCTGCATATTCTGTCCCGTGGTCATCATCATATAAATGAATATTGCGATAGAAGCCAGAATAGGGAAGAGACTCACGTGGTCTCCATAGAACGGAATGGTGAAAGGCAAATTGGCAATTACATCATAACTCGAAAGGTCATCTGCCCAAAGGAAACTTTTTTGCCTTAATTGAAATGCACTTGGGAAAAACTGAAACAGTGCATAGAATACCGGGATTTGCATCAGGGCCGGCAAACAACCACTCATTGGGCTGGCACCTGCTTTGCTGTAAAGCTTCATGGTTTCCTGCTGCTTTTTCATTGGGTTGTCCTTGTGCTTCTCATTGATCTCATTTATCTCCGGGCGCAGGATTCTCATTTTGGCCTGGGATAAATAGGATTTATAAGTTACCGGAGATAATACAATTCTTACCACAATGGTCATTACAATAATTGCAATCCCATAGCTTGGCAGGAAGCTGCTTAGAAAGGCAAAAAACGGTATAAAGATATACTTATTAATCCAGCCAAAAATACCCCATCCAAGAGGAACAATTTCATCCAGGTTACGATCGTAATCATCAAGAATCTTATAATCTGTAGGGCCATAATACCAGTCCATATTGTAGGTAAGTTCGCCTCCCTGAAGTTCCAGCGGAACACTGGTTGCAAATGCTTTGGTGTAAACCGTGTCTACCTCTTCATCTTCCACAAGATTTTCTGAACGGAACTGTGCCCGTTCAAATGGCGTATCGGTTAGAAGAATAGAGGAAAAGAAGTGTTGTTTATAGGCTATCCAGGCAATATCTTCTTCCTCGTCCTCATCAAGTTCTCCCTGCCCCAAATCATCATCTTCATCTCCGCCGTAACCATAGTTGAGCGTGGTGTACCTGTTTTCGTAGGAAATACTTTTAGAATGGCGATAGCCTTTTAATTTCCAATCCATGTTGATGGACTGGTTACTGTCAAAAACATCATTAAGGCCCTGTGAGCGTATGCTGAAGCCCATCATATACTCATTAGGTCTCAGCACGTAACGGTACTCCAGAAATTCATTTTCGGAAACCTTCAGTTTCATTGAAAGAACATGGTTCTCCCCACTTTGAGAAAGCTCGGGTTCAAAGTAAAGATTTTCCGTGTTCAGGCTGCGGCCATCAGTGGTTGAGAAATTAAGGTTAAATGATGCATTACCGTCTTTAATAAGATAAACCGGAATGGAATCAAAAGTTTTAAAATTTTTCAACCTGGCTTCAGAAATATATCCACCTTTGTTTTCAACAGTAATCTCCAAAACATCATTGGAAACTGTTGTAGTATTTTCAGAAGCTGACTCAAGTGTAGTGGAATATCCAAAAGCTCCCAACCGTTGTTGTGCCGCAGCAAGAGCAGTAGAATCCCGATCTGCGTAAGAGGCTTCTGCTTCAGGGGTAGGCGTGTTTTCGGCTTCTTCTATTTTAACCTGTTCAGATTCCTGTTGTTCCTGTAGCTGGGCTTTTTCTGTAGAATTGTTGTACAACATCCACAAGAGAATTCCACCAATAAGTAAAAATCCAATGATGGATTGAATATCTATTTTCTTTTCTTCCATTCTAAATTGCTATAGCTTGGCTTTAGTCAAAAAAATGACCAATTATGATTTGTGTGCCAACTTGGCACTTTTAATTTTGGAATGTTCGTGTGCGGCCTTAACGAATGCAACAAATAAAGGATGCGGACTGGCAACTGTACTTTTATATTCAGGATGGTACTGAACACCTACAAACCAGGGGTGCTCCTTAAGTTCAATCACCTCCACAAGGCCTGTTTCAGGATTAACACCCGTTGAAGCCATGCCGGCTTTTTCCAGTTGTTCCCTGTATTTATTATTGTATTCGTACCGGTGACGGTGCCTTTCCTTTATTTCATCCTTTTTATAGGCATCTTTTATAATAGAACCTTCAGCAAGTTTACAATCCCATGCACCCAAACGCATGGTGCCACCCATATGTGTGATGTTTTTTTGCTCTTCCATAATATCAATAACAGGATGTTTGGTATGGGCATCCATTTCGGTAGAACTGGCATTTTTTAGCTGCATTACATTTCTGGCAAATTCTATAACCGCCATTTGCATCCCAAGACAAATCCCCAGGAATGGAAGTTTGTTTTCCCGCGCAAAACGTACCGCATCTATTTTACCTTCAACCCCACGTTCTCCAAATCCGGGTGCAACCAGTATGCCATCCAGGTGTGCTATTTTATGCTGAATGGTGTTCTCATTAATAAATTCTGAATGAATACTTTCCACATTCACGAACACCTCATTCTCTGCACCCGCATGAATAAAAGATTCCAGTATAGATTTATATGAATCCTGAAGTTCTACATATTTACCTATTAACCCTATTCTTACTTCAGCTTTCGGGTTTTTATGCCTTTCCAGAAAATTGTTCCAATGTTTCAAATTAGGAGTGGAGTCATCGGGTAAATTCAGCTTTTTGAGCGTTACTGAATCCAGCCCCTCCTTCAGCATCATATTGGGAACATCATATATAGTATCGGCATCTATGGACTGGATAACAGCTTCCTGCCTTACGTTACAGAAAATTGCCAGTTTTCGACGTATATCATCTGAAAGTTCATGCTCGGTTCGGCATACAAGAATATCGGCTTTTATCCCACTTTCCATCAGGGTTTTAACGCTATGCTGGGTGGGTTTGGTCTTAAGTTCCCCTGCAGCTGAAAGAAACGGAACCAATGTAAGGTGAATTACCAGTGCATTGTCATCTCCTAATTCCCATTTTAACTGCCTCACCGCTTCTATATATGGCAAAGATTCAATATCGCCCACTGTACCGCCAATTTCGGTGATTACAATATCATAATGTCCTTTATTACCCAGAATTTGTATACGTTCCTTTATTTCATTGGTGATATGCGGAACCACCTGTACGGTTTTTCCAAGAAATTCACCCCTGCGTTCCTTTTCAATTACACTCTGGTAAATTCTGCCGGTAGTTACATTATTTGCCTGGGAGGTATTAACATTTAAAAATCGTTCATAATGCCCAAGGTCGAGATCTGTTTCGGCGCCATCTTCGGTCACATAACATTCCCCGTGTTCATAAGGGTTTAATGTTCCCGGATCTACATTAATATAAGGGTCTAGTTTCTGAATAGTGGTTTTGAAGCCACGCGCCTGTAAAAGTTTTGCCAAGGAAGCTGCAATTATCCCCTTTCCTAAAGAAGAAGATACGCCGCCGGTAACAAAAATATACTTGGTTTCGGCCATTTTGGAAGTATTTGTTGCGTTCTTTTTATTCAGGGCGCTAAATTACGAATAAGAAAAGGAAAAGAGGACAAGTTATGTAGGTAATATTTTGGGCTTTTTAAGAAGAAATTCTGCCTTACTAGAGGTTAGCGGGGATAATTTATTCTTAGTTTTTTAAGAATTCCTTCCATTCCGTTCAACTTCAGTTCATAAACCTGTTGCATCTGGTTCCCAAGCTTACCAGCAGGAAAACCTTTTTGTTTATACCACACCAAATAATATTCAGGAATATCAGATAAATAGTAATCTTTATATTTTCCATAGTACATTTTAGCATGTGCCAATTCAAGTAGTTCCTTATGATCGGGTTTTATTTCCACAGCTTCACCAGATTTAAAGTTGTTTTTGTTGTAGATTATTGGCCAGACTTGTAAATTTTTGCTTGTTTAAAGGCTTTACCACGTATTCTATTACCCAGGGATAATTTTCTGCTTTTTCATGATCCAGCTCACTGGTGCTTGAGGTAAGAATTACGGTGCGGTGAAAGATTCCGCGGCTTTTCATTTTTTCCAAAAATTCCCAGCCGCTCATTTCGGGCATATTAAGATCCAGAAAAATAAGAGCATCATCCTGTTCATTTTCTACTATTTCAAATGCTTCCAGCGGATTGGTGAAATCTTTTATGTTTTGAGTATAGCCTTCAATTTCCAGTAATTTCCTGGTAATAAAGTTAGCAATAGGCTGGTCATCTATCAAATAAATTGGATTCATACTTTTTCGGCTTTAAGCTTCACCAGTTCATGGGAAGCCATTTCAATTACTTCTTTTAATACCACATCCATTTCTTCTACAGAGGAATAAAGTTTTGGAAACAATTCTTCGCGACAGGTTTTATCATCAAATACCTCAAGCAGTTGCGTTATTCCCTGGATTCTGGATAATGGTTCTCTCACATTATGGGCGTTTAGGGCTGAAATGTGGAGTAATTTTTCATTCTTTTTAACAATCTCCCTGGTACGTTCTTCAATTATTTCTTTCTGGTTTTCTACAATCTCCCTGATTTTTCCATTTTGATCTTTAATAGTCTGATAAGCCCGGGCGAGGGAGGTGCTTCTCTCAGCCAGCTTGTTCTTTAGGAATATTTCCTGGAATTTAGCTTCCAGACAGTCTGTTACGAGCTTTAATATTTCCACATCTCCATAAGCAAAGGGTGTAAGTTCATCGGCAACAAGGGATACCAAAACTTTGCGTTCATTCTTCTGAAAAGACCAGGCCCATAACTCGGCATTTTGCAACTGCGAAGGCTTTATTTTATGTTTCAATATTTCCTGCGGTATCTCAAAGGTTTTTATGGGAACACCATTTTTCAATAATTCCTGCTCATAGAGCAGAAGGGATTGTTCTTCAATCATGCTATAGGAAACATTATCTCTAAAAATGGAAAGGAATAAAAACTGATCTTCCTGCTGAAACAACATTTTAATAACATGAAAGTTAAGAAGGTACTTTAAATGCAGTTTCAGCCCTTCAATTACTTCAGGTATTGTACCACAACGATTTATACCATTGGCAAATTTTGAATATGCCTCATAGGTAATCCTATAGTGCTGGGCAATATTATTCTTTATAGAAGACATTTATTCCTGATAGAAATTATTCAATAGTTTCCAGGAGCTCGTTGTCAATTTTTATACCCGAAACATCTGCAATGGTATTCAGCATGTTTACAAGGTCTGCCTGCGCCATTAGTTCCTGGATTTCTCTTCTTGAAAATCCGGTATCCTGAAGTTCTTTAAAGTCTTCATTAGAAATATCCTTATGATTAAGTGCCGCTTTGGTTACCACATTTACAGCTATACGATAGCTAACCGGCATAGTTGGCGAATCGATATTTTCAGTAGCTTTAAAACCCTCTTCGTCAGAAATCATTGAACTCATACTATCGGCAAAAATCCCATGGGCGTGGGAGCAATATTCACAACCTCTTTTACGGGAAACATTGTAAATAATAAGTTGTTTAAGAACATTAGGTACTTCACCTTCCATCAAGGTATTTTTAAGTTTGCTCCAGTTGCCTTTAAGCAGTATAGCATTGTCTCCCTGGCATTTAAACCAGTTTAAAACAAATGGAAGTTGGAGGGTTTTTTTGGTGTCGTCGTAGATAGCTTTCACCTCAGGTGAAGCTTCATTATAAGGTACCATTTTAAACCTGCCCGGATGAGCAGCGGGTTCCTGTATCATAGTGGTTAATTTTAATTGATAGATTGGGTTATCCTGAAGGTCTTATCCTTCAACAGCAAAATAATGATAAAAAGTTTAAATATTAAAATTGTGTGAAAATTTTATGGTTTGTTTAATAGAAAACTGGAGAGAGTAGGAGAAATACTTGGCTTAAGATGAATCTAATAATCGAATAGTTAAAAGTTTTATAATTGGATATTATTGTGATGATGCTTTATATGGTTTTAAATATTTTCGGAATTAAATATTAACGTAAATAATAAGAGGTATATGGCCATAATGGGTTCTATAATAAAAAGCCTGATAGATCTCAGGGACAATTTGGTTTCTGAGGCTGATGCTGAAAAAGCACAACGTGAAGAGCTTAAAAAGATGCTGGAAAAGGCTAAAGATACAGCATTTGGTAAGTTCTATAACTTTGCCGGTATTTTGGAAGCTGAAGACATAGAAGCTGCTTTTGCAGAAAAAGTTCCCTATTTCGATTATAACAAATTAAATGAGGAGTGGTGGAGCAGATTGCATGAAGGACAGGAAGACGTTACCTGGCCCGGTAAACCACCATATTTTGCGATAAGTTCCGGTACTACCGGTAAATCCAGTAAGAAGATTCCAGTAACTCAGGATATGGTTGAATCTATTAGAAAAGCCGGAATCAAGCAGGTTAGTGCTCTTAGCAATTTTGACCTGCCGCCTGATTTTTTTGAAAAGGAGATTATGATGTTGGGTAGTTCTACAGATCTGCACCAGGAGGGAGATCATCAGGAGGGAGAAATTAGTGGAATAAGTGCCAGCAATATACCTTTTTGGTTTCGTGGCTATTATAAGCCGGGTCTGGAAATTGCCAGTATCGAAGAGTGGGACGAGCGGGTCCAGAAAATAGCGGAAACTGCTAAAGATTGGGATATTGGCGCCATTAGTGGTATCCCTTCATGGACAGAGCTTATGATTAAAAAGGTTATTGAATACCACGGCCTCAATAATATACATGAAATCTGGCCAAACTTTAGGGTGTATGCATCCGGAGGGGTAGCTTTTGAGCCTTATGAGAAAAGTTTTAATGCCTTATTAGAGCATCCCGTACAGGTGGTTGACACCTACCTTGCTTCAGAAGGTTTTCTTGCGCTTCAGGACAGGCCAGATACGCATTCTATGAAATTAATCCTGGATAATGGTATTTATTTTGAATTTGTTCCTTTCAAACCAGAATATATAAATCAGGATGGATCAATAAAGAATGAAGCTCGGGTTCTTTCCCTTTCTGAAGTTAACGGAGAGGAAGATTATGTCTTGTTAATTAGTACAGTCTCCGGCGCATGGCGTTATCTAATAGGAGACACCATAAAGTTTACTGATGTTGAGAAACATGAAATACGAATTACCGGAAGAACAAAGTTCTTTCTTAATGTAGTAGGATCTCAACTCTCGGTCAATAAAATGAATGATGCGGTAAAGGAACTGGAAGAGAAATTCGACATTAAGATTCCGGAATTCACGCTTGCAGCAGTACGTATAAATGGCGAATTCAATCATTCATGGTACCTGGGGACCGATGCTGATATTGAGGATAGCAAATTAGCAGATGCCCTTGACGAAGCTCTTAAAGATGCTAATAAAAATTATAAAGTAGCACGATCTAAAGCCCTTAAGGGTGTAAAAGTTACCAAAGTACCTCCGGAATTATTTCCGGAATGGAGCGGGGCCAATAAGAAAAAAGGTGGTCAGGTGAAAATGGAAAAGGTAATGGATGAAGAGAAATTTGCGGAATGGGAGAAGTTTGTTAAAAAGCAATTAAGCTCCTAATCCTCATCTTTTAGTTCCTCAACCAGGTCTATAATTTCTTCCTGAGAAAGATAAAGGGTCTTAATACGGTTTTTGTACTTCTCTGAAAGATCGGCGTGGTTGAGGATAAAATCTTTAGTAGCAATAATATATTCCCCCAATCCGTGATTTACTGCATAAGTATCTGCGGCCCTCTCTGCTTCTTTCAAATACCTGCGGGAGGTAATATATCTTAACCCAAACCAGGCCATAGCTAAGGCACTGCGATCCCTGTAATCCATAATATGTCCAAGTTCATGTCCTATCCATCCAATTAGTACATCAGAGGCGACATTGGTGAGATCAAACTCCTTTCCTTCAATACTAAAGCGTTCGCTCATGTTTACAAAATAAGAACGTTTGCCTTTAGCTTTTAAAAAATCGCCCACTTTAGGCTGAGCCTGCATAAAGGATTTTTTAATATTTTTTTTAAACCTAAATTCTATAGGAACATTCTTTAATTCCGGATAGTGCGATAACGCAATATAGGCTTCTCTCCAAATCACATCCGGTACTGTTTTATTATTGAATTCAAGGCTGTCTTTTTGATTCATAGGCTGCGAAAATGCTTGGATGGAAAAGAGAAAGGGTAAAAAATGGAAAAAAAAGTACGTTTTGCGAGTCAGATCCAATTTTTAAATTTAATAGATTAACTGATATTTTCCGGATAAAGTTAAGTATAATGCCGAACCTGAAGAAGGTAGCAGAGTTAAAATCGGTATAAAACCTTACACCTTTATAAACCTTAATATTCAGAGGAAATTCATGAACAAAAAAAGCAACCTTTCGGTTGCTCTTTTCATAATTTATTTCATGGAAATTTTTACTGTTGACCACCGCCACCTAACATTTCCTGTAGCCTTTGCTGCATTTCCTGATCAGTTTGCAAAGCCATTGCCAGCTTTTCATATCTCTCTACTGTAAAACCTTTGTCTGAGATAGCATTTTCCATTTCAGTCTGAAATTCACTTTGCATACCTTCAATAGCTTGTACCGCAGAATCATATTTTTCCTGTTGCTCGGCAGTAGCCTGCATCTCTTTATTAGGGTTCATAGATGCCTGGTACATTTTATTGAACTGCTGAATTTCAAGTCCTTCATTTTCTACTACACCCACCATTTTTTGCTGAGCCTGCTGATTGATCATTCTGATTTCCTGATAAGCCTCTGCAAATTTTGCAAGTTCGTCATCATTAACATCTACTTCAACTTTTTGTTGCGGCATTGGCTGCGTTTGTGCAAAAGCACCAACAGAAAGAAGTAAACTTAAAATCATCAGAAGATTTCTAATTTTCATGGATCTTAACATATCTGTATTTTTATTTTTTACTATTTGCTCAAACATAATAAACTCCTCAGAGGAGGAAAAATTTTTCCCGGAAGGATTGCTTATTTTATTCTGCAATTAACTGATTAGGGTCAAATTGTTAATTATTTTAGCTTACTTTAATTGATTTAGTTGTTTAATAGTGGCAGGAAGAAAAATTAAATAAATTCCTGATCATCCTGCGACAGTTCACTTTTTTGATTACCTGTGTGGAGAGTGGATGCGGGTTCAAATAGCATTACCTGTACTTCCTCCTCTGCAATTGGGCGGTGTTCTGTTCCTCTGGGAACAACAAGAAATTCATTTTCTTTAACTTCCACCGTTTTGTCCCTGAATTCCATTTTAAATTTTCCTTTTACAACATAAAACATTTCATCTTCCTCGTCATGTTTGTGCCAGATGAACTCTCCTTTAAATTTTGCTAATTTTACCTGTTGCCCGTTAAGTTCACCAACTATCCTGGGATGCCAGTGATCCTGAAACCTGGAAAATTTGTCTGCAAGATTAACTTTATTCATGTTTTTGATTTACGATTCTTTAGAATTATTTTTAGCAGGAAAAATTATCTCTCAATTAAAATACTTTGTTGTTCTGCATTGTCATTTTCGAAAGGAATTTCTATTAAGAAATTTTCTACGGGTTCACCACTATTCACTGCCCGGATTTCATAGGTTACATTGGCCTCAAGATCGTTGATAAGCATCTCACCGCCTGCAGCTATACTGCCATTATTTACAAATCCGCGGGTGTCGGATACAGTGTTTAAGAAAATATCAATATCATCTGAAGTTTCATTGTTAATCATTAGGTCATAATATATTTTTTCTTCCTCTATATTATCGTCATTATTGCTACAGCTAAGAATACTGAGCGGTAGTAATATTAGAAGAATAATTTTAATTGGTTTTTTCATAATAAACATTTTTAAGGATTGTTTTTCTTTAGAAGTAAAACTCCAGATTGATTGTAACAGCATAATTTATCGAAGATTCTTAAATATTGCTCTTAATGTGGTTGTAAAATTGTCTAGCCATTTTAAGACAAATGCTGTTAGAAGGTAAAAATAGGGTAGAAGTTATTCTTTTACTTTAAAAAGGTCATTATACTTCTATTGCAATAACCATTAACCTATGGATATCATTAGAATATTCAACAACTGTATTTATAGCAGAATGGCAAAAAGGTCCCGACTGTGTACTGATTAAAGGTATATTTTAATTGTAATTAATAAGTTGATTAGTTTTAAGATTAATTGCATTTAACTAATTGACCTCAATTAAGTTATTTTCCTGAAATCATCATTGGGTTCTACATGAATGAGAACATCAACTATTTCAGGAAAATTCTCCTGTAACTGTTCTTTAAGGTCATGAGCAATACTATGGCCTTTGGTAACACTAATTTCCCCGTTTACGATAAGATGTAAGTCCACATGAAAAAATAATCCTGCTTTCCTTACAAAGCATTTTTCAATATTTATTGCTCCCGGGACTTCGTTAGCAATTTTCCTGATGTCATCAGTAAAATCATCGTACACATGTTCATCCATTATTTCGCCAAGTGCCGGCCTGAAAATAAGATACGCATTATATACAATAAATCCAGAAGCCAGCAAAGCTGCCCAGTCATCGGCCGTTTCGTAGCCTTTGCCCATAAAAATTGCTATTGAAATTCCCAGGAAAGCCATTAGGGAAGTTATGGCATCGCTCCTGTGGTGCCAGGCATCGGCTTTTAAGGAAGTGCTCTTGGTTTCATCTCCTTTCTTCGATACAAAACGGTAAAATAATTCTTTGGTAATAACAATAATCCCAAGTACAATAAGAGTGTATTTCTCGGGGATTTTGTGCGGCGTCTGTATATTTACAATGCTCTCGTAAGCAATAATGGTAGCAGAAATCAATAAAAAACCTACTACTGCAAAAGTAATAAGCGGCTCTGCTTTCCCATGCCCGTAAGGATGATTTTCATCCGCAGGTTTGGTTGAATATCTTATACCCAGTAACACCAATGCCGAAGAAAAAACATCAGTGGTGGATTCTATGGCATCAGCAATAAGGGCATAAGAATTACCGAACACACCGGTTATTCCTTTAATAATGGCCAGTGCTGCATTCCCTATTATGCTAAAATAGGTAGCTTTTATAGCCTCCTGTTTTTTACTGTTCATCCTTTTTCTGCTGAAGTCCTAACCGGGGTGCAAGTTACGTAAATGAAGAAAAAGTGTGGTAAGGCTTAAAGTATTTCTTGATTCATTCTTCTGGAAATTCCTTTTTGCTCAGAAGAATGCCGTATGGTTTTAAAGCTTCAATATGCAACATGATTACACTAAGAATTCCCACAAGGGGTATAGCCAGGATCATACCTATAACTCCCCATACCAGATTGCCAATTACCACGGCAATAATCACAATAAATGGGTGCAGGTTTACGCGATCCCCTACCACGTATGGTTCCAGCACATAACTTTCAAGAAACTGAGCTATAGAGAAGGTTATAATTACCCCTATTAAAACTCCAGTTTCACCTGAGGTAAGGTAACCAAAAGCCATCGCCATGGCTAAACCAATGATGTTCCCCAGGTAAGGGATTAAGCTAAGGATAGATGCTATTATACTCACTAAAATAAAATTGTCTACTCCAGAAATTCCCAATCCTATGGCATAAAGAACAGCCAAAAATGCGATAAGCAGAAGCCGGCCCACTAAATATTTTGGTGCTACTTTAGCTGATTCTGTTATGACAGATTTTACTTTTTGCCGTTTATTATCAGGAAATATGTGCAGGAGAAAATTTTTAAACTTTCGCCTGTAATTCAGCAGAAAAAAAACATAGATAAAGGTTAGTAAAAAATTACCGATTGCCCCGGAAATAGTGGACAATAGGGAAGCAGCCTTTTCCTGCGGTGCCTGTCCCGAACTGCCTGCGGAGCTAGGCAGTCCTGAAGCTTTTTTTGAATCGGAGAGTTGTAAATCTTCTTCATTGAGCGGAGTATTATCAACAGTAAATTGTTTCACCTGCTCAATTTTGGGCTTCATAGTTTCCTTAATTTTTGGCCATTTTTCTACAAAACTTTCTAATTGATACGAGACAAGGCCTAAAAAAACCAGAGATATCAGGAAAAGAAGAATAGCATTAATAAGGGAAGCTCCACTTCTGCTAATCTTGTGCTCCATCCAACCCGACAATGGTAATACCAGTAGTGAAAGAATTATGGCTGTGAAGAAAGGGCCTAAAAATCCCTGGGCCTTGGTTAGGCCTAAAAATAGGAAATAGGTCCCCAGGATTACAAGTGTTATGTAAAGAAGAAGATTTTTAGCTTTTGCCATATTCTCAGTTTTTGATGAAGGTACAAAAGTTGTCCCCCGGTTTACTTTAAGATTTCGTTAAAGGATTTTGCGAAGCTGTTCTAATGACTATTTGTTACTATTTGTTGATGAGATCATTAATTTTCATATACTGGAGTAAAATAATTGTTTTACCATCTTTAATTTCACCATTTGCTATTTTATTATAGGCTTCTTCAAAATCCATTTCCAGTACTTCAATATCCTCCTGTTCCTCTGCCAGGCCACCTCCCTCGCTAACCTTCATTTCTTCGGAATATTCCCCAACAAAAAAATGGATGAGCTCTGTAACCGAACCAGGTGACATATAAGATTCAAAAATTTTTCTGGCTTTGGGAATACGGTAACCGGTTTCCTCCTCGGTTTCTTTTATAATACAGGCTTCAGGGTAATCTTTATCCAAAAGGCCTGCACAGGCTTCAATCATCATCCCTCCGGGATTGTTGTTGAGATAGGTGGGCAGGCGAAACTGTCTTGTAAGAATTACCTTTTTTGTAGTCCTGTTGTATAAGAGGATACAAGCTCCGTCCCCACGGTCATAAGCCTCGCGATTTTGTGTTTGCCATTCTCCACGGCGGGTCTGGTATTCGTAGGTTATTTCGTTTAAAAGAGCCCAACGATTGGAGAGGACTTCGGTTTTCTTAAGTTTTATTTTGCGACTCACTTTTTTTAAAATTTGTTGCTCAGCACACTGCGGAAAGAATATGGGCAACAATGTTAATCATGTTATGTTAGATTTTCTAACGCAAAGCATAAAATTAAGGAGACAAATACTAGCATCAATATACTTTAAGTTTATATTTAGTTAATAATCCCAAAATATTCTCCTGTGAAAATTTTGCATTTGCTAAGCTATTTTGTTCAGGATCTATAGAAAAATGGTGGGCGCTCCTAAAGTCTGCCTTTTCTAAATTGGTATGCCCAAAGCTGGCGTTAGTAAAATCCACTTCAGTAAAATTTGCACCTGAACAATCTGCTCCTGAAAATTCCACCTGTTGCATTTTACAGTTTTTGAAAACAGTTTTCGGGATTTTGAGCTGAAAGAAAGAAGAGAAGCTAAGATCGCAATTTTCAAAGCTGAAGGAAAGCAGAAAATCATCACATTCCTCAAACCGCAATCCCAGCATCTTGCAGCTGGAAAATTTACAATCCCTTAAAGCAGCATTATTTAAATTCGCCGTGCTAAAATCGCATTCCTGAAAAGTACATTCTGAAAAAATGATACCGGCTAACTTAACATCAGAAAAATTACAGGTTTTAAAATGGCAGTTCTCATATTCATTTTTTAAAGGGGAGTTTTTAAAATCCAGTTGTTCAAACTCCTGATCCCAGGCTATGTTTTCTTCCATTTGTGTATAATTGTCTTTCAACTAGTATGCTGAATACTCTGTTGGATATAAAAAAGTAATATCAATATGCGAGACATTATCTGCATATTCCTTTTTTGCACTCAGTTCTTTCCATTCGGGAGCATCAGAAAAATTTTGCCAGTGCTGTTCACGACTATCGCTGTTGGAGAATGTAGTCATATACATTAGATTTGGCATTGCCGGGCCGGAGATCACTTCTCCGTAGAACACCGCATTAAAGCCAAGTTTATCAAATAATTTCACCTCTCCGCCTTTATTGAACATTTCTAATTTATTTCTGAAATACTTTCCGGTAGGGGACTGGTAACTCCTTAATTCGTACACCCGTTCTTTCCGTGGAGATTCAAATGACGGGGTTTGTACAACAGGATGATCTTTAAAAGCTTTCAAAATAATGGACTGGAATCGTAAATAGGGCCTGTTGTTATGGGAAGATTCTAAATATTCACGGCCATTTTGCCTGTAATTCTTATTCTCCGCCAGGTTTTTTTCCAGGTTTACCCATTGCTCCAGGGAGTTAAAAGGAAGAAGAATATAAATTTGTTTCAGGCTGTCATCTTTGCTTTCCTCTCTGGGCTTGAAAACGCCCACTTCATTAATTCCTATTTCCGCTAAGGCAGGTAAATAGGCATTCTTGAAAAAATCCTCCGTTCTTTGCAGCTGTTCTTTGGTTTCAAAACTATATATTTTTAACTGATAAAATTCCTGTCTTTTTTCCTGAGCTTTTACTGAACTGAAAAGGCAGCAAATCAGCATCAGTACACTAAGGCTGAGAGTTGTTTTTTTCAAATTTCCTGAAATTAGATTAATAATTATAGAGACTGTTAAATTACAAAAACAAATAGGTTATTGATACTGTTTAGGATTTGCTAAAATAAATTCTTCCAGGACTTCCCAGTTTTTCCCGTTATGTCTGAAAAGAATGAATTTTTCAGCAGAAAAAGTAGCTTCAAATTTACGCATTTTGAACTGTGCCCAGGCCTTAAAAAAATTCTGTTTTTTGAGGTCTCGCGTGGCAACAGTAATATGAGGATGGAAATTTGAAGTTTTTTCCATCTCGCCCAATATGAAATTTGCTTTCAGCGCCTCCTGGATTTTGTGGTGCATTGAATTTACAGGTTCAGGATTAATTACATTTATAAATATGGTATGGTTGGAAAATTTTCCATAGCCCGATAAGTGAACTTTGGAAATATTTTCTTTTTCAGCAATTTTTTGAAGTATCCTAACAAGTACTTCTTCTTTTTCTTCATTTAGGCGGAAGGGAATTTGAAGAGTGATATGTGCGGGTAGTTTTAATGCTTTTGAAGAGTCGTAATTCCTCTTAATATCAAGTTTAATATTTCTGATTTTTTCTTCAAGTTCATCATTGGGAACAATTGCAATAAAATAAAGTTGACCTGAGTTATTCTGCGGCATGTATCTTGATTTTTAAACTTAATTCCAGTTAATCCTGATATATTGCTTAGTTCTTTTTTTAAAAAATTTAGGTTTTTCTGCGTATACCAGCCCACCCTGTAATTCTGCCTCAATTCTAAGGTGATCACTATATTCTTTAATCAGGGCATGCAGGATTTCAGTTTGCTTTTCATCGTTAAGATGAAGTTCGGTAGCTTTTATTTTTTCATTTAAAATCATTAAATCATGGTCATCCCCAAGCAAATCTGCCAGAATATGCACTTCATCTGCCCAGGTTGTGAAAAATTTTGGCCAAAGATTTTCCAGTAGCTGTATTTGGTGCCACAGGTATTTCGCCCGTTTTCGCCATTCATGAAAATTGTTAGCATTGGGATCGGCGTAAGCCTCCTCCAGGGCATTTCTCCCGCGCTCGTAAGTCCTTTTTATAGAAGGAAGAACTATGGTAAGATCGGCAGATTTTACCGGCCATTCGGTAAAGTTTTCACGGGCAGTTTCAAATTGTTCAACAAGATATTCTGAAAAGAAATTCTTCTCCTTCAGGTTTTCTTCCAGTTCTTCTCTTTCCTTCTCTAACTCCTGAAGAATGCTGTTAAAGAAGTTTACATAGATATGGTTTCCGTAGCGGGCCTTTATCATTTCTATAGTTTCCATATGAGCGGTAAGATCGCGCAGAGGTGCTAATTCATGTCCCACATCACGAAAGAAAATGTTGATCTTTTTGTATTTTTTTTCACCTAACTCATCCCTGAAGAGCCGGGCAAGGGCACGAATTTTTTTGAGACTTTTCCTAATCTCGTGTATGCCTTCATGAATATTTGAATTCTTTAGAGAAGAGATACATAATTCAATCTCTTCTGAAGCAATCCTGTTTACATTGTCTTCCAGGGTTTCCTGCTTTTCCAGTTTGTAACTCATTTTTTCGGATTTTGCCTTTAAGATACCGAATTGCTATTACAGGAATGGTTATGATTATATTAAAAACTTAGCCAATCGGAAAGATCTGAAGAAAGATTTTAATTACGGAAAATTAAGATAGCCGGCCACAAAATTCCTGTAATTTTATATACTTACTTGAATTTGGCGGCCTTGAAAAATTAAATTTAAATGCTTTCCACATGAAGGTCTACAGGCACCTGGTGCTTTACAAGGTCTTCAAAAGTTTCCCTTTTCCTTATAAGATGGGATTCGCCCTGGTACCATAAAACTTCAGCAGGGCGGTACCGGGAATTAAAATTGCTGGCCATAGAAAAACAATAGGCCCCGGCGTTGCTAAAGGCGAGAATATCACCTTCGGTAATTTCAGAAATCCTTCTGTTGCTGGCAAAAGTATCGGTTTCGCAGATATACCCCACCACTGAGTAAAACCGCGGTTTAGCGCCCGGATTCGAAATATTGGTAATTTCCTGATGAGAACCGTAGAACATTGGGCGAATTAAATGATTAAACCCTGTATCTATTCCTGCAAAAACAGTGGAAGTGGTCTGTTTAATCACATTTACCTTTGCCAAAAACTTGCCGGCTTCACTCACCAAATATTTTCCGGGTTCAAAGGCGAGGGTTAATTCGCGGCCGTATTCTTTGCAGAAATTTTCAAACCTGCCGGTAAGCTGTTTTCCAAGGTCTTCAATATCGGTTTCAATATCGTCTTCTTTATAAGGCACTTTAAAACCGCTGCCAAAATCGATGAATTCAAGATCTTTAAAATTCTTTGCGGCATCAAAAAGGATTTCAGAGGCATGCAGAAAAACGCCAATATCAAGAATATCGCTGCCGGTATGCATATGAATTCCGTTTATATTCATGCCCGTATTTTTAACGATACGAAGCAAATGTGGCATCTGGTGTATGGAAATGCCAAATTTGGAATCTATATGTCCTACTGAAATTTTGGAATTTCCGCCAGCCATTACATGAGGGTTAATCCGGATGCAAACGGGCGTACCGGGATGTTTTGTCCCAAATTGTTCCAGAATGGAAAGGTTGTCTATATTTATTTGCGCCCCTAACAGCACTACTTCTTCAATCTCTTCAAGGGAAACCCCGTTGGGAGTGTAAATAATATTTGAAGGATTTACACCTGCCTCTATACCCAGTTTTACTTCCTGGATAGAAACAGTATCGAGCCCGCAGCCAAGGGAATTTAACAGCTTGAGAATTGAAATATTTGAAAGTGCTTTCACCGCGTAATGAATGCGTAGTTTTTTCACATTAAAAGCACTGGTTAATCGTTTGTACTGGGAAATGATCTTTTCAGCATCATATACATATAACGGACTTCCAAATTCTTCGGCTATTTTTAGCAGGTCTTGATTGTTCATCTATTCTGATCTAAATTATTAGGTGGCAAAAATACAGGAGAAATTCAATTCTTTGCAAAGGCAATTTCAAAAATAACGAATTTGTACAAAATGTTATTTTTATGAAGCCGGTTCAGATTGTAACTCAAACTTGCGGGCATTTTGTTTTCTAATCTTTATTACCCCCAGAGCGATAAATATTCCGGCCCCCGCCATTGCTGCCCCAACAAAGTCTGCAGAGGTGAAGCCATATCCATATGCAATGGGCAGGCCTGCAAGATAAGCCCCGGAGGCATTACCCATATTAAACGCACTTTGATTTAGAGAAGAACCCAGCATTTCCGATCCTTTTGCTGAATTGATCACGGCCATTTGAATAGGTGTGGAAAGAGTGAAGGCTACCGTTGCAATTATAAAAGTCATTATAAGCACACCTATTTTATCTGAAGCAAGATAGGTGTTGGCAACTAACACAACAACCATCACCATAAGGGAAATAAGCACCGAATAAATCGGGCTGAATTTTTCTGCCAGTTTTGCTCCTATAAGATTTCCCACAACCATACCTACACCTGCCAGAATCATGGCATAACTCACCACATCTTCAGGATGTCCTGCAACTTCTGTTATTAGCGGCGCGATATAACTATACCAGGCAAAAAAGCCGCCGGTACCAATGGTGGTAAGTAAAATAACCATCCACAGCTCAAGTTTTTTCAGTACTTTAAGGTCTTTTACAATTCCGTTTGTTGAGGACCTGGATAACTCGGGCATCCAGAATTTTATGCTCAATATTGCCAGAACTCCTACTACTCCCACAGCAATAAAGGAGACATTCCAGCTAAAGTTTTGACCCAGATAAGTTCCGAAGGGTACCCCCAAAACATTAGCTACGGTCAAACCTGTAAACATGGTGGCGATGGCCTGGGCAGATTTTCCCGGTTTCGAGAGTTGTCCCGCCACCACAGCACCTATTCCGAAGAAAGCTCCGTGAGGTAGGCCCGAGAGAAAGCGGGAAATTAAAAGTAGCGTATAAGAATTGGCAAATGCCGAAAGCGTATTGAAAACGGTAAACCAAGCCATAAGCAACAGCAACACTTTATGTGCGGGCCATTTAGAACCAATTCCTGTAAGCAAAGGGGCTCCCACCACTACACCCAGGGCATATGCTGAAATAAAATGTCCCGCCTGCGGAATACTAATTTCCAAAGCAGCAGCAATTTCCGGAAGAATTCCCATAATCACGAATTCCGTCATTCCAATTCCAAAACCTCCAATGGCTAATGCGATTAATGCTTTGTTCATTTCTAAAAAATTAAGAGGCAAAAATACTGCAGAATTCACCGTTTGAAGCAGTTATGAGAGAAAATCTACGATAACCTTTTAGCTGAAAAATAGCATGGCAATTTCAGAAAAAACAGAAATAATTTTTATGAAGAATATAAAAACCACAACCGGCGCAGGACTAAATCAAAAAAGATTGGTACAGTAGTATTGTATTTGTTACTTTTGTTTACCATAAATAATACAGAAGAAATACCTGATTATGAACATACATGAATATCAAGGGAAAGAAATACTAAGTAGCTTTGGAGTTCGCATCCAAAGAGGTATTGTGGCCCAGACTGCAGAGGAAGCTGTAAATGCAGCTAAAGAATTAACCGAGCAAACAGGGACCGGCTGGCATGTGATTAAAGCACAGGTGCATGCAGGTGGCCGTGGTAAAGGTGGCGGGGTAAAACTTGCTAAAAACCTAAAGGAGGTTGAAGAGATTGCAGGGAATATTATTGGGATGGACCTTGTTACTCCTCAGACCACTGCTGAAGGTAAAAGAGTACATCAGGTACTTGTTGCTGAAGATGTATATTATCCCGGAGATAACGAGCCGGAAGAATACTATATGTCTGTCCTGCTAAACCGCTCTACCGGGAGAAATATGATTATGTATTCTACTGAAGGAGGAATGGACATTGAAACTGTTGCCGATGAAACTCCGCACCTTATTTTTACAGAAGAAATTGATCCTACGGTGGGCTTATTGCCATTCCAGGCACGCCGCATAGCTTTTAACTTAGGATTAAGCGGTACCGGTTTTAAGGAAATGGTTAAATTTGTAATGTCACTTTACAAGGCATTTGATAAATCTGATTCTTCTCTTTTTGAGATTAATCCCGTGCTAAAAACCAGCGATGATAAAATTATGGCCGTGGATGCCAAGGTTACTCTAGACGATAATGCCCTATTCCGTCATAAAGATTATGCAGAAATGAGGGACATTCGTGAGGAAAACCCAACTGAAGTGGAAGCTAAAAAAGTTGGCCTTAACTACGTAGATCTGGACGGAAATGTTGGATGTATGGTAAATGGTGCCGGGCTTGCCATGGCAACTATGGACCTTATCAAACAGGCCGGGGGAGAACCGGCAAATTTTCTTGATGTTGGGGGAACTGCAGATGCAAAGAGAGTGGAAGAAGCCTTCCGTCTTATTCTGAAAGACGACAAAGTGGAGGCTATTTTGGTGAATATCTTTGGTGGAATTGTTCGTTGTGACCGTGTGGCGCAGGGTATTGTTGATGCCTATAAAAATATGGGAGATGCCATAAATGTTCCAATTATCGTAAGATTGCAGGGAACTAATGCAGATGTTGCTAAAAACCTGATAGATGAAAGCGGACTTGGAGTACACAGTGCTGTTGAATTCCAGGAAGCTGCTGATAAGGTACAGGAAGTATTATCCTAGAAGATTAAAAAATAATAGAATAAAAAAAGCTGTCCGTTTTGGGCAGCTTTTTTGTTTTAAATCTTTTTCAGGAGTTACTAATTTTGTCCTGCCGGTGCCATATCGGGATACCAATCTAGAAGAACCACTTCAATATCTTGATTTTCCTCATTTACCAGTTTCTTAAATTTTTGAACATCAGCCAGGCCGTCCTGTCCTCTGTAGTGATAGGGATAAACTTTTTTAGGTGAGAAAGCAGTTACCCCGTCGGCTGCCTGGTCTACAGGCATGGTGTACGGCAGGTTCATAGAAACAAGTGCCACATCAATATTTTCAAGGTTTCTCATTTCCGGAATATCTTCTGTGTCTCCAGAGATATATAACCTTTTCCCGTTTTTTTCGAGTACATACCCATTTCCGCGGCCTTTTACATGCATGGCATCTTCAGATTGCGGTAAATTGTACATGGGTACAGCAGTAATATTGTAACCCATATGATCTATACTTTCCCCATTGTTCATCACAATCAGCTGTTCGTTCATTTCAGGAGGTAACTGGTCTTTTACGGCCTGCGGAAGGATAATTTTCACGCTGTCCAGTTGAAAAGCTTGCAGTGTTTGGGCATCCATATGGTCGCTATGGATATCGGTTACAAGAACAAAGTCCGGGGTTTCGGCTTCAGAAAAAGCTTCTGCGCCACCAACGGGATCGGTGTAAAAAACATCATCTCCCCAGTGAAAAACTGCGGTGGCATGGGAAATAGGTTCAATATCTACAAAAGCAGTATCAGATTCCTGTTCCATATTTGCAGTTTCGGCCATTTCGGTGTTATCAGCATTTGTTTCTTGCTCTTTTTCGTTTTTGCAGGCTACGAGAAGTAGTGCAAGGCTAAGTAGTGTAAATATCTTTTTCATTCAAATTAGTTTTAGGCCCGGTTATAAATTACCGAAAGCTATTGGTGAATATTAATTGTTATTTGCTAAATAACAGCAAATTAGATTATAAAGTTACATAACCTGAAATTGAAGAAGATTTGCTTTAATAAAGATTTATGAAAGGTTCAGCCTCATTTTTATGTCACCGCGGGAATAAGGATTGTTTTCCTCTATTGGAATTTCTTCAAAACCGTACTTTTTGTATATAAAAATAGCATTTTCAAGTTTTCGGTTGGAATAGATAATAAGACAATCCCAACCCTGGTTTCTAGCAAAACTTAAGGTATGTTCCATAAGTTTTTGACCAATTTTTTTACCTTGATATTCGGGAGTAACTGCCATTTTAGTCAGTTCATAAATATCTTTCTGAAGCCGAAATAATGCCACGGTAGCTACAATTTTGTTTTCGTATTTTACAAAGAAGATATTACCGCCGGGGTTTATAATATATTTTCCCGGATTTCCCAGAACTAGCTCATCATGCGGCTCCACCCAAAAATATTTTTCAAGCCATTCCAGGTTTAAATTTTTAAAATCTTCAGCATATTCAGGAGAATAAGAAATGAATTCCATTTTTTGTGTGATTTAATTGCCGCAAATTTAAAGAATACTTTTTCTGAATATTGCTAATTTCGGGAGAAAGGGAATATTTCATAAATTGAGAGGTATTCTGAATTTAACTTTCATGAAAAAGATTTTTTATTCTGTTTATTTTTTTGGTGTTTTTATCACCTTGCTAACGGCTTGTTCTTCTGTAAATACTGTAGAAAAAGGTTCTGCCACTATTTTACCGCCTGAAGAACTGTATGGAAAATTGTTTTATGATGTTCAGAATAAAGAAATTTTTTCCGACAGTAAAACTTTTGTAGATGCCCTGCCTTTAAAGGATGTGAAGGAAATTCGTGAAGTATATTACAATTTGCAGAATAAAACGCCTGCATCCATTTCTGCTTTTGTAAAAAGAAATTTTAATATCCCCGGCACTGGAACGGTAACTTATAGAACAGACTCTTCCTCCATTAATCAACATATTAGCAAATTATGGAATGTGCTTAAACGGCCTGCAGATGAAGAAATTTCAGGTACACTTATTCCGCTGCCCAATCAATACATTGTTCCTGGCGGGCGTTTTCGCGAAATATATTACTGGGACAGCTACTTTACCATGTTGGGGCTGCAGGAGGACGGAGAGGTGGAAACCATTAGATATATGGTTGATAATTTTGCTTATCTCATCAACACCTATGGATTCATCCCAAATGGGAACCGAACTTATTACCTGGGTAGATCCCAACCACCTTTTTTTGCGATGATGGTTCAGGTATTGGCTGAAGAGGAAGGCGGGGAGGTTTATGTTCAATATCTTGAGGAAATGCTTCAGGAATATGAATTCTGGATGGCCGGGGCATCAGAGCTTTCTGCTTCCAATCCTGAACAAAGGCGGGTGGTGCAATTGGGCGAATATGAAATTTTAAACAGGTATTGCGACGATAAACCACAGCCAAGGCCGGAAAGCTACCGTGAAGATGTGAAAACAGCAAAAGCATCGGTTGCTAAATTCCCAAAACGTACAAAAGAAGAAGTTTACAGGAACCTTCGTGCCGGGGCAGAGTCGGGCTGGGATTTTTCCAGCCGATGGATGGATAAGGATGCGGCAGGTAATTTCAATTTATATACCATTCATACTACCGATATTCTTCCGGTAGACCTTAACTCGCTTCTTTATAATCTGGAGCAAACAATTGCTCACGCTTATGAAGTTGATGGAAAATCTTCGGAAGCAGAAAATTTTAGAAAAAAAGCTGAAGAACGAAAAGAATTAATTTTAAAATATTTCTGGAGTACAGAAGATCAATTTTTTATGGATTACAACTTCCGCAGAAATAAAAACACCAATGTACTTTCCCTTGCCGGCCTTTATCCTCTATTTTTTGAAATAGCCACTGCAAAACAGGCTTCCGCAGTAGCTGAAAAAGTGGAAAATGTGTTCCTTAAGCCAGGTGGCCTGGTTACCACTCCAAACCATACCGGCCAACAATGGGATGCGCCCAACGGCTGGGCGCCCCTGCAATGGATTGGTATTAAAGGATTACGCAACTACAATAAAACCGCACTTGCCAACGAAATTAAAAATCGCTGGCTACAGTTAAACAAAAATGTTTACCGGCACACCTATAAAATGCTGGAAAAATATAATGTTGAGGATCTAACCAAAAAAAGCGGAGGGGGAGAGTATCCCACACAGGATGGATTTGGATGGACCAATGGCGTTTATCAAAAATTGTCGGGTGAATAAATATTGGCAGTTCTGCCATTTAATGTTAATTTGGGCGTAAGCAGGTTTTATGGAAGACATACAATTTTATATAGAATATATTGCACGAATAATTGAAGCAACAGGGATCGTTACTATTGTGATAGGAACCCTAATGGCTTTGGGCAAATTTATTTTTTCACTTCAAAAACACGGACAGCGTTCTTACAGGTTGCTTCGGCAGGAATTAGGAAAAGGAATCCTACTTGGCCTGGAAATACTTGTGGCAGGAGACATTATTGCTACAGTAGTTACAGAACCTACCATGGACAGGGTGCTTGCCCTGGGGGTAATAGTTCTTATAAGAACCTTTTTAAGCTTGTCTATTGAACTGGAAATTGAAGGGAAATTTCCCTGGCAGCGTACAGAATCTGAAAAGCGGTTGGACCAGGATTCCTGAAATAATTACTGAAAATCTATTTTTAGTCTTAAAGTCTTTTAGGAGAAGGATCTCACAGTTTTCTGAAATCTGTGGGGTCTATAATCCTTGAATTTAAATTTCAGCGTGCCCAAACAAAGTCTTTTAGGGCAATATCCAGATAATCATAAGATAATTTCATTCGCCATAAAATCAGTAACGAAATAGCTTAATGCTTTTCCCACCTGGCTTTCATTTTCTGAATTTGGAGCGGCTTCGCAAATGTGTAAATAGCGGCAGTTTTTAGCTTTTGCCATTCTAATGAAACACCTGATTTGCTCAATACTAAAACCGGTAGGTGATTTTGCACTGCTGGGAAAATCTTTTATAGCATCACAATCCACCTCTAACCCAAAATCATTTTCACTTACAAATTGGATTACCAACTCAAATTGTTCTTTTTGTTTCTCCCAATCCGAAAACATCAGGTATTCAAAAAGCTGAAATTTTATGTTTTCTGAAGCCTTCATTTCTTCAAAAATGTACTGCGGTGTATAATTTTGGTGCAGCCCGAAAATTGCATATTTTTCCAGATAATTTTTTGAAATGGCATAACTAAAACCATTGCCGCTATGCCGGTGTTCCAGTTGCCTTAAATCGGTATGAGCGTCAATATTCAGCACATTAAGCGGCTTTTGCAATGCTTCTGACGTGCCTTTTATATTACCGAAGGCATTGTTGTGCCCGCCGCCAGTAATCAGCGGAATTTTTCCTGCGGAAACGATCTCCTGCACCACAGCACTCACTATTTTATCAATTCCCTCCACCAGTTCTCCCAGTTTTACCAGGTAATTGGGATCGTTTTCTGCAAGTTTTGAAGCTTTTTCCAGGTGCTCTTTACAGTCAATTTCTCCTAATAATATAAGATTTTTTGCAGAAGTATATTCATTCACCTGTATGTTGAGCAGTGATTTCAGGCAGGTTTGCCAGGCGACGGAAGTGCCTGCTTTACCATGATTTCCTCTAACGCCTATATCTTCCGGAATACCAAAAAGTACAAATTTAGCTGAATGGCCTTTCAGCTGATTAAAGCTATCAATAAAATTCACATTTTCACCAAACTTGGTTTCACCTTTCCTGGTAGCAATCAATTTTTCTACTGAACGAAAATTGTAAATTTTAAACCCTTTCATTATTGCACTTCTTTTCCGTTAATAAATACTTTTTCAATAGAATTTGTTCCGAAAGCATAAGGCAAGAAAGTATAAGACGGAATTTCTTTAGTAAGGATGAAGTTTGCCTTTTTTCCTTTGGTAATGCTGCCGTGGGTTTTACCGATTTCCATGGCATATGCGGCATTAATTGTTGCAGCATTTATCGCCTCTTCAGGTGTCATTTTCATTTTTATACAAGCCAGCGACAGCACCAGGTTCATATTTCCACTGGGTGTGCTTCCGGGATTAAAATCTGTAGCCAGGGCTAAGGGCAATCCGGCATCAATTATTTTTCTTGCCGGGGTATAAGGAATACTTAAAAACAGGGAGCAGGAGGGAAGGGCCACCGGCATT
Source organism: Autumnicola musiva (assembly GCF_031846585.1). NCBI lineage: Bacteria > Pseudomonadati > Bacteroidota > Flavobacteriia > Flavobacteriales > Flavobacteriaceae > Autumnicola > Autumnicola musiva. The sequence continues at coordinate 197,638 of NZ_JAVRHK010000003.1, forward strand.
GTGGAAGCTCCCTGCAAGGCTTCAATATCTTCATCTTCCAGAACTTCAAGATGGTCTACGCTAAGTGCGTTATGTTCCACACCGGCTTTTATGCCGCCAATGGCATTGAACTGGTTAACGTGAATTTTCGGTTTCAGGCCATACTTCTTTGCTGCGGAAAGCAAATTGTTGGTATCTTCCACGCTAAAGTACCCCTTTTCACAAAAGACGTCTATGTATTCCGCCAGGTTTTGTTCGGCTACATTAGGAAGGATTTCATTAATTACGAGGCCCAGATAAGCAGCGGGATTTTCTTTATATTCCTTCGGAATTGCATGAGCGCCCAAAAAAGTTGCTTTTATGGGAATTTCATAATTCTCCTGAAGTTTCCTGATCACCCTTAACATTTTCATTTCCCCTTCTTCAGTAAGTCCGTAACCCGATTTAATTTCCACCGCGCCGGTTCCAAGTTTAATAACTTCTTTCAGGCGTTTAGCCGATTGTTGATAAACTTCATCTTCGGGAGTTTCCTGTAGCGTTTTAGCAGAATTTAAAATTCCGCCTCCACGGTTGGCAATTTCCTCATAAGAAAGTCCGTTTATGCGATCGGCAAATTCCTGTTCCCGGTTTCCCGCATAAACAATATGGGTATGGGAGTCACACCAGCATGGCAAAATAATTTTTCCGGAGGCGTCAACAATTTTATCTGCATCAATATTTGGCAAATTTGGCATCTCTCCAAAATCTGCGATTCTATCGTCTTCAACTAAAAACCAGGCATTCTTAATTGTTGGTAGCTTTTTCATCTCAGAGCCTGAGATTTTTTCAACGTGGTGTTCCCTTACCTGAAGCAGTTCTTTAATATTGGTAAAAAGTAATTTCATGTGGTGATCTTTTCGGCTAAAACAGCTTTTTGCAAAGATAAAATTTCACTCTGGAAATGTGCGGCAGGTGTATTTTTTTAAAATAAAATTCATTAATGCACAAATATTTATGAATGATCTGTGCATTAGTAAATAAAATGAAATTTGGTTATAAAGTAAATTCAGCTAAAAGCTTTTGTACTTCATAGATGTCCACTTTTTTATTGAATTTTTTCGAAATAGAAGGAATAGATTCTCCTGATATCCAGATTTTCAATTCGGCATCCAGGTCAAAACTACCGGCGGTTTCTATGCTAAACCTTGTAATACTTTTGTAAAGCACAGAAAAATATTCAATTTTTCGGCCGGTAAGTCCCTGTACATCTATAATTATCAGCCTTTTATTTGTAAAAATAAAGGTGTCGCGAATAATTTTAAATCCGGCTTCAATATTTTCAGAAGGAATTAGGAGTTTTCCGTATTCTTCCTGTAGCCTTTCCTTATTAATTGCTCCCGCATTTCCTAAAAGTGAAGAAAGTATGCTCATAGATTAGAAGTTGAATGTTTCAGACTAAATGTAAGAAAAAGAGCAGGAAAATTTATTTTTCGTTAATAAAATTTGAAACTATACCTTTCTGTACAGGCAAACCGGCCGGTTTAGGATAATTCTTTATAAATTAGAAAAAAATTAAAATCACGATTTAAATCTATTTAATGGCTGAAAAATATAAAGGTATAAATACTATTTGTACGCATACAGGAGAGCTTGAGGACGAGCAATTTAAAGGAGCGGTTTCCCCGCTTTACATGTCTACCTCTTATGCTTTTGAGGATGTTGAGGTTAAGCGTTATCCACGTTATTTTAATACCCCCAATCAGGTGGCGCTGGCACAAAAAATGGCTGCTATGGAGCACGGTGAAGCAGCTTTAATTTTTGGAAGCGGAATGGCTGCAATAAGCACTGCACTTCTTGCATTTTTACATAAAGGGGATCATGTGGTGTTTCAGAATACGTTATATGGCGGTACGAGTAATCTTGTGGTAGAGGAATTTGATAAATTCGGAATAGAATACACTTTTACAGAGGATTATACGCCTGCTTCTTTTGAAAAGCAGATAAAAGATAATACTAAGGTGATTTATATTGAGACGCCTTCCAACCCTTTACTTACCGTTACCGATATTAAAGCAATTGCTGAAATTGCCAAAAAACACGGGCTGGTAAGTATGATAGACAATACTTTTGCCTCGCCTGTAAATCAAAATCCTATAGATTTTGGAATTGATGTGGTACTGCATTCCGCAACAAAATACATGGGTGGTCATAGCGATATCCTTGCGGGAACGGCGATAGCTTCGGAAGAGCATATCGACAGGATTTTTCAGCTGGCAAAGAATTTCGGCGGAAGTCTAAGTGACTATACCGTATGGCTTCTGGAGCGAAGCCTTAAAACCATGGGACTTCGGGTAAAGGCGCAAAATGAAAATGCTATGGTTTTAGCTGAATTTTTGCATCAGCATGAAGATGTGGGGAAAGTTTATTATCCCGGCCTGGAATCACATCCCGATCATAATGTTGCCGCCGCGCAGATGAAAGGTTTTGGCGGAATGTTATCTTTTGAATTGAAAGAAGGGCTTGACGCCGATTTATTTCAGAAGAAACTGAAGCTGATAAAATCTTCCATGAGTTTGGCAGGAGTTGAGTCGACAATTCTTTCTCCTTCAAAAACCTCTCACGGATTATTAACGCCTGAAGAAAGGAAAAAGCAGGGAATAAAGGACGGCTTACTAAGATTTTCAGTTGGAATTGAAGAAAAGGAAGATCTTATTGCTGATATTGAACAGGCACTGGCCCAAATTAAATAAACAATGAAGTTAGATATTTTAGCGGTAGGTTCTCACCCCGACGATGTGGAACTGAGTTGTGCGGGAACTATAGCAAAGGAAGTAGACAGAGGGAAAAAAGTAGGTATTCTGGACCTCACACGTGGTGAACTGGGAACCCGGGGCACAGCAGAAACACGGGACACAGAAGCCGCAGAAGCCGCAAAAATTCTGGGGGTTAAAATGAGACATAACCTGGAGTTCAGTGATGGTTTTTTTATGAATAATACTTCCCACCAGCTTGAGATTATTAAAATTCTGAGAAGGTACAGGCCTGAAATTGTACTTTGCAATGCGATTGAAGATCGGCATATAGATCATGGTAAAGGGGCAAAGCTGGTAAGCGACGCCTGTTTTTTAAGCGGTTTACGCAAAATAGAGACCATTCATGACAGGAATAAACAGGAAGCATGGCGTCCAAAACATGTGTTTCATTATATTCAGTGGAAAAATATAGAGCCGGATTTTGTAGTTGATATTTCTGGTTATATCGATAAAAAGGTAGAGGCGGTGAAGGCATATAAAACGCAGTTTTTTGATGTGGATAGCAAAGAACCTCAAACCCCAATTTCCAGCAGTAACTTTTTGGATAGTATTACTTACAGGGCTCGTGATTTGGGTAGAATAATTAACACCGATCATGGTGAAGGCTTTACTGCAGAACGTTATGTGGCAGTAGACTCAGTTTTTGACCTTATTTAAAATGGAATTTTTTCTTTGCGGGAATATAGAAATAACTTACATTTGCAACCGCAATTAAAATGGTGGTTGTAGCTCAGCTGGTTAGAGCGCCTGATTGTGGTTCAGGAGGTCGCCGGTTCGAACCCGGTCTTCCACCCTTTAGAAGCTCCCTGTGAAATCAGGGAGCTTTTTTTTGTACTATTCTTTAGCTAATTCTGCCTGTTTGTTTTCTTAATTTCCTGGATTATCGTTAGGAGACTTCAAGACCATTTCAGGATCAAAATTATAGCATATTTCAACCAAATAAAATTGATGTTAGTCACGCAACCTTTACGGTTAATAAGTATCTAATTAAAAACAGAAATTATGAAAACATTTTTACATTTAAGCAATATCGCCGTTTTTCTTCTTATTTTTGGTTGTAATTCAGAAGACGAAGAAATTACCGTTCTGGATGTAAGCATTCAAAACCTTACCGGAACCTGGAAACTTACCGAAGTATACGTTAGTCCGGGTGGAGAAACTGAATGGAGGCCGGTGGCAAACGGTCATACTTATACTTTTTCTGGTAATGGTACATTCAGTTCTACCGGTCTTGATAGTTGTAAGGAAGGAGAATATTCTTTAAATGATGATACTCTTAATTTAAATTGCGGTGAGGAATCTTTGGTTCAAAAGATAGACAGTATTTCTTCAGGAGTTTTAATTTTGAAAAATCCGCGTTGCATCGAAGCCTGTCTTTATAAGTACAAGAAGGTGGATTAACGTAGACTTTATTTCCCGCTTATCTTTCCTAATCTCCCCTGCAAAATCTTATTTTTACGCAAAATAAGAGACAGCATGAATTCAAGAGAAGAGCAGCTTCAGGCTTTTGACCGACTTTTAACCATTATGGATGAATTAAGGGAGAAATGCCCCTGGGACCAAAAGCAAACTATGGAATCCCTTCGTCATCTTACCATTGAAGAAACTTATGAACTTGGTGATGCCATTCTGGATAAAGATATGGAAGAGGTGAAAAAAGAACTTGGCGATGTTTTGCTTCATCTGGTTTTTTATGCCAAAATTGGCAGTGAAACCAGCGACTTTGATATTGCTGACGTTACTAATTCCATTTGCGAAAAATTGATTTCCCGGCACCCTCATATTTACGGAGATGTAGAAGTAGCAGATGAAGAAGAAGTGAAAAAGAATTGGGAAAACCTAAAGCTGAAGGAAGGTAAAAAAAGTGTTCTTGAAGGTGTGCCCCGTTCATTGCCGGCAATGGTAAAAGCCAATCGTATTCAGGATAAAGTTGCAGGAGTGGGTTTTGACTGGGAAGAACCACAGCAGGTTTTCGAAAAGCTTCAGGAAGAACTTGGAGAGTTGCAGCATGAGGTAAACACAGATAATAAAGATGAAATAGAAGCCGAATTTGGGGATGTTTTATTTTCCATGATTAACTATGCCCGCTTTTTAAAAGTCAACCCTGAAAATGCCCTTGAAAGAACGAACAAGAAATTCATAAAACGTTTTCAGTATCTGGAAGAAAAAGCCAGAGAAAGGAATAAGACTTTAAGGGATATGACTTTAGCTGAAATGGACGTGTTCTGGAATGAAGCAAAAAAGCTTTAGACTTAGGAGTAGTAAAAATAACAACGAACCACGCAGAGGCCTACTTTTTAAAAACAATCAGCTCCCTGGAAATAGTTACTGAAGAAAAGTTTATGTTTTCTTTTATCCATTTCAGGCTTTTTTCGGTATAAAAAATTACGTGAGTATTGTCATTTTTGTAATACCAGTTTTCAAAATCTATAGTATTAAAATATAGGGAAGTTTTGCAGTACAATTTCCCACCGGGATTTAACATGGCCGCCAGTTCCCTGAATTCTGCTGCCGGATAATGAAAATGCTCCATAACTTCAGAGCAAATAATAAAATCATACTTCAGCTTCAGCAGGTTTTTATCATCCTTAAAGAAGTAATCATAAAGGGCAATTTTATAGCCTTTGCTTTGCAGTTGATTGGCAATTACCGGCCCTGTTCCGCAGCCATAATCCAGGCCGTAGGCTTCTTTGGTAAAATCTTTTAAAATAGCTTCTGTGACCGGAGCGGTAAACTCCACATAAGAAGGATCTGTAACATTGTTGTTATGCCTGAGATAACGGTTTTTTTCATCTTCTGAAGGCAAATAACAGTCGGGTAGGAGTAATACAGCTTTGCAGTTTTTACAGCGGGCATATTCCAGGTCCTTCCATTTAAGGAATGGTTTGGTTCTACCGTTGCATAAACTGCAAAGCATTTGCAAATTAATTATAAAGGTTCCTTACCTCTTTAAGTTTCTTTTTCCAAACATCCAGTTGTGCCTTATGATCATTAATATTTTTATGAACATCCTGCACCAGCGGATTGCTTTCGTCCACGTTGGAGAAAAATTGTAAATTGTTCTCTAACTGGCGGATTTCAGCTTTTGTTTCTTCAATTTTTTTGGTAAGGAAATAATGCTCATTTCTCAATTGCTTATCATCATCGGCATCATTCAGGCTTTGCAGCTTGTTTTCATATTTCATCATCTCTGCCCTGGAGCGGTTTACGTCTAATTTTCCGAATAACTGATCCAGGCTTTTATTGAACTTTCCTTCTATAAAACGTTTGTTATGCGGAACTTTACCAATATTCTTCCAAGTGGCAATCTGTTCTTTTATTTTGGCAAGATCTTCTTCTTTATTGCCACTTAATTCCAGGGCTTTCAGTTTATCCAGGATTTTCTTTTTCTGTTCAAAAGCTTCAGATTCTTCTTTGTTTTCTTCGCTTCTGTTGGCGTGCAGCCGATCAAAATAATGATTACAGGCAGCTTTAAATTGTTTCCAGACTTTATCACTGTCTTTTCTGGGTACGTGGCCAATCTTCTTCCAGTCTGCCTGGATTTTCTTCATTAGCGGAGTAACAGTTTTAAAATCATCACTGTCTTTGTTGTCTTCCGCAATTTTAATCAGGTCTTTCTTTTTCTCAAGATTATCGTATTGATCCTTCTTTAGTTCTTTGTAAAAGGAATTCTTTTTGCGGTTAAATTTTCTAACCGGTTGTTTAAACTCAGTCCAGGTTTCTTCATTTTTAGATCTGGGTACTTTGCCAGCTTTGAAAAACTGTTCTCTTAAAGCCTCAATTTCTTTAATTTTTTGCTGCCATTTATTATGACTGCTAAAATCCTGTTCTGCTATTTCCCTGATTTTTGAAATAATTTCCTGCTTCGCTTCCCAGTTTTTATCATATTGCTGGTCTAATTGCTGGAAATATTCCTGGCGCTTATCATGTATTTTTTTTGTGGCTTCACTAAAGCGGTTCCAGATATCTTCCCGATATTCCCTGGCAACGGGTCCCAGTTCTTCCTTCCACATTTTATGAAGCATTTGCAGCTCACGGAACGCACGGTTTATGTCATTTTCTTCTGCAAGTTCTTCTGCACGGTCTATAACCTTTAATTTCTGCTCAAGGTTATGTTTGAAATCCAGGTCGCGAAATTCCCTGTTGAGGTGCAGAAAATCATAAAAATTTTCTACATGATGATGATAAGTATTCCAAACGGTGTTGTATTTATCCCGTGGTATGGCACCGGCCTGTCTCCATCGCTCCTGTAATTCTTTAAAATGCTTATAAGTTGTGTTGATATTTTCTTCAATATCTATTAAGCCCTTCAACTCTTCAATAATCTCCAGCCGCTTGTTAAGGTTTTGATTAAGGTCCTGTTTTAACTGCTTATAATAGCGGTTTCGTTTTTCCTTATAATCAAAATAAAGATCGTTAAAGCGTTTGCTTAGCGGTGTGGAATAGTGAAAATCAATAATATTTCCGCCGTCAGCCAGAAAATCTTCTTTTTTCTCTTCCAGCTCCTCATCAAATTTAGCATTAAACTCTGTGCGGATTTCTATAACGTGGTCTTTTATAGTCTGCACTTTTTCTTTTTTCAGTAAAGATTCCAGCTCCTTTGTAAGCTGTTCCTTGCTCATGGAGTGATAATCTTTTTTCTCAATAGCATGGCGCTCGCCTGCACTTTCATCTTCACTGTCTTCTGCAACAGCTTCATCTACATCTTCCTGATGATTTCTTCCGGAAGACTTTCTGTTTTCGTCCAGTATCGCCCCGCCTAAATGATCTATGTCATCGTTATCTTCTTCCTGTTCACGGGAACGATTGTTGGAAGATATATCTTCCTGTTTTTTATTTTCCTGAACGAAGGCTCCGGCAGTGTCATTTTCAGAAAGTTGATTTGTGTTTTCCTCCTTAGAAGAATTATCTAATTTAGCAGAATCTGAAGTTTCCTCTGTGGAAGGTTTCTTCTTTACATCTTGATAATGAATGCCTTCAGAGAATTTGTCTTCATTGCCCTGTCTTCGGTTTTGCTGTTTTTCATTCTCCTTAACTACTGCAGAAGCAGTATCATTTTCAGGTATCTCTTTTTCTTCTGATTCTGAAACTTTTGCTGCAGCCGCCTTTTTTTCTTCTTCTGAAGCAGGATCAGATTCAATGGAATCAGGATTTGCCGGGTCTACAGTCTCTTCCAGATGTTCAGCTTTTTTATCTGAATTTCTTTCATCCCCGGAAGATTTTTCATCAGCACGTCCCGAAGTTTCCTTCGCTTTACTTTGATTCGCTTCTTTTTCTGTGGAATTTGAGTTATTTTCAGGTGTATTAGTATCGTTACCTGAAAATTCCTTTTTTTCCTTATCCTTTTCTTCTTGAGACATATCTTCCAATGTTAGCGTTCATCACATTTAATATGCCTGAAAGATAACAACTCCCCTAAAATTGAACAAGAGATTAGGTTTTTTTGTAAGGATATGTTAAAGAATTACGATCAGGAATTCCAGATTTGCCAGGCTTTTTCGGCCTGCAGCTGAAGCATTTTTAATCCATTCATAGTATTTGCTCCGTTTTTTGCGGCAAGTTCCAGGAATTTAGTAGTGGAAGGGTTGTAGATAAGGTCGTATGCAAGGTGATTTTCAGTGAACAGGTGGTAAGGAAGATCGGGACTATTTTCAATATTGGGAAAAGTGCCCACGGGAGTAGTGTTAACTACAATTTTAAATTTTTCAAATATCTCTTCGGAAAGATCGCTGTAGCCCAATTGATTCTTTTCAGGAGAGCGGGAAACATATTTATATATAATTCCTGATTTTTTTAATGCGAATGCCACCGCTTTCGAGGCACCACCCGTTCCAAGAATCAGAGCATGGGAATGGCCATTTTTTAGCAGAGGTTTTAAAGATTCACTAAAACCATAAAAATCTGTATTGAAGCCTTTTAAAATTCCGTCTTTTTCAATTTTAATAGTATTAACAGCTCCTATTTTTTCAGCATTTTCATCCAGTACATCCAGGTAGCTTATCACTTCCTGCTTGTAGGGAATAGTGACATTCATGCCATTTAAATCTTTGCTTTGCTGAATTATATCGGGGAAATCTCTTATTTCAGGTATATCAAAATTGCGATATTCGGCATCTATGTTTTCCTTCTGGAACTTTTCAGAAAAATAAGCTTTTGAAAATGAATAATCAATATTTCTCCCCAGGAGTCCGTATAATTTCATGCTTTAGAATTCTTTTTTTCATACCATGCTAACGCAAGCACAATAGCTATTCCTACTAAAATAAATAAAATTGCGATCCATGTTTCAGGATTGCCAAAATCTGGAAAATAACGATCGTAATTATCAATAATTTGATCACCACCGCTATCTAACAGAACCTTGCCTTCCGGATCTTGCTTAAAAATTTTTTCTTTCCACGGCCAAACCACACCTAGGGAACCGGTAATAAAGCCAATTATCATGGCAAAGGTGTCTTTTTTATAGTATTTTAAAACATAACCCAGAAGGTGGGAGAGAGAGACCAGGCCTGCAAGTGATCCCAGCGTAAATATCGCCAGTACCTTTAAGAGCCTGATGCGTTCATCGGTAAAAGAAAAATCCAGGCTTATCACATCTGCAATGGTATTGTACAGGGTGTTCACCGAATCTACCAGAAGCAGGACATAATTTCCCATTAAAATGAGAATAAATGATCCGGAAAGCCCCGGGAGCGTCATTCCCGAAACACTTATAATTCCGCAGAAAAAAACGAACCAAAGGTTATCGTTTTGCTTAGCCGGTTCCAGAAAACTTATGGCTGCACCCAGTGTAATGCCAAGGAAAACAAATATCAGACTTCTTTTGCTCCACTCTTCAAAATCTTTGCTGATGTAATAAACGGAGCCGATAATCATTCCGAAAAAGGCAGACCAAACATACAATTCGTAATGAACAATCAGGTAATCCAGGAGTTTTGAAACACTAAAATAGCTAATGAGCATCCCCAGAATGAGCAGTCCCAGAAACTTCCCGTTTATATATTGAAAGAGGCTTTTAAATCTGCCGCTAATAAGTAGTTTGAAAGCTTTTAAATTTATTTTTTGCAGGGAATAAATAAATTCTTCATAAAACCCGGCAACAAAAGCAACCACGCCTCCGGAAACCCCGGGAACCTTATTTGCAGCTCCCATGGCAAGGCCCTTGAGCACCAGAAAAAATTTATCAGTGAAGGTCCTTGTTTGCTGCATTATTCGCTCAAAGGTTTTTGAGTGGCAAAATGCTCCAAAGCTATAATTAAAATAAAGCCGGTCATCATAAGTATAACTGCAAAGAGAGTTTGCGGGTCTCCGGGAAAATTCCACGGCAGCACCGATGTTTCCCTTACCACCATTTCTTTATCTCCAAAGACTGCAGTTTCCAGTACTTTCTTCCAGGGCCAGATTTTATTAAGTGAACCGGCAATAAAACCAGTAAGAACAGCAAGGGTGATGGTGCTGTAATTATTAAAAAGCCACTTTAAAAGTTTAGAAAACGATAGCAGCCCAAAAACTGCACCTATAGCCACAATCGCCAGGGTTTTAAGATCAAAATCATGGGCGGCTTCAGTAATGGTTTTATATGCTCCTAAAAGCAGTAAAATAAAAGCTCCTGAAATGCCCGGCAGGATCATGGCGCAAACTGCTATGGCACCGGCAAAAAACAGGAAGAGTGAACTGGTATTTCCCGCCATTGGAGGCAGGGAGACAATATAAAAAGCAACTGCAGCCCCTGTTAATAATGCCAGAATCACTTTGAAATTCCATGTGGGGATTTGTTTGCCCACAAACCAGATACTTGAAAGTACCAGTCCAAAAAAGAATGACCAGATAAGAACCGGGTGTTCTTCCAGTAGGTAATTGGTAAGTTGCATAAGGGTAAAAACACTTATAAGAATGCCAGAAAGAAGTGCAACCAGAAAAGAACCGTTTAACTGCTTCCACATTATTGAAAAACCATCGTTCCTCCAGGTTTTCAACAGCGAAATATTTACTCCCCCAATAGTGGTGATTAACTCTTCATAAATTCCGGAAATAAAAGCTATAGTGCCTCCCGAAACTCCGGGAACCACATCTGCTGCCCCCATGGCAACACCTTTTAAGGTTATAGTGAAATAATCTCTGAAGCTTCGCTGCATGCCCTGTAGTTAGATTTTAGCCAAAGGTATAAAAAAGTTCAAGGCTTAAAGTTTAAAGTTTATAGTTAAATAAGGCAGTAATTCCACCTAGACACTGTGTAGGGTTGTAGTATCACAGGTGGAAAATTTGGAATTTTAAACCTGGTTTGATGTTAGAGAGATAAAGGGCAAGTCTATTATTTCATATTTGGCGGGGATAAGGTTAAAGAACAAATTGCTCATCTGGAGGTAATAGAATTTAAATAAAGTGGTTAAACCAATTTGCAGCAAAAACGGGATAATATTACGTCCCATTCAGGTAAAAGAAGTTTATGCAATAATATTATTAACAACAATATCCGCACAATAAAAACCTATTGAAAAGATCCTGATTCCGGATCCTTCAGGAGGTTTTTATATAGGCATTTATAAGGTCTTTAACGCTTTTCCTTCTGAATATTTTTGGAAAAAGCTCTTCAATTATGATATAATATTCAGCGTCTACGCGCAAGGCTTTTTTAAGGTGATAATAAGCTTTATCTGCTTCATTTAAACAGAAATAAAGACCGGAAAGCCGATAATCAATTTCTGCTGTTTCAGGATAAAATTCCGTAGCCTGCAACAGGTTTTGTACCGCAATTTCATATTCGCCAAGGTCGATAAGTATATCGCACCTTCTAATCCAGGTTTCCAGTTCATAATTGCCTAATTCCAGGCTTTTCTTATAACCCTGTTCTGCCTCTTCATAAAAACTAAGCCGACTGTTGATTTTGGCATATCGCTTCCAGTAAAGCACATTTTCTTCATCAATACTAATAGCTTTATTAATGTAGTACAGCGCTTTTTTAAAATTAAGTTTTCTAATATAGAAATCGGTTATAGCAATCCACCCTTTATCCAGCAAAGGATCTTCGTGTACGGTTTTGCGGTAATTTTTAAGGGCGAGTTCATCGGCTCCCAGTTTTTCGTAACACTTCCCTATGCGTAAATATGCAAATGATGTGGGATCATCCAGCTTAAGAGTAATCTTATAATTTTCGATAGCCTCATTAAACTTTCCCAGTTTTTCAAGAACTTTCCCTTTTTCTAGATAAGCACCTACAAAATAATCATCGCTGATGATGGCAAAATCAAATGCTGCCAGGGCTTTTTCATATTCTTTAAGATCAAAATATTGTTTTCCCACCTGGTGCCATGCCACTTCACAATACGGATTTTTATTCAGGTACATGTTAAGATAAGCTATAGCCTCTTCTTTTTGTTCAAGAAAATCAAAACAATACATAATATTGTACAAAGCCGAATAGTCTTCTTCATCGGCCTCCAGACATTTCATAAAGCTATACTTGGCATTATCAAAATCTTCAAGAAATAAATATTCCATCCCAATCAGGGAATGTATATCGGCCTCATCAAGTGTTATTTCCAATGCTTTTTCCAAAACATCAATAGCATCCTGGTGCTCGTCCCTTTTTGAAAGAATTTGTGCTTTTTGAATATAAATCTCTTCATTAGAAGCTTCCAGTTCCTGTAATTCATTTAACAGGCCATCGGCCATATCAAGTTTATCTTCAAAAACAAGAATTTCAACTTTAAACAATTTAAGGTTTATGGAAGTAGGGTGTTGTGCCAATCCCAGCTTCACGGCTTTTTTTGCTAATGCAATTTTGCCATTCTCCAAATAATGATGAATTATATTCTCGAACTCATTAGAGTCAAAGAAAAGCACATCATTTGTTTTAAGCATTGATTCGAAGCGGGTAAGCGAGAAATTGTTTTCTTCGTTATGGCTTAATTGCATAAACAAGTTATTACGGGATTTCTACAGTATTAAAATTATAAATCATTATAAGCTCTTCACGCGCAGTTTGATATTGTTGTTAACAAACTAATTAACAGTAAAGCTAATGATTTAATCCGTTTAGAACGTCAATAATAATGCCACATCCTTTTTTTATTTCTTCTTTAGAAATGGTAAGGGGAGGGGTGATACGAATGGCTTTTTTTTCAAACAAAAGCCAGAAAAGTATAAGCCCTTTATCCTTACACTGCAGGATCACCTTATTGGCAATTTCTTCCGATTCTAGAATGCATGCAAGCATAAGCCCCATTCCGCGAACCTCTGTAATTAAGGGGTGGACCAATAGCTCCCTGAACAATTTTTCCTTCTGAAGGGCTTCAGACATAAGGTTGGTTTGGGTAATTTCTCTTAAAGTGGCTAATGCAGCAGCAGCAATTACCGGGTTTCCGCCAAAAGTGGTTATATGACCCATTTTTGGATTATCACTTAGCAAATTCATTAGTTTTTCTGAAGCTGAAAAGGCCCCCACAGGCATTCCTCCGCCCATGCCTTTGCCCAATGCCACAATGTCTGGTTCCACCTCAAAATTTTCAAACCCGAAAAGTTTGCCTGTCCTCCCAAATCCGGGCTGAATTTCATCCAATATCAGCAAGGCGCCAACTTCTGAACAACGCTGCTTTACCTTTTTCAAAAAGTTATTCTGCGGAAGAATAAAACCTGCGCCACCCTGGATTGTTTCCAGAATTACTGCCGCGGTTTTTTCGGTTATTTTTTCTAAGTCTCCCTCTATGTTAAATTTCAGGAAAGAAATATCACCTATTAAAGGACGAAACGGTGCCATACGCTCTTCCATACTCATGAGGCTGAGGGAACCCATGGTATTACCGTGATAGGCGTTTCTGGCAGCGATAATTTCAGATCTTCCCGTGGCTCTCCTGGCAAGTTTTAATGAACCTTCAATTGCTTCGGTACCGGAATTGGTGAGATAAGTTTTACTCAATTTTCCCGGTAAATAAGTGGCCAGTAAAGTGCTTAATTCCACTGCCGGTTCCTGGGCATATTCTCCATACACCATAACGTGCAGGTACTTTTGTGCCTGTTCCTTAATAGCTTTAACCACAGCAGGGTGACAATGGCCAAGGGAACAGGATGATACGCCTGCCACAAAGTCAAGATGTTTTCGCCCGTCTGTAGTATAAATGTAAGAGCCTTTTGCTTTAAAGACTTCCAGGGCAAGCGGGTGCGGCGTGGTTTGTGCCTGGTATTTTAGAAAATTATTTTTCAATTTTCGTCTTATTTTTCCTGATTTTTCTGCGGAAGGTTGCCTGCAGGTTCATTGCCCGGCAAAGAATCTGTCGCTGGCGGTATAGTGTCTGTAATATTTTGCTGATTTGGTAGCGGTGACATTTCAGGAATAACAGCTTCAGTGGAATCCTGGGATTTTTCATTCTGAAGGTCCTCCGGGCCTAACCTGGAATTTTCATTCAGGAGTAAGTCATCTTCTTCGCGTTCATCAAAAAATTCCTCTTGTTCTTCAGGAAGGGGAATTCCTTCAATTTTAACTAATTCCGGGGCAGGTTTTCCGGCAAACAAATCTTCTTTTGTAATTAGCCTTTCTTCTCCCCGCCAGTTAAACCCTGTTAGTTCCCGTTGATTAATCGGGTATTCTTCTTCAGGAGTAAGCGCACCTTCCGGATTGTCAAAATAATAAATATCTTCAATTTGCCTGTTATTAAGTAAGATCCTGATAGAACTGGAAACCGCTCTGTTAATACCTAAAAGCTCCTGGTCTTCATTCCGCATGTAATTCAGTGTTTCCGTATTCTTATTGATGTCAACCTGGTAAATTTCATTATCACGGAAAAGGCCGGCCAGCTCCATACCTTTTACCTGATTATATCCTTTTATGGTGTCTTTCTGTATAAGAAAAGCATTATTAAAGACAAAGAGGGAATCCAGTTGTTCCGTTTCGGGGTTACTTTTAAGATGAATAGTATCACCTGTCATTTGACTTTCGCCAGACCACAATACAGGACTCCTAAGTTTGGAGACCGAAGTAACCGGGCCTGAATTTAAATTTATTAATTTTGTGAGACCCGTTTTCTGGTCCACATATATAGAATCACTTTTTCCGCTCATACTGGTTTTAAAGAGCCGAACATCGTAAAATCCACGGATCACCCTTTTTTCAGGCTCTCCGGTAATCATTAAGGTGTCACTGTGAATAAATACCGAATCCTGGTCCTGAAGAGTGGCTGCCAAAGGCCTTTTGGTAATAATCACCGAGTCCCGGTCCCGAAAAACTTCAGCATAATGCCCCGTTACCACACTGCTGTTTATGGTATCGGTGACTTTTATGTTATTGGTGGCAGAGGCAAAATTCCGACTTCTGTCAAAATACAGACTATCTCCCTCCACAATCCGGTTTTCATAATCTATTCTTGAATTTTTAACAAAGTAGCCTTCATCTGCACGCGTATCGTAAAATCCGCGTTCACAGTAAACAGTACTTGTTTCACTTTGAATAACCGTGGGCCCGTAGAAATAGGCGTGCCCAGTTTCGGAATACATATCCATCTGGCTGGAAGTAATTTCATATTCCGGATTTGTAATAACAACTTTGGAAACAAAAGTATATTTATCATCAGTCATATAATATCTTCCAATACGGCTGGTAAGGACATAAGCAGTATCTATTACTTTTCCGCCACTGCGGTAATAAGCCTGTTGTTTTACCCGGTCAAAAAATAAGGTATCTGTTTTTAGGGTGGTTTGCGGCCTTTTCATTACCACATCGCCACTGGCAAAGGCAAATTGCGTGGTGCCATTATACTCGGCATACTTACTGGCCATGCTGACGGTATCTCCCTGGGTCATTCTAACATTACCAAATGCCTTAAAGAAGTTTGCTTCATTGTAAAAAACGGCATTGTCACACCATACTTCAATCCCCTGGTGGGTAAAGTGTACCTGGTCTTCCACTTTACTCAGGATGATAGCGCCAGGGTATCGTTCTTCATTTTTTACCTGCCTGTCACTGGTGTAATCTATTTTTTTTGCTTCCTGGGCATTGATAAAACCAGAGCTTAAAATAAACAGGAGCATTAGAAATGAAAATAAATTCTTCAATAGAAAATTTTTGGAGTAAAAATAGGAAAAATCAGGTTAAAAGAGTAAGCATCTATAACCTCTTTACTCCAAATTTGTGATCAAGAAGTAGACCATTAATCAAAGTATGTTCTGCAACTGGCGCCAGTAATTTGTTAATGAAACCTGAATAAAACCAAAAGATTTCTAAAAATTGGCATTATTTAGTATTTGTTAGGTTCCTTTAAGAAAACATTAACTGCTGTTTAAAATCCTGCAGCAGATTCCCTTCGTATGTTTAAGCGTGAACTAAAAATTTTAATTATGAAGAAACCAGTTGTAAAGGTCGATTTTGTAGATGAATCGCCTAAAAATGGAAAATTTAAATCCCGGAGAAGATTTATCAAATTGGGTGGTCTTGCTTTTGCAGGCTCCAGTTTTTTAATGTACTCCTGTAGTGAAGACGATGATTTTAATCCGGCAGGGGAAGGACCTGATCCGGAGCCAGAACCAGAGGAGCCGGAAGAACCAGAGGAGCCAGAAGAGCCCGCAGCTTTCGACCTTGGAAGTGGTGATGTAGGAATCCTTAATTATGCTTTCGCTCTGGAACAACTTGAAGCTGCTTTTTATGGAGCGGTGAGAGGAGGTTCTTATTATAGTGGAGCTCCAGATAATGAAAAAGCTGTTATTGATGCTTTATATAATCATGAGGTTATTCACCGTGAATTTTTTAGAACAGCAATTACAGCTGCCGTAGGTGATGGAAATGAAGATATGGTATTGCCAGATCTTGAATTCAACTTAGATTCTGTGGATCTTAGTAGTCGTCAGGAAGTACTGGAAACTGCACTTCTTCTTGAAAATACAGGTGTAGGAGCATATAATGGTGCCGGAGACAGACTTGAAACTACAGATTATTTAGTTATTGCTGGTAAAATTGTTTCTGTTGAAGCAAGACATGCCGCGGCAGTTTATGAATTGCTAAATCCAGATAGTGGTATTGCAGCTGAAGAAACCATTGATGAAAATGGCCTTGATGATGCAAACGATCCTTCAACTGTGATTGAAGCTGCAGGAGGATTTATTACTACAGAATTCACTGCCACACAGTTGCCAGAACCAATGACGTCGTAACCACTAATCCCTAAAAAGAAAAAATTATGAGTATTATAAAGATGTTGGATGGATTTTCATCCGAAAATTTAATGAAAAAGAAGAGCTCGAGGCGTGAAATGTTCAATACCCTGGGTTCTTTTGGAAAAAAAGCAGCAGCGGCAGCTGTTCCTTTTGGATTGGCAACTAACAAAGCAAAAGCGGCAGCTTTCTTCCAGGAAGGAACAAGCCCGGTGGAGGCTTTGCAATTCGCACTTCTTCTAGAGCGATTGGAAAACCAATTTTACCTAATGGCTCTTGAATCTGGAGTACTTGATGGTAGACCTGCAAGAGCTGAACAGGTATTTATGGATATATCTGCCCATGAATCTGCACATGTTGATTTTCTTGTAGCGAATTTAACTGATGCGGGAGTAGATGTAAGTGCGGAGCCTACATTCGATTTTACTGCCGGAGGTACTTTTGATCCATTTAATACTAATGGAAATGCTGATGCTTCTTACGCACAATTACTTGCATTAGCACAGGCATTTGAAGATACAGGAGTAAGGGCCTATAAAGGTCAGGCACCAAATTTAATGAATACCCCTTATTTGGAACCAGCTCTTCAAATTCACTCTGTAGAAGCAAGGCATGCTTCTGCTATTAGAAGAATAAGAGGAACTCAAGGTTGGATTACAGGCAATGGCGATAATGCTATGGCTCCTAATGTACAGGCTGCAATGGATGCCTACGAAATGGTTTATGCAGGAGAAGGAGTGACAACTCAAGGAGGTGTTGATCTTACCACATTGGACTATAGCGGACCCAGTGGAAATGATGCTATAGTTGGAGATATGACTGAAGCTATTACCCAGGCTTTTGACGAACCATTAGGAATGGAAGATGTTAATATGATAGCAAGTCTGTTTATTGCTGCTGATGACAGCGAAGACAGTGATAACTAATTGAAGTTCACAAAATTGAAATAGTGAAAAGGCTGCTTCGAGAGAAGCAGCCTTTTTTAATATCATTTAATCAGCAGTAGTAAAAAAACTAAAGCTTAATAGTTTGCTTTCTGTCTGGTCCTACAGAAACAACAGATATAGGTACCTGTAATTCTTTTTCAAGAAATTTTACATAACCATTAAATTCTTCAGGTAATTCTGAAGCTTCCGTCATTTTTGTTAAATCTGCAGACCAGCCTTTTATTTCAGTGTAAACAGGAGTCACATTTTCAGCTTCAATATTATAAGGCAAATGTTTTATTTCTTCACCCCGGTAATTATAGGCAGTACAAACTTTTAAAGTATCAAATCCGCTTAAAACATCACCTTTCATCATAATAAGTTGGGTAATCCCGTTTACCTGTACGGCATATTTTAAAGCCACAAGGTCCAGCCATCCACATCTTCTTGCTCTACCGGTAGTAGCACCAAACTCATTACCTACACGGCCCATGGTTTCACCATCTTCATCAAAAAGTTCGGTAGGAAAGGGGCCGCTACCCACGCGGGTGGTATAGGCTTTAAAAATACCGAAAGCCTCACCAATTTGCCGTGGTGCTACTCCCAAACCGGTACAGGCACCGGCTGCGGTGGTATTAGATGAGGTTACAAAGGGATAAGTTCCAAAATCTATATCCAGCAAAGAACCCTGTGCGCCCTCAGCAAGGACAGTTTTTCCTTCTGCCTGTGCTTTTTGCAGATAATCTTCACTGTCTATAAATGTTAGTTGTTTCAGGACTTTCACCGAATCAAAAAATTCTTTTTCCAGTTCAGCAAGATCGTATTGAACATCTACATTGTAGAATTCAATCATTTTTTCATGCTTATTGGCCAGGGAACGGTATTTCTCTTCCCAGTTATCCAGTTCCAGGTCTCCAACCCTAATTCCGTTTCTACCGGTTTTGTCCATATAAGTAGGGCCAATACCTTTAAGTGTGGAGCCTATTTTAGCCTTTCCTTTGGAAGCTTCGGAAGCTGCATCCAAAAGCCTGTGAGTTGGCAGGATAACATGTGCTTTTCTGGAGATAAGCAGATTAGTTTTGTAATCAATATTATGCCTGTCCAGATTTTTAAGTTCTTTATGGAAAATTACAGGATCTATAACCACCCCGTTACCTACAAGATTAATGGTGTCCGAATGAAAAATTCCGGAGGGAATAGTGTGTAAAACATGCTTTTGACCATCAAACTCCAATGTGTGACCTGCATTTGGCCCACCCTGGAATCTTGCTATAATATTATATTTGGAAGTGAATACATCAACAATTTTTCCTTTTCCTTCGTCGCCCCACTGGAGCCCGAGAAGTAAATCTACCGCCATGAAATTTGGGTTAATTAGTTCCTTTTTTGTTCCCGTAAAAATATAAAGAATGTTTGGTAATTTCTATATCAAAAACCTCTTCTATGGTTTTTTTGATGGATTGGATGCGGGGGTCGCAAAATTCTATCACTTCTCCCGTGTCGGTAAGGATAACATGATCATGCTGCCGGTCAAAATAAGATTTTTCGTACTGAGACTGATTTTGGCCGAACTGATGCTTTCTTACAAGACCGCAACCCAGTAGTAATTCTATAGTATTGTAGAGGGTGGCCCGGCTTACACGGTATTTTTTATTCTTCATTTTGATATATAAAGATTCAATATCAAAATGGTCATCATTGTTATAGATTTCCTGAAGTATAGCAAAACGTTCAGGTGTTTTTCTATGTCCTTTGTCCTCCAGGTACTTGGTAAATACATTCTTTACGACCGCCTGATCGTTCTTATTTACAACTTTTTTACTCATAATTCTTCCTCCAAAAGCAAATGTATGGGATTATTCACGGGTAACCTTATCTATGCCGTTAATTTTTTTAAGGCGGTTAATGATTGTATTAAGAATAGAATTATTTTTTACCACAAGTGTAATTCTACCATTAAAAACGCCATCTGAACTATCAAAATTAATATTTTTCATGTTCACGTTCATGTTACTGGAAATCTCTTTAGAGATCTCGCTTACTAATCCCAGGTTATCAATTCCGGATAACCTGATTACCGCTTTAAAATCTTGCTGGGAACTGTCTATCCATTTCGCGGGAATTATACGATAGGCATAATTACTTTGTAGCTGGATAGCATTAGGACAATCTTTTTTATGCACTTTAATCCCGTCACTAACAGTTACAAAACCAAAGACATTATCCCCGGGAATGGGATTGCAGCAACTGGCCAGCTTGTAATCCAGGGTTTCATCCTGATCTTTTCCGAAAACCAGCTGATCGTATTTTGCAGTAATCTCATCTTTATTAAGGTCTTCGGCAATTACAGGTTTTTTAATTTTCCTTTTGATGTAACTTACCAGGGCATTGCTGCGGGAAGAAGCGAATTCCTTAATTTTTTGATTGTCTATTTTGCCAATTCCCACACGATAGAAAAGATCCAGGCTGGTCTTTAAATGAAAATAAACCACCAGCTCATTAATCGTCTTTTCATTAAAAGCGATCTTCTGGGATTTTAGCTTTCGGTTTAATATTGCTTTTCCTTCTTCAGCAATTTCCTTTTTCTCTTCTTTTAGAGAAGATTTTATTTTTGCCCTTGCCCGGGCAGTATTGGCATAATCCAGCCAGTTAATATTTGGCTGGGCATTATCAGAAGTAATAATTTCTACCTGGTCTCCACTTTTTAATTCATGACTTAACGGCACCAGCTTATTGTTTACACGTGCTCCGCGGGTATGTGTTCCAACTTCAGTGTGGATACTGAATGCAAAATCCAGAGGAGTAGCACCTTTGGGTAAGGATTTTAAATCCCCCTGCGGAGTAAAAACAAATATTTCCTTGGCATAAAGGTTCAGCTTAAACTGCTCTACAAAATCCACAGCGTTTACATCGGGATTTTCCAGCGCTTCCTGTAAACGATTCAGCCACTCTTCAATTCCCTGTTCTTCCTGCACATTGCCCTGTTTATATTTATAATGGGCGGCATAGCCTTTTTCGGCAATTTCATTCATACGCTCACTCCTAATCTGCACTTCTACCCAGCGGCCTTTAGGTCCCATTACGGTAATATGAAGCGCTTCATAGCCGGTAGATTTTGGAGAAGAAATCCAATCCCTTAACCTGGTGGGGTTAGGCCGGAAATGGTCGGTAACAATAGAATAAATTTTCCAGGCGAAGAATTTTTCTTCATAAGCTTCGCTTTTGTAAATAATCCTGATCGCAAATTTATCATACACCTCATCAAAACTCACATTTTGATTTTGCATCTTGCGGTGGATGGAAAAGATGGACTTTGGCCGGCCTTTTATTTCATATTTGAAATCTTCTTTTTGAAGGGAATCTTCTATAACCCCGGAGAATTGTTTAATATAAATGTCCTGTTCCTCCTTACTCTCTTTGATTTTGGTGAGAATGTCCTGGTAAACTTCAGGTTCGGTATATTTAAGGCCAAGGTCTTCCAGCTCGGTTTTAATGTTATAAAGCCCAATCCTGTGGGCCATGGGGGCATAAATGTATAGCGTTTCCGAAGCAATTTTTACCTGCTTATCGGGGCGCATGGCATCCATGGTTTGCATATTGTGCAGGCGGTCTGCAATCTTTATAATTATTACCCTTATGTCATCATTCAGGGTAAGGAGCATTTTTCTGAAGTTTTCAGCCTGCAGGGAAACATCCTTATCTTTTTTAAGGCTGGAAATTTTTGTAAGGCCCTCTACAATTTTAGCCACTGTTTCCCCAAACATTTTTTTGATGTCTTCAAACGTATAAGATGTATCTTCAACCACATCATGTAAAAGTGCGGCGGCAATAGAAGTGGCATCCAGCCCGATTTCTGAAGCAACTATTTTGGCTACGGCAATAGGATGAAAAATATAAGCCTCACCGGATTTTCGACGCTGATCCTTATGCGCGTCCACGGCAATATCAAAAGCAGACCGGATAAGCTTTTTGTCCTCATCAGTCAGGGTTTGGTAACTTATTCTCAGGAGTTCCTTGTACTGCCTTGCAATATCTTTATTTTCTTTCTTTATGGCCGCTTCTGTCATCATGTTTTAAAAATACAATTAAGATTGTAAAGAACAACTAGGCAAATCCTCTTAAATTCCTGTACCGCTGCAATAATGTTGGGTGGGAATAATGTACTTTTACATAAGCTTTATGCGGGGTTAGATTGCTCAGGCTGTTTTTTGAAAGTTTTTTAAGGCTCGAAACCAGGAAATTCCCGTTGTAGGTGTTGCGTGCAAAATCATCGGCCTGATATTCAAATTTCCTGGAAAGATAGTTCATAATAAAGCCGGTTAATTCTGAAATGGGGCTGTATAAAATTCCGAAGGCTATAAGACCAATATGAAAACTGGCAATTTCCACTCCCAATGCAGCTGAAAGTTCCGGGCTTCCCACAAATAGTGAAAGCAGCCAGAGGGTGAAGCCTGTGGTTAAAATTGACGCCGCCATGTTTACAATAATATGTTTTTTCTTATAATGCCCAACTTCATGAGCCAGGACGGCCACAATTTCTTCTTCTTCAAGATCGTTAACCAATGTATCATAAAGGGTAATGCGCTTTTCACTTCCAAAACCGGAAAAATAAGCGTTGGCTTTAGTGCTTCTTTTGGAACCATCTATTACAAAGATATTGTCCAGCTTAAAACCAACGCTCTGTGCATATTCTTCAATTTTGGTGCGAAGGGAACCTTCGGGCAACGGGGTTTGTTTGTTGAAAAGCGGGACGATTAGTTTCGCATAAAACATATTCATAAAGATGGCGAATACCGCCACCAGGATCCAGGCATACCACCAGAAATTATCTCCGGCAATCTGGTAAAACCAAACGATAAGCGCCAGAATTCCGCCGCCAACAACTGCCGTCATCAACCAGCCCTTAATTTTATCAAGAAAAAAGGTCTTTTTGGTAGTTTTGTTGAAGCCGTATTTATCTTCAATTACAAAAGTACTGTACCAGGAAAACGGAATCATAAGAATATCGCTGCCAAACATGATGATTCCGAAGAAAATAAGGGCTATAAGAATAGAATTATCGGCGATTGTCCTGGCGATTTGATCTACGAAGGCAAAACCGTCAAAAATGATAAACGCAAGCGTAAGCAAAACCGAAAATGTAGAGGTGATCAATCCAAATTTATAGCGCTCTTTTTTATAGCGCTGGGATTTTTCATATTCTTCAGGGTTATAAACATCGTTCAGTTCCCGCGGAACGGGATCATCAAAGTGCCGGGCATTTAAGGTGTCCAGAACTTTATCGAAAATAAAATCGATAATGATAATTACTATTATGATATAGTATATAGTTAATGGATTCAATTGCGCTTAGGTTTATGTTGAAAATTATAATTCTACTTATTTATGTGCGGATCAAGATTATAGACCGCTTCGCTGCAAGAAACAAGAATAATTACTTGATCGTAACTAACAGATGATATTTTCAAATTTTTAGTCATCTCTTCAGAAAGAATGTAAAACGGAAACACAGCAAAAGTGATTTTTGAAAAAAAGCAACAGCTTCAAATCGTGGATCCATATAACTTTTCTAACCTCTAATATCTCGTTTCTAAATTCTAAAATTTCTCTGCCTTTTTGCTTCAAAAATAAGGATTCCCGCGGCTACTGAAACATTCATGGAATCTATTTCCCCGCTCATGGGAATTATTATATTCTGAGTTGAATTTTTTAGCCATTCTTCACTTAAGCCCGTCGCTTCTGTGCCTACCACGATTGCTGTACTTTCAGTAAAATTTATTTCTGAATAAGTTTTAGAAGACTGCAAAGCGGCAGCATAAATATTGATGTTTTGTCGTTGAAGAAACGAAATAATTTCAGCAGTGCTGCCGGTGGCAACATTATTCGTGAAAACGCAGCCAACACTGGACCTTATAATGTTTGGGTTGAATAAATCTGTTTTGGGATTGGCTATTAAAACAGCATCTACTTTTGCAGCGTCTGCAGTTCTTAACAAGGCACCAATATTACCGGGCTTTTCCGGGGCTTCAGCCACCAAAATCAATGGTTTTTCTGAAGAAAATTTTAAATCGTCCAAAGGAGTGTTTTTGGATTTGAAAACAGCAATAATTCCTTCAGTGCTGCTGCGGTAGGCTATTTTTTTATAAACTTCAGAAGAAATCTCAACTATATCTGGCTGAAAACCGGCATTTTCAGTTAAAGATGAAATTTCTTCCGCAGGAAATAATTCGGCGCAAAAATAAAGTTCCTGTATTGAAAAACCTCCTTTAATGGCCAAGCCAGTTTCCCTGATTCCTTCAACTACAAAAACACCTTCTTTTTTCCTGTTCCGGGATTTTTCCTGTAATTGAAGCAGGCGCTTAATGGCAACATTTTGAGGACTGGAAATTTGCTTGTGCATGGCGTAAAAATAAGCAGATAATCCTTTAAAAAAAGAAAGCCTCCAAAAATTTCGAAGGCCACTCTTAAATTAACTAATTAAGTCATTTGCTTTGCCTTTCATATTTGTTCATATACCGTTTCCACAACTCTGTTTGGTGAGTTTCCAGGCTTACTTCCCGTCCCTGAATAAAGACATGGCTCAAAATATTGGTTCTCATATCCAGCGCATCACCTTCAGATATAAACAATGTGGCGTCTTTTCCTTTTTCTAAAGTGCCTGCCATATCATCAATACCAAGAATTTTGGCATTGTTTATAGTTATTAATTTCAATGCTTCTTCCTTTTCCAAACCAAATGCGGCTACGGTACCGGCATAAAATGGCAGATTTCGGGTGCTCATTCTTTCCATACTCCCGCTGGTTTCCAGGCCAACAAGGAGGCCTTTATCCACAAGTAATTTTGCCAGTTTGTATGGCATATCATAATCATTATCTTCCTCTTCAGGGGTTCTATGTGGGCGGTTTACCAATACCGGAATTTTATTTTCTTTCAGCTTATCTGCAACGGCAAGTGCCTGATCACCGCCTACTACTACCAGTTCGTTCAGGTTATGGTCTTTTTTAAACTGAATTACATCTGTAATTTCTTTCTCGCCATCCACATGAATAAATACTTTTTTCTTTCCGTTAAAAACATTCTCCATGGCAGCATAGGGCAGGTTTTCAATATTCCTGTCGCCGTTAAGGTATGCTTTGGCGGCCGCGAAAAAATCAGAAAGTTCAAGAACCTCATTTTTATATTCTTTGTTTTCTTTCATTCCGCGTGCTTCGCCTTCCCACCAGCGGCCTCTTCTAAAACTGTCCGGCCAATTAATGTGCAAACCATCATTTTCCTTCATAACGGCATCTTCCCAGTTCCAGGCATCAAACTGCACAATAGAAGAAGTCCCGGAAATCCTGCCGCCACGAGGGGTAATCTGCCCAATAAGAACACCGTTTGGGCGCATGCTTTCCACCACTTTGCTTTCGGTATTATAGGCAATTAAACTTCTAATATTAGGCAGCATACTGCCAATTTCATCCTCATCATCGGTAGCTTTTACAGCATCAATTTCAACCAGTCCAAGGGTGGAATTTGGAGCGATAAAGCCTGGATAAACATGTTTTCCTTTGGCGTCAATAATCCTTCCCGGGTACTGCATTTTTGTGCTTGTGGCGTCCATTACCTGGGTAAATTTACCATCCCTGAAGATAATAAGGCTGTTCTCTATCACTTCACCGTTGCCAATATGGGCAGTGGCGCCCACGATAGTCACCGGTTCAGTTTGAGCCGCCGCCGGGGTTTGCTGTGCACTCATATTTCCGCAGAAGGAAATAAGAGCAAATATGAATGTTATATTTAAAAATTTCATTTTCAATTATTTAATGGATTTCTTCCAGCGTATTACAATGAATATGCGTTTCTTCTTTTTTAGTAACCGGCTGCGTTATCACTCCTTCATTTTTGGCTTCCAGCATTTGACCGATAAGTTCATTTCTTTGCTGCTCTATCTGCTTCCTCATTTGTTTATCACGCTCAATGTCAAAATACACCACGCCTTCAATCATGGTTTTTTCAGGTTTGGCATAAATGGAAAGCGGGTGGTTGTTCCAAAGTACTAAATCGGCATCTTTTCCGGCTTTAATACTTCCCACGCGGTCATCAATATGAAGCAGTTTTGCAGGATTCAATGTCACGAATTTCCAGGCTTCCTCTTCAGAAAGACCTCCGTATTTTACACTTTTCGCCGCTTCCTGATTTAACCTGCGGCTCATTTCGGCATCGTCACTGTTAATGGCCACGGTAATGCCCTGGCTGTGCATTATGGCTGCGTTGTAGGGAATGGCATCGTTTACTTCGTATTTGTAAGCCCACCAGTCAGAGAAGGTAGAGCCGCCAACGCCGTGCTCCTTCATCTTGTCGGCTACTTTATAACCTTCAAGAATATGGGTAAAGGTATTGATGTTAAAACCGAAGTTTTCGGCCACTTTCATCAGCATATTAATTTCACTCTGAATATAAGAGTGGGAGGTGACAAAACGTTCGCCATTAAGAATTTCAACCAAAGTTTCCATTTCAATATCTTTCCTGAAATCATCCCCGCCATTGGCTTTAGCTTCTTCATAAGCTTTAGCACGGCTAAAATAATCTGTAAAAACCTGTTCCACGCCCATCCTGGTTTGCGGAAAACGAACATTGCTGCCCCAGTTGGATTGCTTTACATTTTCCCCAAGGGCGAATTTTATAAATTTCGGAGAATTATTATAGATCATATCTTCAGCATCTTCTCCCCACTTTAATTTAACAATTGCAGAGCGCCCACCAATTGGGTTAGCTGAACCATGAAGTATTTGCATAGAAGTTACGCCACCGGCAAGGTCGTAATAAATCCCAATATCGGTAGGGTCTACCACATCTTCCATACTTACTTCGGCAGAAGAATTCTGGCCGGATTCGTTGATAGCCGAGGAGGCAAGGTGGGAGTGTTCATCTACAATCCCTGCAGTTAGATGTTTTCCCGTAGCATCTATTACTTTCGCGCGGCCGACATTAAGGTCTTTGCCAATTTTGGCAATTTTCCCGTCCTTCACCAGTACATCGGTATTTTGTAGAGTGCCTTCAGCTTCGCCCGTCCAAACTGTTGCGTTTCTAAAAAGCACGTCCTGTCGTTTGGGCAATTCTGAAAACCCGTAAGCTTTATTCGGAAAAGAGACCGGCAAAACCTCCGGATGATTTTTATCTTCTTTTTTGTCTTCTTCGGAATTTTTTTCTGCGGAAGATTTTTCGGCTGTAAAAGAAGTTTCCTTACCATCAGGAAGAATAGCTTTACCGGAAATTGTATTTGTTTCCGAAGGAATATTTGCCACCAGCCTGATAAATTCTGTTTTGGTAGTATCGGGTGATGATAGCAGCAAATTCATCCAGTTATCTTCAAAGCTGAGTTTTGAACCTATTTTGGTGTCACCTAGTTTTACTTCTGCTTTTGGCTCTGTCGGTTCTCCTGTAATATTTAGGGTATAGGAGTTACCATTTAGTTTCAGATCATATTTTCCGGTGATAGGGGTGGTACCCATATCTTCAATTATAGCCCTTTTTCCCTGCACCCAGTTTTCATAAAGACTGCTTTCTTTATCAAAATAATCTCCCGAGGTAATGATGAAATTTGCCCAGGCACCTTCTTTAATTTCACCTAATTTTCCTTCTTGCCCAATTACTTTTGCCGGAACGGTGGTTAACGCGGCAAGGGCATCTTCTTTCTTCAGGCCGTATTCTATAGCCTTCAAAAGGTTTTTATGAAAATCTTTTTCAGCATCAAGCCCGTGTGTGGTTAGTGTGAAAGGTACTTTTTTCTCCGCCAGCATTTTAAGGTTTGCCGGCGCCTGGTTCCAGTGCTTCATATCTTCAAGGCTTACGTGTTCTGCCATAAAAGGATTTTCAACATCGTAAGCATCAGGGAAATTAAGCGGAACAATATAAGTGGCGCCGCTGCTTTTCACTTTATCAAGGCGCTCAAATTCATTTCCGCTGCCAAGGATTACGTACTGGATCCCGAATTCATCCCCAATTTTATCCGCCCGGAACTCATCAAGCAGGTTATCGGTAGCGAAAATCTGCACCAGGTTTTTATTGTTGTTAAGGGCTTCCAGTGCCAAATCTGTATTATCGGCATTTCCACCGGCGTACCAGTCGGCATCTAAATAAACCTGTCTTAAAAGCGCCATGGCACCCATAATGGAAGTGGGATAGGACTGGCGGGATTGGACGCTCTTTTCAAAAGACAAATATTGTGCGGAGTACTCCTTAATAATACGGTCACCTTCAGTACCTTCAGGATTTAAGGTAGCTAAAGTTCCTGTTCCGCGGATAATTCCATCAGGAACATGTGTGTTTACCACTCCAAAACCTGCTTTATGAAGTTTAGACGCTTCTTCCTGATTATATTTGAATTCTGCAACGGCATCGGTTTCTGCACGAATATGGTCGTTCCAGTAATAACCTTCGCGGCCGGCATCATATTGCGGCTGGTCGCTGCTACTTTCGGCCCTTTCTGGCTTTGGGATTCCGAAGTCGCTGTAAAGATCAATAAATGAAGGGTAAACTTCTTTGCCTTTAAGATCTATCAACACACTATTTGCGGGCACCGAAATATTTTTACCAACGGCAGTTATTTTTCCATTCTGAATGGCAAACATGCCGTTTTGAATAACTGAAGCAGGGTTTACGTGGATTTTTGCATTTTTGAATACAGTATAATTTGTATTCCGGGATTTGACCCCGTCGTTCTTTGGGAAGTATTCCTGAGCCTGCAGTTGTGTTGCTGCAAGGAAAAGGAAACACGCCAATAGTTTTAATTTCATAAAAGCCGTGGTTTGTTTAAAATTGAATTTAAGAAGCGTTCAATTTAGCAAAATTTTAATAAATGCTGCTACAGCTGAAACCGGCTTTCGGGATCTTCAAAATAATTCACCAGCAGTGCCACAACATAACTATAACTTTTCATCCCTTCTGCCTGGTTATTGGCGATGAGATAGCGGTTATAGATTACCTGGAACATCGGCTCAAAAGGATTTTGATGGTCTATCCAGAATTCCTGTACTTCCCTGTAATTGGCAAGAATTCCGGGATGTATGGTTTCCATAATCTTTTCGGCTTTGTCTTTGTCCCTGCGGTACAATTCATTCAGGCAATAGCTAAGGGCAAAAGTAAAGCCGGAATACTTAAAGTAAGGATCGGGATGGTTCATCGTGGCAAGACAGGCGATAAAATTGGCTTCATTTTCTTTGGCAAACCCCAGCTGATGCCCAATTTCATGACTTGCCGTAGTCGGGATTTTATACGGAACAATAATAGTGTTTACCTGGGCTTCATTGGTTAGCGGATTAAGATAACCATTAAAGCCCATATAGGAAAGCGGAATACTATACAGGGAACGTTTCAGGCTCTCCCCTTCATAGATAAGTTCGGGAAACTCATTGCTGATGTTCGTATAGCCTTCAATAGTAATGTTGAAAAGTTCATTTTTATCATATGGCATATCAATTTTCACCGAATCATTTTCAGCAAGTTCAGAATGAATTGAATTTGATCTGGAAATAAGGCTTTCGGTAAGCTTTATTAACTCCTCGGTAGAATATTCATTTTCTATGCCCAGCGACTGGTGCAAAGGCAGCCGGTAATAATTGTATCCCCAGAAAATATTGAAACAGGCGTAAATAATAGATAATGTGGCTAACGCCTCTAAAAGCCATTTCTTCGGATTTTTAAAGCGTTGCCTGATTCTAATTATCAACCATCTTATCAATAAAATTATCAGAAAGGCATAGAGAAAATCGCCTAGCGAAAATGGTAAAATTCCGAGGCTCATTCTCATAATCCGGGAAATTTCAGGATAGAGGATTTTGCTGTACCAGGTTTCTACGAACCGGGGGTAATTTGCTATAATTTTTATAAATATGATCTGCAGTGGCAGAAGTAACGCCAGGATAATTAAGGATTTTCTCTTCACAAGCCTAAAATACAATTAAATATTCGCTTCAAATTTTCGAACTTAGTCAATTACCAATACATTTGTGAATATACCAAAATATAAGACAATGAATGAAGAAATAAGAGCGCTGGAGCCTAAAGAATTATGGAATAATTTCGCCGATTTAAATGAAGTTCCCAGAGCCTCGAAAAAAGAGGAACGGGTTATTGAATTTATGAAAAATTTCGGCAATAAACTTGATCTTGAAACTTTGGTAGATGATACCGGAAATGTGGTGATAAGGAAACCAGCCACTGCCGGAATGGAGGACAGGAAGCCTGTAGTGATGCAGTCTCACCTCGATATGGTACATCAGAAAAATAACGACACAAAATTTGATTTTGAGACCCGGGGAATAGAAATGTACGTAGATGAAGACTGGGTGCGGGCAAAAGGTACCACTTTGGGTGCCGATAATGGGCTTGGAGTGGCCACGATCATGGCCATTCTTGAAAGTAAGGAAATTGAACACCCCGCTTTAGAGGCGCTTTTTACAGTAGATGAAGAAACGGGAATGACCGGAGCCAAAGGACTGGATCCTAACATTCTAAAGGGTGATATTTTGCTTAATCTTGATACTGAAGAAGATGATGAAATAGGAATAGGATGTGCCGGGGGAGTGGATATTACTGCCATTCGCGAATATGAAGAAGAGCATACTCCCGAGAATTCCATTGGCTATCTCATTAAAGTAACAGGATTAAAAGGCGGGCATTCTGGAATGGATATTATCAAAGGCCTTGGGAATGCCAATAAATTGCTCACCCGTGTTTTATACGATTCTTACAGGGACTACGGCCTTAGACTTTCCAGGTTTAACGGGGGCGGATTACGCAATGCTATTCCGCGGGAAAGTGAAGCACTGGCGGTAGTTGACAAAGCAGATATGGAAACTTTCCTTACTGAAAATATGATCCATATAGATGAGATAAAAGCTGAATATAAGAATATTGAGCCTAATCTTGATATTAGTATTTCTGAAGCCGATGTACCGGAAAACGTTATGAAGGTGGAAGACCAGCAGGATTTCTTAAAGGCAGTTTCCGCTGCGCATAACGGCGTTTACAGAATGAGTCCAGATATTGATGGCCTTGTGGAAACTTCTAATAATATTGCCAATATTGTAGCCAATGACGGAAGAATAGAAATTAACTGTCTTACCCGTTCTTCAGTTGAATCTTCCCGGGAAGATTTGGCCAATAATCTTGAGGCAGCTTTTGAGCTTGCCGGCTTTAAAGTTAAATTTTCCGGGGAATATCCCGGCTGGAAACCAAATCGTGATTCTGCTATTCTGAAGGTTGTAGATGAAATCTACCAAAAGTTGAATAATGAAAAGGCTGATGTTGCTGCCTGCCATGCGGGGCTGGAATGTGGAATTATTGGTAGCCATTATCCTGAAATGGATATGATTTCCTTTGGGCCCACCATAAGGGGTGCACATTCTCCCGATGAAAGAGCGAGTATTTCTTCAGCAAAAAAATACTGGAAGTTTGTTCAGGAAATCCTTAAGAATATTCCGAAGAAATAATTCACCGGAGATTTTAATTCAGAATTAAAAAAGAAAAAGCCCGCAGTCGCGGGCTTTCTTAGTTTGATATACTTCAGGCTTATTGTTGTTGCTCCTGAATATCAGTTAGTTTTATACGAAATACAAGATCGGTATTTGGAGGAATCGGGCCTCTGCCGCGTTCTCCGTAAGCCAAATGACTTGGAATAAATACCACTGCTTCGTCTCCAACCTGCATTTCTTCCAGCGCCTGATTAAATCCGGGGATCATAGGAGCATCAGGACCATAGGGAATATACATTGGGGCATATCCGTTTTGGGCAGCACGCTGCTCATTAAAAACTCCTGTTTCCCTGGCAACTTCTTCTACATTGGTATCAAAAATGCCACCATCAGCGTAATAACCTTCATATAAGACACCAACTTTCTGACCGTTTTCAGGTTTTGGGCCTTCTCCTTTTTCTTCAAAGAACATTTTTATTCCGCTGTCAAGGGAATCAGCTTTTTGCTCAATTTCCTGCAGTTGTTGTGCAGTTTCTGCTTTGGCTTCCTCCATTCTTCTACTAGCTTCCTCTTCTTCAGCTTTAATATTCGCCAGTTCAGTCTCAAAAGTTTCCGGTGCATCAAAATTTTTGGCTCCGCTTCCTTTTCTAACAATATTAACGGTATTAATAGTAATATCTTCAACAGGCTTGTCCCGCTGGCCGGTTTCAACTTTTCCAATAGCATCTACCACGTCAAGGCCTTTTACCACTTTTCCAAAGACTGTATGCCGGTCATTAAGGTTAGGAGTAGGGGCAAGAGTGATAAAAAACTGGCTTCCGTTGGTGCCGGGACCTGCATTGGCCATAGAAAGAATTCCTTTGGTATCATGGCGAAGGCTGTCATTAAACTCATCCGGAAAACGGTAGCCGGGACCGCCGGAACCTGTTCCTGTTGGATCACCACCCTGGATCACAAAACCATCTATCACACGATGGAAAATAATCCCATCATAAAAAGGTTTTCCCTGGTAAGTACTGTCTACCATCGGATTGGAACCTTCAGCCAAAGAGACAAAACTTGCCACTGTTACAGGCGTTTGCTCATAATAAAGTTCAGCTACAATAGGTCCTTTAGACGTTTTAAATTCTGCGTAAAGCCCGTCTTCAAGATCGGGATATTCTTCGTTACAGGCGATAAAGGAAAGTGCTATCGCGAATAAAAATAAGATACTCGTTTTTTTCATTTTCTAATTATTGGATTCATTATTGGTTTCAGTATTTATAGAATGCAAAGTAACTTTTGCAGTAATGGGCACATTGGTGCCAATTTTAGCTTTATCTCCATAATAGCCAAAGGCTTTATATGAAGGAAAAAGAAAAGTAACTGTTTCACCTTCCTTCATCAGTTTAAGTCCTTCTCTGAGTCCGCTGAAAAGTTTTTCCTGGTCTACGGCATATTCTTTTGTAGGTTTTTCTCCTTCAGCATAAATAGGCTGGCCGTCCAGAGTGGAAATATTGTAATCAAAAACAACAATATCACCAAATTCAGGCATTTCGGTATTAATGGAATCGGTGTTTTTTTGATTGTAAAAATACCAGAAGCCGCTGTTGGAAGCAATGTAATTACGAGTACTGTCCTGTTCTATGATTTCCTGAATATAAGCCTCTTCCTGTGAAAGCAGCTGTTTATTTCTTTGTACCGATTGATCTATATAAGAACCTGAATTCTGGGTAACAGGGTAACGTGCTTCCGGGGGCTTACAGGAAACCACTGCTAAAAATAGGATGATTAAAATCCTGAATTTCATAGGGATAAATCGTTTTTATATTCCGGCAGGATTCTATTGAATTGTACTACCGTATCATTAAGGGAGCAATCACTTTTTCCTCCCGCGGCATTAATATGCCCACCGCCATTAAAATGTTTTCTGGCAAAATCGTTTACTGAGAAATCACCTTTGGACCGGAACGATATTTTTATAATATTCTCTGCCTTATTTTCTATAAAAATTGTAGCAAAAATTATTCCAGCCAGCGAAAGGCCATAGTTTACGAAACCTTCAGTATCTCCTTTTTTAAAGTTATGGCGGTCCAGTTCCTCCTGGGAGAGGGTGATATAAGCAGTTCTATATTGCTGGATTACTCTTAGATTCTGAAGTGCGGTTCCTAAAAGTTGCAGCCCATTTTCAGAATTAGTATCAAAGACCTTATTATGAATAGTAGAATTATCGGCTCCTTTTTCTATGAGATCTGCCACAACCCGGTGAGTTTCACTGGTGGTGGAAGTAAAGCGGAAGGATCCTGTATCTGTCATTATACCGGTGTAAAGACAGGTGGCAATTTCAGGAGTTATTTTTTTTACTGCCCTTAGTTTTTCAATAAAATGATAAACCATCTGGCATGTGGAGCTCATTTCCGCATCGCTATAGGTATAATCGGCATAAGTGGCAGGTTCCTGATGATGGTCAATCATGATGAAAACTGCTTCAGATTTCTCCAAAGGTTCCTCCATTAGGCCCGATCTTGATAGGGTATTAAAATCTAAGGTGAAAATTATTTCAGCCTCATCTATAAGTTCATCGGCAATCTGCTTATTGTTTTCATAAATAAGAACTTCTTCATTTCCCGGAAGCCATTTCAAAAAGTGTGGATAATCATTGGGCGCGATCACTTTTACATTATGTTCTTTTTCTTTCAAAAAATGCCATAGCGCAAGCGTGGAACCCATTGCATCGCCATCGGGGCCTTTATGCGGAACTATTACAATGTTTTTGGCCCGTGAAAGTTCTGCGGTGATTTCTAAAATATTTTTTTCTATCATACTACGGGTAAAGATACAATTTATTAGGTTTTTGCTAATAAACGAGCTTCCATTTTTAGTTTGCCGCAAAGCAACAAAAAATGTAATAGTAATTCTCCTTTTTTCTGACTTTTTCTGTGTTAGGAATGAGGTGTTTAGCGGTAATTTTTAACTTTTTATCTATAATTAAGATTCAAAATCATATAAAATTCCAATCCACTTGTAATTGGGGCGGAATTCTTTATTTTTGCACAAAATTTAAAAAATATATAATGGCAGGAAATAAAACATTCACCATGCTAAAACCAGATGCTGTTGAAAACGGTTACACTGGGGCAATTTTGGAACAAATTACCGCTTCAGGTTTTAGAATAGTGGCGATGAAGCTTACACAGATGACCAAGGCTGATGCCGAAAAGTTTTATGATATCCATAAGGAGCGTCCCTTCTTTGGAGAACTGGTAGAATTTATGACCCGCGGACCTATTGTTGCGGCTATTCTTGAAAAGGAAAATGCTGTTGAAGATTTCAGGACGCTTATAGGAGCTACAAATCCTGAAGAAGCTGCTGAAGGAACCATCAGAAAGAAATATGCAACTTCTATTGGTGAGAATGCTGTGCATGGAAGTGATAGTGATGAAAATGCCGGGATTGAAGGTTCATTTCATTTTGCCGGAAGGGAAATATTTTAATCTCAGTAAGGTTTAATTTTCCAAGGCTCACCTTGAAAGTTTGAAGTCGTTTTTCGATTTATACCTCATGAGCTTCTTCGGGATTTTTGATATAACCGCCGAAAGTTACACGTAGAGGCTGTTTAAGAAGTTCTATTTTGTCAGGCTGAATATTGATCTCAGGATTGGAATTCAGACGAAGCTGAAAAAATTTCGGCTGGACATTATAACATTAACTTTTTAAACAGCTTCTTTTTTATCCCGATTTTAAAAGTTGTCTTTCTTTCAGTTATTTTTGAGCATCACCGGTCATTGGTACAAAATTTACGAGCAAAAGAGTTTTTTCTCTAAAGGTGTTTTTTCCCTCCCGGGTTATTATTACCAGTTCCTGAGACTTTCGGCCTACGGGAGCCAGAAGCCGCCCACCAATTTTTAGCTGTTCTTTTAAGGTCTCCGGTACTTCAGGTGGGGCTGCGGTAAGAACAATGGCATCAAAAGGGGCTTTTTCAGGCCAGCCTGTATAACCATCAGCATTTCGGGTGTGGACATTTTTTATGCCGGTATTATTGAGATTTTCAACGGCATACTCATGCAGCCAGTCAACAATTTCTATACTGTAGACTTCTTTTGCAAGTTGGGAAAGCACAGCGGCATTGTAACCACAGCCTGTGCCAATTTCCAGGACAGTTTCCTCAGGTTGCAGTTGCAGGTGCTGCGCCATGTAACCAACAATGTACGGCTGACTAATAGTTTGTCCTTTCCCAATAGGCAGTGGACTATCATCATATGCCTTATGTTTCATGTCGTCAGGAATATAATGGACCCTGTCTACTTCCTGCATGGCACGGAGGACCCTGTGGTTATTTATTCCTCTTTTCTCCAGTTGAAGGCTAATCATTTCCTCTTTTGATGTATTCATCTCTTTCGGGTTTTAGAAAAGGGAGTACTAAATATAAAAAATATAAACTGCTCAACCTGAATAGTACAGTGAACTTCTGATAAAAAGAAGCAGGCTATCCTAATGATAATATTTTTATTTTTGTCTACAGTCTACCTCAGTACCAACTTTTTTACCAATTCCCGTCCAAGTTCCTCATTTAGCATTTTAATTATTTTATCTTTTCCATAGCTTAATTCCTCGCGAAGAACAGAAGAGCTTAGTTGCACATATAGCGTGGAACCTTCAAGTTTAATAGCAGTAGTATATTTTTGAATAGCGGGACCCATTTGCTCATTCCATACCTCTCTTACCGTAACCTTATCCAGGCCTTTTTGTAATTTATTATGGTCTACAAACTCCTTCAGTACATCTCCTATACTCATATTTTCACTATTCCTCTTTTTCATCTGCTGTTACGTCTATGGGTTCATATTTGTTATAATGGTAAATCACCCCATTGGCATTTATAAGGCTTAGTTTACCGGCTTCTGCAGTTATTACTGTTTCTTTCCAGGAAGAATATGGTGTTTTATAATACAACCTTAAGCTGTCATTTTCTGTTTTAGCTGTAATTTCTTCTGTTTGTCCGGCATTGGTAAAAGAGCCGTCAAAATGTGGTTGCACCTTTTTTCTGAAACCTCTCTTATCCTTCAGGTGAAGGAAATCCACATAAGGGCTCATGCTATAATCTTTAACGGAGTCTTCTGAAAATTCCACCCGGTCAATTTCCCAATATCCATTAAGGTGCTTAAGCTGCGCTCCAGGATTGGGTTTTTCACAGCTTAATAAGATAATAGCCGGAAGAAATATTAAAAGAAAATTTTTCACAATTTAAAGATTTTATAGGACTGATTACTTTCCTTCACCACCTTTTCAGTTCTCTCTGCATGGGTATCACTTATGAAAATTTGCCCCAATTCGTTAGTGGCCACCAGTGCTACAATATGTCCTACACGCTGTTCATCGAGCTTGTCAAAAATATCGTCCAGTAACAAAACAGGGGTGACCTTGCTAATTTCTTTTATAAAATCGAACTGGGCCAGTTTTAGAGCAACTAAAAATGATTTTTGCTGTCCCTGGGAGCCAAATTTTTTGATGGGATGGCCTTCAATTTCAAAGTTGAGGTCATCTTTATGAATGCCCACACCGGTATATTGCAGTGCCATATCTTTTTGCAGGTTTTCTTCCAGCAGGTCCTTCAGGTCATTATCAAATAACTGACTTTTATAGGAAATATTAACCGGCTCCTTATTATTAGTAATATCGCCGTAGCGTTTGTTGAATATCGGAATAAATTCCGCTAGAAATTTTTTGCGTTTTTCAAATAACTCCTGCCCGAGTTCAGCTAATTGCATGTTATAAACTTCCAGCGTATCACGGTCAAAAGAATTATTAGCAGCAAAATATTTCAGTAAAGAATTACGCTGCGAAACAAGCTTACCATATTGCAGAAGGTAATTAAGGTAAACATTATCACTCTGCGAAATTACGCCATCAATAAATTTACGCCGTGTTTCACTTCCTTCCACAATTAAATCACGGTCTGCAGGAGAAATAATAACGGTAGGGATAAAGCCTATATGTTCGCTGAATTTCTCGTAAGGTTTATTATTCCTTTTAATAACTTTTTTCTGGCCGCGTTTGGCACTTACCAGTATATGTTCTTCTTTTTGGTTCTTTTCAAACTCCCCTTCAACAACAAAAAAATCAGAATCGTGATTAATATTCTGGCTGGTAATAGGGTTAAAATAGCTTTTTCCGAAGGATAAATGATATATACTGTCCAGAACGTTAGTCTTCCCAACTCCGTTATGTCCCACAAGGCAATTGATTTTTGAATCAAACTGAAATGTTTCTGATTCCAGGTTTTTATAATTGAGCAAGGAGAGTTGTTTTAAAAACATAAATTACTGATAATCAACATATAAAAAGTTACTAATTTGGTGTATTCTTCTACTGCGAATGACCCCAAATTATCTAAAAAATACAAATAAATTCTCTTTTAATTTTGAATAAAAATCATATTTTTGCCACGCATAAAATGATTATATGGCAACGTACAAGAAAAAAGGCTATAAACCTTCCAATAAAGAAGAAGAACAAAAACATGTAGAGGAAGAATCTACAACTGCAGAAGTTTTTAACTCTCTTGATGAAGGAGCCGGCAAAACTGAAACATGGGTGGCCGAGAACCAAAAGTACATTTATATTATTGTGGGTTTGGCAGTTATAATAGCTCTGGGTTATCTTGCTTACGAAAACTGGATTCAGGAGCCAAAAGAAGCCGAGGCTGCTAATGAAATGGCTCAGGCACAGGATTATTTTGCAGGAGCTCTTAATACCACCGGTACTCAAAGTGATTCCTTGTACACCATGTCCCTTAACGGAGGTGAAGGAAAATATGGTTTTGTTGATATAATTAATAATTACGGTGGAACCGACGCAGCCAATATTGCCAGTTATCATGCTGGTTTTGCAAGTTTGCGTATAGGAAACTACCAGGACGCTATAAATTATCTGGAAGACTACGACGCTGATGATGAAATAACTTCGGTACTTGCCGTTGGTGGAATAGGAGATGCTTTTATGCAACTGGATCAGCCGGAGGAGGCTTTAGGTTATTATGCTGAAGCTGCAAATATGAAGTCTAATTCTTTTACCACTCCTAAATTTTTACTTAAAGCAGCAATTACGGCCTTGGAATTAGGGCAGGCGGGCCAGGCAGAGGAGTATCTTACTAAACTGAAAGAAGAATATCCTGATACTCCTGAAGCTGAAAGAGTTGCAGTTTATATGGGCCAGGCTCAGGCAATGAAATAAAAAATTATGGCTACTGAAGGAAATAACCTGTCAGAATACGATAAAAATACAATCCCAAACGCGAAAGATTTTCGGTTTGGGATTGTTGTTTCAGAATGGAACGAAGAAATTACCGAAGGACTTTTTAATGGTGCTTTTAGCGCGCTGAAGGAAAACGGGGTGCTGGAAGAAAGAATTGTAAGGTGGGATGTGCCGGGTAGTTTTGAGCTTATCTACGGCTGTAAAAAAATGCAGCAAAGTTATGATATGCTTGATGCTGTTATTGCTATTGGAAGTGTAATTGAAGGAGAAACCAAACATTTTGATTTCGTGTGCCAGGGAGTAACCCAGGGTATTAAAGATTTGAATATTCAAAGTGATATTCCTGTGATTTTTTGTGTATTGACAGACCAAAATAAGCAGCAGGCTATAGACCGCTCCGGTGGGAAGCATGGCAATAAAGGAACTGAAGCTGCCATTGCCGCCATTAAAATGGCTCAGCTGCGTAAAGATGCACGGTTCTGAAAAGTGAAAAAAAGTAAGAGCCAGAAGTACAAAGTTGGAAATTCTGAAAAAGTGGAAAGTGGAGTGTTAAAAAAGTGATGGGTTGTGGGTTGTTACGTTTTAACAGACAACAGACAAACCTTAAACTTTAAAACCTGAACCCTTCAGGAAGCGGCATCATTATTGTTATTTATAAATTGCTCATTCAGGCTTCGGAAAATAGAAGCTTTTTGAGTAAATTTGAAGTACCACTAAAAATCTACATTTTGAGAGTCAACTTCCTAAAAAGTAAAAAAAATGCACGTTATAATTACACACCCAGGTATTATAAGGGGAAAGATACGGGCAATATTTACAGTTTTGATTCCAAATTCAATAAATATAAAGAAGCTACCAATGCAATAGATTTTGGATCACATTGGTCTGAAGCGCGTAAATCCAGCAGGACCCGCGGTAACCGGGAAATCAATAAAAGAGTGGTTTATATTATTTTGATACTTCTGTTTATTTTCCTTTGGATTATAGATTTTGATTTATCCATCTTCTCGAATGCTCAATAAATGAGTGATTTTATTCAACTTTTACCAGATCACGTAGCAAACCAGATCGCCGCGGGAGAAGTGGTGCAACGGCCTGCTTCCGTTATTAAAGAATTACTTGAAAATGCTATAGATGCAGGAGCAGAGCAAATCCAGGTGGTGATAAAAGATGCCGGAAAAACACTTATTCAGGTGGTAGATAACGGCAAGGGAATGAGCCTTACCGATGCAAGAATGAGTTTTGAGCGCCATGCCACCTCTAAAATTAAATCTGCTGAAGATCTCTTCAGTTTAAAAACAAAAGGTTTCAGGGGAGAAGCTCTGGCTTCTATTGCAGCCATTGCACACGTAGAGCTTAAAACAAAACCGGAAGATGAAGAAGTGGGAACCTGCATTAAAATTGAGGGTAGTTCCATTAGTTCCCAGGAACCTTGTGTGACTCCCAAAGGTACTTCCTTATGTGTTAAAAATCTTTTTTATAATATTCCTGCAAGACGTAATTTCCTGAAGTCTGACAATGTGGAAACCCGCCATATCATAGATGAATTTCAGCGTGTTGCTTTGGCACATCCGCATATCAATTTTACACTGCATCATAACGGCAGTGAACTTTTTCAGTTGAATTCCACAAATTACCGACAGCGGATCACTAATATTTTTGGTGGAAAAACCAATGAAAAACTGGTGCCGGTAAATGAGGATACCGAAATTTTAAAAATTTCAGGCTTCGTAGGAAAACCTGAATTTGCCAAACGCAGCAGGGGAGAACAGTTCTTTTTTGTGAATGACAGGTTTATTAAAAGTCCGTATTTAAATCATGCGGTAGTGGCGGCTTTTGAAGGTTTATTAAAGGAGAAAACCTACCCCAGCTATTTTCTTTACCTGGAAGTGGATCCAAAAAGTATTGATATTAATATTCATCCTACCAAAACCGAAATAAAATTTGATGATGAACATGCGCTTTACGCCATGTTGCGAAGTGCCATAAAGCATAGTTTGGGGCAATTTAATGTAGCACCGGTACTGGATTTTGAACGTGATTCTGGCTTGGATACACCGTATGCTTATAAAGATAAAGGTGCTGACATCCCGAAGGTGGAAGTGGACCGTGGTTTTAATCCCTTTAAAAATGAAGGTGTTGATGCCGATTACAGGCCGGGAAGTTCTTTAAAAAAAGAAACAACGGCCGGTTGGGAAAGTCTTTATACAGGAACATCTTCTGAAGAAATAGAGTCTGCTGCGGGATCACACATGGAATTTGAAAGTGAGGAGGTAACAGGAAGTTTATTTGAGAATTCTGAAGGAAAATCTGAAAATACCACATTTCAGCTACATAAAAAATTTATTGTAAGTACCCTGAAAAGTGGAATTTTGGTCATTGATCAAAATCGGGCCCACAGCAGGATACTTTATGAAGAATTACTGAAAAATATAACAATTTCAGCAGCGGTGAGTCAGCAATTATTATTTCCTTTGAAACTTCAGTTCAATGCGCACGAGGTGGAAATGCTAAAGCAGATAAGGGAATCGCTGGAACAAACCGGGTTTATTTTTTCAGAAATATCAAAAGATGCCGTAGAAATTACCGGTATTCCCACTCTTATTTCCGAAAGTGAAGTGGAAATGCTA
Organism: Autumnicola musiva; assembly: GCF_031846585.1. Lineage (NCBI taxonomy): Bacteria > Pseudomonadati > Bacteroidota > Flavobacteriia > Flavobacteriales > Flavobacteriaceae > Autumnicola > Autumnicola musiva. The sequence continues at coordinate 238,792 of NZ_JAVRHK010000003.1, forward strand.
CTGGAGCAATTATTATCTGATCTTGAGAATGATGTTCCAGATAATGGGTTTTCGCAAACTGATTTGCTTTCCAGATCCCTGGCAAAAAGCATGTCGGTAAAGTCGGGAACGGTTTTGAACGGCAGTGAACAACAACATATTGTTAACCGGCTTTTTGCCTGTAAAGAACCTGGTCTTACACCATTTAATAAATCTATTTTTATTACGTTAACGGTGGAAGAACTTGAGAAAAAATTTACTTAAATGGGAAGAATTACCGAAACGGTAAAAGTTTTACTGATAGCTAATATTTTGTTTTTTGTTGGCAGTCAGTTTTTGGGAGAATATGCTTATCAGCTATTTGCCCTTTGGTTTCCGGAAAATGAAAATTTTTATTTCTGGCAATTAATTACGCACATGTTTATGCACGGCGGATTTTCACATATTCTCTTTAATATGTTCGCGCTGTACATTTTTGGAAGCCTCCTGGAGCAGTCTATAGGGCAGCAAAGATTTTTGTTCCTTTATTTTTCAGCAGGGCTTGGAGCTGCGGGATTGCAGATTTTATTTAGTTATTTCAGTTTTAATTCGGCTTACCAGGCTTATTTGGATGCAGGATTCAGCCCAAATGAAATTCAGGGATTTTTAAATGAAGTTGTGGCTTCCGGCCGGTATAACTTCTATAATAATGTGCCTCAGGATGCAACAGAAACCTTAATTAACAGCTATGTAACTCCTATGGTAGGAGCTTCAGGGGCTGTATTTGGAGTGATGGCGGCCATAGCACTAATTTATCCAAATTTGCCGCTTTACCTCATGTTTATTCCTATCCCAATTAAAGCTAAATATTTTATTGGAGGGTATTTCCTTCTTAACGTATATTCGGCAATAACAGGGGCAAATATCCTGGGTCCTTCAAATACGGCTTACTGGGCCCATATTGGGGGAGCAATAATTGGTTTTTTAATGATGTGGTACTGGAAAAAGAATCAGTTTAACCAAAACAGGTGGTATTAAATGCGAACATCTGACAGATTAAGATATAAAATTCAAACAGCTACGGTTACAGAAAAGCTTATTGCTATAAATGTACTCGTATTTGTGCTGTTTTTTCTGTTTCGTACCATAGCTTATTTATTTCAACTGCCTTCTGATTTTTTATTGCAGTGGTTTGTCTTTCCGAAGGAACTGAGCGAATTTATAATTAAGCCATGGTCAATTATTACCTATTCCTTTCTGCATGGCGGTATTTGGCATATTCTGGGCAATATGCTTATTCTCTATTATGCCGGAATCTATTTTCTGAATTATTTTTCCCAAAAGCGCCTGTTAAATTATTATTTTCTCGGGGTTATTGTTGGAGCACTGGTATACATGCTTAGTTACAACCTATTTCCCGCTTTTCAGGGAATGGGTAGTTCTTATCTAATTGGTGCTTCAGCTGGCGTCATGGCGGTGTTAATTGGTATCGCCACACATATTCCAGATATGAAGGTGCGTTTGCTTATTCTGGGTAGTATAAAATTCTGGTGGATTGCAGCTTTCCTTGTGGCTGTTGATGTAATCCAGATCCCTATGGGAAATGCCGGCGGCCATCTGGCGCATATAGGGGGCGCAGCACTCGGATATATTTATACCAAACAACTGCAACAGGGCAATGATATTGGAAGCTGGTTTGAAAAAATTATGGACGGCATTGCTACTATTTTTAAACCGAGGGAAAGAAAGGCAAAAATGAAAACTGTGCACCGTGACAGTAAGAAGAAAACTGCACGCCCTTCTTCTAATTCCGGAAATATGCGCGGGAGCATGAATAAAGATGAAAAACAGAAAAAGGTTGATGCTATTCTGGATAAAATAAGCAAAAGCGGATATGATAGTTTGAATAAAGCAGAAAAGGATTTTCTTTTTCAGGCAGGTAAAGATGATTAAATGAAGAATTTAAACTGGTTTGATAAATTCTTTTTTTTTCTGAATTCGCTCTTCGCAGCAGCGCTCCTGTTTTCCTATTTATTACCTTATATCCCGCCGCTTAAGTTTTCCCTGCTTTCAGTTTTAAGCCTCGGGGTTCCACTGCTTATCCTTATTAATATAGCTTTTTTAATTTACTGGCTAATAAGGTTCAAAAAACAATTCTTACTGCCCTTTATTGTATTGCTGCTTGGTTATAATCATGTAACTTCAGTATATGAAATTAATCCTTTAGAAGAAGGGGAACAGCCTTCTGATGATAACCTTAAGGTGCTAAGCTATAATGTTAAACATTTCAGTCAGTACTTGAGCAGCACCGAGGAAAGGGAGAATATTCCCAGGCAGATCACCACTTTTATTGAGGAGCAGAATCCCGATATTGTGTCTATGCAGGAATATTACAACGGAGAAGTGGAGGTGGCCAGCCAGTTTCCTTACAAATATATTAAGCTGAAAACTCAAAGTGCCGAATTTGGCCTGGCCATACTTTCAAAATATCCAATCATAAATACCTATTCCATGGATTTTGATTCCAAAAGTAACAATAACGGCGTCTATGCAGATATTGTAGTGGGAAAGGATACTCTTCGGGTTATAAATATACACCTGCAATCCTTTAGTGAAAAGCCTGATCTGGGCAATATTGAGCGGGAGAGCTCTAAACGGGTCTGGCTGGGCATGGGCCAAACTTTTGCCATACAGCAGGTGCAGGTTGAAAAGGTTTTGGAAGTAATTAAAAATACTCCCTACAAAGTGGTTGTAATGGGCGATTTTAATAATACAGCCTATTCTTATATTTATAGGGAATTAAAGTCTGAAGGCTTTGGCTTAAATGATGCTTATAAGGAAGCCGGTAATGGTTTTGGAAGAACTTTTGACTTCGATTACTTTCCGCTGCGGATAGATTTTATTCTTCCCGATGAAAGTATTGAAGTGGAATCTTTTGGGACTATGGAAGTTTTTTATTCAGATCACTTTCCCATTAAAGCCACCCTGAATCTTTCTCCTGAAAGTAGTGAATAGTGAAGAGTTGAAAAAATTATCTATTATCATTTTCATTACTGCCTTATTAAAATTCAGAATTGATAATTTAAAATAACTGCTAAAACCTCCGGAAAGAACTTACTTACGGTTTAAAACTTACGGCAAAAACTGAGATTTAAGATATTCCAGACTGTTTGGCCCTTCATTAAACAGTAAATCCAGAATAGACAAATTCGGGATGAAACCATGTTTTGGCTCAAACACCTGTGCATATCTCCTGTTGCTGAATTGTTCTTTTGATTTTGCATCAACAAGATGTCGGTAATCTTCTATATCCTTCGGTTTCAGAATATATTCTGAAGTTTTGCTGAAAGGAATATCAATCTGCAGGCAATCCGTTACAAATTGCATGCAGGAGTAATTGAATTCCATTAAATATTTGTACTTCTTATGATAAAGCGGATGGAGTTCATCTTCATAAAATTCAAAGAAAGGCGAGGTCTGGTATGAAGCTTTTAAAGCACGCCAATGCTGTTTTTGCCATTCGAATTCATTCTCTATTAAAACATCCTTATATTTCTGATGGCCATTTGTGGAAATGCCTAAAGCTGAAGCATGTTTTATGGGAATATTAAGCAGTAACTTTCCATTTGCATCATAAATGTACATCCTGTTTCTGTACGTCTGCTTTTGATAATTATCTTCATTTTCAAAAATAATTTTTTCCGCATGAAGCATTTGAACATAATGGGAAACCGGCCCAAAATATAAAGGATGTAAAAGAATTTTACTCATGCAGCGTTAAGAATTTCTTCTTTTTTTGAAATAATTGAAAGCGATAAGCACCACCACGATCATCAATGCATATGGAAGATAAGAAACAGGAGTACCCTGGCCGCGCACAGTGGTAAATAGCCTGTCCCACCGGATCTTGTTCATAATTCCGTTTGCATTGGAATCCCAGCTAAACCAGATAAATACAGGTTTTCCCACCACATGGTTTTCAGGAACAAAGCCCCAGAAGCGGCTGTCTTCACTGTTGTTTCGGTTGTCACCCATCATCCAGTAATAATTCTGCTTAAAGGTATATGAATTAATTTCTTCCCCATTTAACAACACGCGATTTCCGTTGAGTGTAAATACATTATCCACTCCTAATTCACTGCCTTCGTAGGTTTCAATTATTCTCCGGTAAAATGGCAGAGATTGCTGGTCTATAGGTACGGTAACTCCTTCCCTTGGTATATATACCGCTCCAAAATTGTCAGCATTCCAGTTTACTTTATTGTTATTGGGAAAAATATTAGAGAGTTTTACTCCTGCGGAATCAATCCTGCGCTGAATGGATGCTACATTTGGATGATTCTGTAAGCGCTGATAGGCTTCATCTGTAAGTGACTGGATAAAGAATTCGTTTGTATTGGGATTATAGCCGTAGCCATCGGTAATCCCCAATTCCTGTATCATATATTGGGAACTAAAGCCCTGTCCTTTGGTGTATCCGGAATAAGAATGCTGGACTTTAGCGCGCATGGGTAATGCCAGTGGTTCTCCATTAATATGAACTTTGCCATCTATAATACTTAAAGAATCCCCGGGAATTCCAACCGCACGCTTTACATAATTGGATTTTTTATCTATAGGCTTGTAATAATATTTCCCATCTCCCCATTGCTGAAAAGCATTTACAGTATCTACCGGCCAGTTAAAAACAACAATATCATTCCGATCAATTTTTTCAAATCCAGGAAAGCGGGTATATGGGATTTGCGGTTCACTTAGGTAAGATTTTACTCCCAAAACCGGAATAGTATCGTGAACCATTGGGAAAGCCACTGCAGTCATTGGCAGACGTGCACCATAATGGAATTTACTTACAAAGAGAAAATCCCCCACCAGCAACGTCTTTTCCAAAGAAGAAGTGGGAATGGTAAAGGGTTGCATAATGTAAGTATGAACAATGGTGGCCGCAATTACCGCAAATAAAATAGAACTAACCCATTCTCCAACTTCTGTACGTGGTTTCAGGCTCCTGTCTTCAATATAATTAACGTCTAACGCATAATTTACATAATAGATATAAAAGCCAAGAGTAAGAATTGCCAGCCAGGTATCGGCAGTGGAATGTCTTCCAAAACTCCTGATGGTTTCCACCCAAATTACCGGAAACATGATAAGATTTACAATGGGGATAAAAAGAAGAATAACCCACCACCACGGGCGGTTGATTATCTTCATCAGGATAACCGCATTATATATAGGAATTGCTGCTTCCCAGGTTTGTCTTCCTGCTTTTTTATAAAGTTTCCAGGTGCCAAGGAAATGAATTACCTGTATTACCAGGAAAAACAGAAACCATTCTGTAAATGTCATAATAAATATTGTTTGCTGTTATAGGTAACGCAAAATGCTGAATTGTTACTATAAATCATTCAAAAAGACTTGCGAGCACATCTTTCATGCTATACACACCTTTTTTATCTTTTAGCCATTCTGCGGCAATTACTGCGCCAAGGGCAAATCCCTGCCGCGAATGTGCCATATGCATAATTTCAATTGTATCAATGGTAGATTTATAAGAGACGGTATGCGTTCCGTGAACATCGGTAATTCGCTTCGCATATACAGGGATTTCATCTTTATCGGCGTGATCCAGCTGCCAGTTCTTTTTATTCGGGTTTTCAGAAATAATCTGTTGCGCCAGGCTTATGGCAGTACCACTGGGGGCGTCCAGTTTTTGAGTGTGATGTATTTCTTCAATTTCCACCGAATAATCTTGCAATCCTTTCATCATTTGAGCAAGCTTTTTATTCAGCTCAAAAAAAACATTTACTCCAATGCTGAAATTTGAAGCATAAATAAAAGCGGCGTCCTCTGTTTTGCAGATTTTTGTTGCTTTGTCATAATCATCCAGCCAACCGGTAGTACCCGAAACAACAGGAATATGCTGTTTAAATGCTGTGGTTATATTTTTAAAAGCTGCCTTTGGAATGCTGAAATCAATGGCAACATCTATCTCAACATCATTCAGGTTGTAGCTTTCTATGTCTTCAGAAACACGAAGTACTATCTCGTGGCCCCGGTTTACTGCGATTTCTTCAATCGCTTTCCCCATTTTTCCGTATCCTAAAAGTGCAATTTTCATCAAAAATTATAATTTAAAGACATTCCGTAATTAGGTTTGCCTGTTAAAACATCATAGTTCATTTTTGGCTTAAAGCTAAGGTCTTCATTTACATTAAATTGCTGCAGGTGTGCAGTGACATTAGCATCTATAATGTTTAAAATATAAATCCCTGCAGTAACCAGTATGGAAATTTCCTTGTTTCGCTGATAAAATTCCTGAGCATTGATAAGCCTGTCCGTAGAAATTCTACCTAAAAATTCATCTTCCCTGCCGGCAAGCCGGTCTTTATATGCGTCCCGATACCTATTATATTGATCGTCATTATTAATATAAAAATATACACCAATTCCCAACCCTATATAAGCTATGGGGATTTTCCAGTATTGCCCGTTATAGGCCTGGCCCAATCCCGGAAGAATAGCAGAATAGAAGGCTGCCTTGGCTGGAGCAAGTGCATTATAAGGCTCATAATCTTCATCTAAATTAATGGAATCCCGGACTTCTCCCAATTGTTCTACAGCAAGAGAATCTTCCTGGGCAATACTAATTGCAGAAAAAAATAAAAGGAAAAGACCTGTTGAAATGAGCGTTTTAATCTTCACCCTGGATAAGTTTTTTGATGCGGTTAAAATCTTCTTCGGAATTAAAAGGAATAGTCAGTTTTCCTTTACCTTTTTTAGAGACTTTTACATCAACTTTAGTTCCAAGGTATTCTGTAAACTCCTTTACTCCTTTTTTATATACCGGAGCAACTGAAGACGTTTTGGTAGCAGTCTTTGTCCTGCCCATTTTTTCTTCCTGCATTTCCCGCACCACTTTTTCAGTATCTCTTACTGAAAGAGATTTTTGCAGAATTTTTTCGTAAATATCCAGTTGCAGTTGCGGATCATCTACATTTATGAGTGCACGGCCATGCCCCATAGACATAAAACCATCCCGCATGCCGGTTTGAATAATCGGGTCCAGTTTTAGCAACCTTAGATAATTGGCAATCGTAGACCTGTTTTTCCCCACACGTTCGCTCAACTGTTCCTGGGTGAGGCTTATCTCGTCCATAAGCCGTTGGTAAGAAAGGGCAATTTCAATAGGGTCCAGGTCCTGGCGTTGGATATTTTCAACAAGCGCCATTTCCAGCGATTCCTGGTCGTTGGCAATACGAATGTAAGAAGGAATTGTTTCCAGTCCTACCAGCTTAGAAGCCCGGTAACGCCTTTCTCCGGAAACAAGCTGATATTTATTGAAATCCAGTTTCCTAACGGTAATTGGCTGGATTACACCTAATTCCCTGATGGAAGAAGCGAGCTCCTTCAGTGATTCTTCATTAAAACTGGTCCTGGGCTGGAAAGGGTTCACTTCAATAGAAGCCAGATCGAGTTCCACAATATGGCCTACCAATTTATCGGCATTTTCATCTTCTGCAGATTTTATATCATTCTGGGGATCTTTCAGCAGTGCTGAAAGTCCGCGTCCAAGCGCCTGTTTCTTCGTTGCCTTCGCCATCTTCTAGGAATTTTTCTTTATAATTTCGTGCGCCAAACTCAGGTAATTGGTAGCGCCTCTACTGCCGGCATCGTAATTAATAATACTTTCGCCATAACTGGGGGCTTCACTTAAACGTACATTTCGCTGAATGATTGTTTCAAAAACCATTTCATCAAAATGTTTCTGTACTTCTTCCACCACCTGGTTGGAAAGTCGTAACCGCGAATCGTACATAGTAAGCAGCAGGCCTTCAATATCCAGTTTGTTATTGTGAATTTTCTGAACACTTTTAATCGTATTCAGCAGTTTCCCCAGACCTTCCAGGGCAAAATATTCACATTGAATTGGAATGATAACCGAATCTGAAGCAGTAAGTGCATTGAGGGTAAGCAGTCCAAGGGAAGGAGCACAATCAATTAAAATATAATCGTATTGCTCTTTTAAGGGAGTAATTGCCTTTTTTAGCATAGATTCCCTGGATTCCTGGTCTACCAGTTCAATTTCTATTGCCACCAGGTCTATATGTGCAGGAATAATGTCAAGATTTGGAGAACCGGTGTCCATTATGGTTTTAGCAGCATCTGTTGAATGTTCCAGGAGTTGATAAGTACCCAGCTCCACAGTTTCAACATCAATTCCCAATCCCGATGTTGCATTCGCCTGGGGATCGGCATCAATAAGCAGCACTTTTTTCTCCAGTACCCCCAGTGAAGCCGCCAGGTTTACTGAAGTTGTAGTCTTTCCGACACCACCTTTCTGGTTGGCAATAGCAATGATTTTACCCATTAATTGTACTCGATTTTTGAAGCGTAAAAATACAATTAATTATAGGTATATAAAATGATTTTGTTAACAGCTTATAAAGGAAATATCTGTTGTCGGTTATCTGTTATCACTTTTTTGTTTGAGGTTTTCAGTTTACAGCCGGGAGAGGAGAGTGAAAAGTGAAAAGAAGTACGAGGTTAGAAGTGAAAGATAAAGAGCGAAAAAAGTTGTCGGTTAGGACTGTGATTTTGTACGTTCTTAAACAGACAACAGACAACAGACAACAGACAACAGACAACAGACAACAGACAACAGACAACAGACAACAGACAACAATAACCTTAAAACCGAAACCTGAATTTTTAAATCCTGAACCTAACTTTGTTTCTTTGCTTTGATCATCGCCTCCAGCTGGTCCCACATTTCTTCCGGAATGGCTTCCAGTAAGTTAAATTGGCCGGCTCCTTTAAGCCATTCGCCCCCGTCTATGGTAATAACTTCACCATTTACGTAAGCTGAAAAATCAGATACCAGATAGGCTGCCAAATTTGCCAATTCCTGATGTTTGCCCACACGTTTAAGCGGAACTTTTTTAGCCAGGTCAAATTTATCCTTTAAATCACCCGGAAGGAGCCTGTCCCACGCACCTTTGGTTGGAAATGGTCCGGGAGCAATGGCGTTAAACCGGATGCCGTATTTTGCCCATTCTACCGCAAGAGAACGTGTCATTGCTAAAACTCCTGCCTTGGCAGTCGCACTCGGCACAACATAAGCAGAGCCTGTCCACGCGTAGGTAGTTACAATATTAAGTACAACCTTGTCCTTTTCAGCTTTATCTATCCAGTTTTTTCCAAAAGCAAGTGTGCAATTTTTACTTCCTTTAAGCACAATGTCTATAATGGTGTCAAAGGCATTTGCGCTCAATCGTTCGGTAGGCGAGATGAAGTTTCCCGCAGCATTGTTTAGCAACACATCTATTCCTTCAAATTCTTTAATTACCTTATCCCGCATTTGCTCTACCTGCTCATAATGCCGTACATCACACTGAACTGGCAAACATATCCCACCGGTCTCTTTTTCTAATTCTGAAGCAGTATTTTCAAGTTTTTCCAGGTTTCTTGAAGTAATGGCAACTTTTGCACCTAGTTCCAGGAAAGATCTTGTCATCGCCATTCCAAGTCCGCTGCCACCGCCGGTAACTACAATGGTTTTTCCATTCAGGGCATCATCTCTAAGCATTTTTTTGGTGTAGTCCATATTTTAGGCTATAAGCGAAAAGCTATTGGTTTTTTTCAAAAATCTATTCTAAATGCTAAATTTTGTGGTAACAAATTTGTTTTCCGCCTCGTTTCTCTTCTATTTTTATAGTTTTCCACGCTGTACTATAAACTCTGAATGGAAAAACTCTTCACTCTTCAACCAAAATTTCCAAAAGCTGAATAGCAGCATCACTAATTTTAGTTCCCGGGCCGAAGATTGCCACTGCGCCAGCATTGAATAAAAACTGGTAATCCTGGGACGGAATTACACCACCTACAATTACCATTATATCTTCACGATCATGTTTTTTTAGTTCTTCTATCACCTGCGGCACAAGTGTTTTATGGCCTGCGGCCAGGGAAGAAACTCCTAAAATATGTACATCGTTTTCCACAGCCTGCTTGGCAGCTTCTTTTGGGTTTTGAAAAAGTGGACCAATATCTACGTCAAAACCAAGGTCGGCGTAACCCGTTGCGACTACTTTTGCACCACGGTCATGGCCGTCCTGGCCCATTTTTGCTACCATTATACGTGGGCGCCGGCCTTCCTGTTCGGCAAATTTGTCCGCAAGACTTCTTGCTTTTTGAAAAGAGGTGTTGTCTTTCATTTCTTTTGAATAAACGCCGCTAAAGGATTGTACCTTGGCTTTGTACCTGCCATAAACTTCCTCCAGGGCATCGCTTATTTCCCCCAGGGTCGCTCGGTATTTGGCTGCCTCTACAGCAAGTGCCAACAAATTAGCATTTTTATTTTTTGCGGCGGAAGACAAATCGGCCAAAGCTTTTTTAACTTTTTCAGTATTTCTTTCTCCTTTTATTTTTTTTAGCCTTTCAATTTGTTGTCTTCTTACAGTTTGATTATCCACTTCCAGCGTCACCAGGGGATCTTCTTTCTCCAGCCGGTATTTATTTGTGCCAACAATAATATCTGTTTCGCTGTCTATCCTGGCCTGTTTCTTCGCCGCGGCTTCTTCAATTCTCATCTTCGGGATTCCGGCTTCAATCGCTTTGGTCATTCCGCCTAAATCCTCCACTTCCTGAATTAAACTCCAGGCACGCTGTGTAATTTCATCAGTAAGGCTTTCTACATAATAGCTCCCCGCCCAGGGATCTACAGTTTTGGTAATTTTTGTTTCCTGCTGAAGGTAAAGCTGAGTATTTCTGGCTATTCTTGCGGAAAAGTCTGTGGGCAGGGCAATGGCTTCATCCAGCGCATTGGTATGTAAGCTTTGTGTTCCGCCAAAAGCAGCAGCAGCAGCTTCAATGCAGGTCCTGGCGACATTGTTGAAGGGATCCTGCTCGGTTAAACTCCATCCGCTGGTTTGGGAATGAGTTCTCAGGGCAAGAGATTTTGGATTCTTCGGGTTAAACTGCTTTACCAGTTTTGCCCAGAGCATACGCGCCGCCCTCATTTTGGCAATTTCCATAAAATGGTTCATTCCAATGGCCCAGAAAAAGGAAAGGCGGGGGGCAAAGCTGTCAATATCCATCCCGGCATCCAGGCCCTTGCGAATATATTCCAATCCATCAGCTAAAGTATAGGCGAGTTCAATATCACAGGTGGCACCGGCTTCCTGCATATGGTAGCCGGAAATACTAATGCTGTTAAACCTTGGCATCTTTTGAGAGGTGTATTCAAAAATATCGGAAATAATCCTCATGGATGGAGTAGGAGGGTAGATGTAAGTGTTACGCACCATAAACTCCTTTAAAATATCATTTTGAATGGTGCCGGAAAGCTCTTCCGGCTTTACGCCCTGTTCTTCTGCGGCAACAATATAAAAGGCCATAATTGGAAGCACCGCACCGTTCATGGTCATGGAAACCGACATTTTGTTAAGCGGAATCTGGTCAAAAAGGATTTTCATGTCCTCAACGGAATCTATGGCGACTCCCGCTTTTCCAACATCGCCCACCACACGCTCATGATCACTGTCGTACCCCCGATGCGTGGGAAGATCAAACGCTACGGAAAGTCCTTTTTGCCCGGCGGCAAGATTTCTCCTGTAGAAGGCGTTGCTCTCTTCGGCAGTAGAAAAACCAGCATATTGCCTGATGGTCCAGGGTCGGCTGACATACATCGTGCTGTAGGGACCACGTAAATAAGGAGGAATTCCGGCGGCGAATTTTAAATGTTCTGCATCCCGAATATCTTCTTTAGAATAGGAAGATTTTAGCAGGATTTCTTCAGGAGTTTCAAATTTTGAAGTGTCCTGAACTTTTGATTCCAATTGAGGTTCGCTTAATTTTATATGTTGAAGATCTTTCCTCTGCATACTTATTCGGCTTTTTCTTTTTCCAGTCTTTCCTGCTCCAATTCTTCACTTAGACGTCTTTCCAGGATAGGCTGAATTAATGTTTTTCTTGGGTTTTTCTTCAGAAATGGAAATAATTGCAATTCATTTTGCATTTTATCTTCAGGATTCGGGAATTTATTGGTGCCGATTAGCACCACTTCTCCGTGGTTAAATTTTTCCTGTTCTGCGCCGGCACTTTCCTGTATTTTCTTCTGAATGATCCCTTCTTTCAGTTGTTTTAAAAAACCACCACCTTTTTCGATATCTTTAAAAATATCCAATGCCATCTCGGCGAATTGTCGGGTAAGATTTTCAATGTAATAAGAACCTTCTGAAGCGTTGGAAACCTTATCCAGATATGCTTCGTTCTTCATTACCAGTAATTGATTACGGGCAATGCGGTCTCCAAATTCGTTATTTTTATGAAAAACAGCATCATAAGGCAAGTTATAAACTGTATCGGCACCACCCAGAACCGCACTCATACTTTCGGTAGTGGTACGTAGTAAATTAACATTATAGTCATACAAAGTTTTATTTCGTTTTGAGGGCATGGCCAGAATATGGCAGTTTTCAGGAATGCTATATTCTTTTGCCAAAGTTGAAAACAGCCAGCGCAAGGCTTTGATTTTGGCAATTTCGAAGAAGTAATGAGAGCCGGAAGCGTTTATAAACTGAATATCTAAGTTTTTCTTTTTTCCGAAGAAATCATTTTGGTTAAAATGGTTCAGGTATTCATTGGCATGTGCCACAGCATAAGCCAATTGCTGCGGAATGGTGGCGCCGGCATTTTGATATAAAGTAATATCTACTGAAATTACTGATTTAAAACCTTCAGATTTGCTGAAAATTTCATCCAGTACCTGATGATCTTCTGTAAGATTGGAAAACCAGTTTCCGGTTCTTGCCAAATTTCCTATAATATCATGCTGAAGAAAAATTTTATAATCTTTCTCCTTCAGCATGGATTTAATTTTTCCGAAAAAGTCTAAAGAAAAAAACGGAGTGCTAATATAAACAGGTGTTTTTTCACTGATATTTTTCAGAAGAAGGTTAAGATCGGTTTCTTCCGAAGGAATAATAAACCACAGGCTTTCTGCTCCTTTTTCAAGTGCATGCAAAGCTTTTTTATTGCTGATTTTTACTGAAGCAACATAAATGCGTTCACAAATATTCCAGTTTTTTGGGGAAGGAGTGGAGATTGTTTGCTGAACATCTTCGGTACTATAAAATGGTTTAACATCAACTCCGTCCAGACTTTTAAAAATGAGTTTTTCATTGTAATCTTCACCTTTAAGGTCATATTGAATTTTTTGTTTCCATTGTTGGGCAGAAACTTCCTCAAATTCCTGAAATAGTGATTCCTTCATGTATAGTTTTTTAAACAGCTAAAGAATGCCGTTACTCAATCGTGTCGTACTCGATGATGTAAATATCCTCATCTGCACGTTTCATGTAGTATTTTTGCCTTGCGAATTGCTCCAGCTGTACTGAATCCTGCAGTTGCCTGATTATAGCTTTGTCATGAGCGATCTGGTTTTGATAATACTCCCTGTTTTCCTGAAGCTCATCAATTTCCTGATTTAGTTCATGATGAATAAACCAGGAATTACTATCCAGGAAAAACATCCAGCCTGCAAAAATAAGGCTTAGCAGGATATATCTGTTGCTTATAAATCTAAACCAGGGTTTGTTACGTAACTTTTTCCACTTCATTTGCGTTAAATATACAAAATTAGCTTAAGCGATCCTTAATGATTGTTTGAACAATATCAACAGCTACAGTGTTGTACCTGTTGGTGGGTATAATAATATCGGCAAATTCTTTAGTGGGATCTATAAACTGCTGGTGCATAGGCTTCAGAGTGGTTTGATAGCGCCACAGCACCTCGTCCAGATTACGCCCGCGTTCATTAATATCCCTTTTTAACCTTCGGATAAGCCGTTCATCGCTGTCAGCATGCACATAAATTTTTATGTCAAACATATCCCTTACTTCTGGATGGGTGAGTATTAAAATTCCTTCCACGATAAGAACTTTTCGTGGTTCAATAGTTCGTGTTTCTCCGGTACGGTTATGCTCTTTAAAAGAATATAATGGTTCTTCTATAGAATTACCTGCTTTTAATGCCTTTAGATGAGAAACCAAAAGTGTAAAATCTATAGATTTTGGGTGGTCAAAATTTATTTTAACCCTTTCTTCATAGCTAAGGTGGGAAGTATCCTGATAATAGGAATCCTGAGAAATTACATCAACTTCCTCATTTTTCAATTCATCTATAATTTGATTAACAACAGTGGTTTTCCCGCTTCCGGTACCACCGGCGATTCCAATAATGAGCATAGCATAATTTTTGGCAAATTTAATTATTCATTTTAAAAAGCAAACAGAAGGCAGCACTTTTAAAATCTTTGCGGTTTGTGAATCTTGATGTTATATATGCTTTTGGCTGATGCTAAATAGAAAAAGATCTCCGGCATAGCTGCAACAAAGATCTTTTTTATATTATTCCTGATATGATGAGCAATAAGGAGCTCTCTTTCTGCTTATTCTTGAATTTCCGCTACTTCTTCTGTAGTGATTCTTTCCTGAACATTATTACTCCATGAATTCATTGCATAATTTAATACATCAGCCACTTCCTGATCACTCAGTCCCATTGGAGGCATCATATTATCATATTGCTCTCCATTCACTGTAATCTCACCCTGTAATCCATATTTTACGGCATAGATGCTTGCTTCCCTTTTTTCGGTAAGCCAGTTTGAACCGTCAAGAGGAGGATAAGTACCGGGAATTCCTTTCCCGGTTGGTAAATGACAGGTTACACAAATATCTGCGTAAACTTGTTTTCCCCGGGTTATACTTTCCTGAAGGGGTGATTGAGAAACAGATTTTTCGGAAGCCGGAATCACATACGACTCTTCTTCATTTTGTGATTCTTTTTTATCAGATTTGCAGGCAAAAATCGCTAATGCAAGGGCTACAGGCAGTAATTTTTTCATTTTATTGCTGATCTTGTTTGGTTAATTTTGCAATTCCTTTTCCTTCTACTGAAACATAAATGTTTCCATCTGGCCCTTGTCTAACATCTCTAACTCTTCCAATATCTTCCAATATTTTTTCTCTTTTTGTTACCTTTTTTCCATCTAATATAAGATGTTCCAGATATTGAAATTTTAATGAACCAACCAGAAGATTCCCTCTCAAATCCGGAAATTTTTCCGAAGTCACATATGCCATCCCACTAGGGGCTATAGAAGGTAACCAGTAAAAAATAGGGTCTTCCATTTCTGGTCTTGATTGCTCCTCAGTGATAGGAGTGCCGTCATAATTTTGACCATAGGTCAATATCGGCCATCCGTAATTTTCTCCTGCTTTTACTACATTTATTTCATCACCTCCCTGTGGTCCATGTTCGTGAACCCATACTTCTCCGGTTTCGGGGTGCAAAATTATTCCCTGAGGATTACGATGCCCATATGAATATATAGATTCTTTAGCATTTTCTTTATCCATAAATGGGTTGCTGGAAGGAATACTTCCATCGTCATTTAATCTGTACACCTTACCATTATCCCTGGTAATATCTTGTGGGTTTACTTCTCGCGCTCCACGTTCCCCTGCAGAAAAATATAAATAACCATCCCTGTCAAAAACAATTCTTGAACCAAAATGCTGTCCTTTGGTGGTATTTGGAGCTGCCTTATATAAAACTTCTTTCTTTGTAAAACTGCCATTTTCCAGTTTCCCACGCATTAAAGCAGTATTACCGCCTTCTTCAGTTCCTTCGGGAGAGGAATAGGTAATATATATCCACCCGTTATTCTCATAATCGGGATGAAGTACGATATCCAAGAGGCCGCCTTGTCCACGCTGATAAACTTCGGGTACTCCGGAAATCTGTTCTTTTTGGCCATCTTTATAATGGATTATTTCCCCGCTTTTTTCAGTGATGAGCATGCTTCCGTCTGGAAGAAAAGTGAAACCCCATGGAATTTGCAGGTCTGATACCACCATTTCATAAGAGTATTTATCTGAAGCGGATTCGGCCGGAATAGGATCGGGCACTCCTTTTTGTTGAATTTCGGTAGAATCTGTTTCAGCACCTACAGAAGCAGTTTCCTGCGATTTTCCGTTATCGCCACAGGCATAGAAGGAAAATATAATGGCTGCGCTTAAAATTATTTTTTTCATAGCTCAAATTAAATAAAGCCTAAAAGCTCTTGTTAATCGACTAAGATATAAAAAATAAAAACTTCTATTGCAGACCAAAAAGAATTATTATATTTGCAGCCACAATGGGATGAAATTGCAAAGTCAGGAGTGTAAATTCTGGTATTTTCTGGATAAATTCCACCGGTTAGAGTTCTGCTTTAAAAGTGAAGCTTAACCTGAAACTTTGAAATCTATTAGTTACGGGGTGTAGCGTAGCCCGGTTATCGCGCCTGCTTTGGGAGCAGGAGGCCGCAGGTTCGAATCCTGCCACCCCGACAATTACGGTGTCAATAGACACCAAAATATAGCTAATCTTATGAAAATCAAGGATTTTCATTTTTCTTGAAATCATAAGATTGGCTATAATATCAATTCAAAGGTTACCTATTCGGTTACCTAAATTGTTACCAGAATTTTCACTACATTGGTAATTCAATAGATTTGACTTTCGCAGCGATTTGACTTTCGTAAACAAATCGATTATTCACTTAAAGCGAGAGTTTATGCAGACTTCAAAGACTTTTAGTATTCATTTTTGGCTGAGTATGGCCAAGAAAAAAGATGATTTGGCACCCATTTATGGCCGTATTACGGTAGATGGGAAACGTGCCGAGATCAGTTTAAAACGATCCACATCGGTTACCTATTGGGATACCCGTTCCAAGAGGGCAAATTCGAGAACTTCTGAGGGGAAAGCCCTCAATGTCTATTTAGACCAGGTCTATTCCGATTTACTGGAATGCCACAAACAGCTTCTGGGCGAATCCAAATACGTTACCGCCCAAGCTATCAAAGCCCGTTATCTCGGGGAAGATGAACAGCACAAAACGCTGCTTCAACTGGTTACCTACCATAATGAGAATATGGTTTCAGTACTCAAGCCCGGCACGTTGAAAAATTATTTCACAACGGAACGCTATATTAAACGGTATTTGAAGCGCAAACTAAAGACCAATGACGTTTTTCTGAAACAGCTGTCGTACAAATTCATCATTGACTTTGAACAGTTCCTACGCACCGGAAAATCCATAAACCGTTCCCAGCCCTTAAAGAACAACGGGGTTATGAAACATTTGGAACGTTTGAAAAAGATGATGAACCTTGCCCTTCGGTTGGAATGGGTCGAGAAAGACCCTTTTGTCAGGTTCTCACTTAAGTTCACAAAACACCAACGGGCATTTTTATCACAATCGGAACTTGAAGTCTTGGAATCCGGTCAGCTTTCAAAAGGGATGCACCGAAAAACGAGGGACGTTTTTGTTTTTGCCTGTTACACGGGATTATCTTATATCGACGTGAAATTGCTCTGCGACGACCATATCGTAAGAGGCATCGATGGGGATTACTGGATATTTACAAAAAGGGAAAAGAACGATGAAGCGGTTAAAATCCCGCTTTTGGATAAAGCCCTTGATATATTAAAAAGGTATGACCAAGATACCGAAAACAAACAGGAACAACTGCTGCCGGTATTTTCCAATCAAAAGATCAATAAATATTTGAAGGAAATAGCGACAATCCTAAAAATCAATAAAAAGCTTACGTTCCACGCGGCCAGACATACGTTTGCCACTACCGTTACCCTTTCCAATGGCGTGCCCATTGAGACCGTATCAAAACTGTTGGGGCATACCAAGCTTTCTACAACACAGATATATGCTAGGGTCATCGAACAAAAAGTGTCATCGGATATGCGTTCGTTACGGAGTAAATTAAACACCACGGACAAGGCCGAAACAAGGGTACTTTATCAATAATCCGGTTTGGAAAACACCTTTTAGGTTCTAATCCAGTCGGCGCTCTTATTTTTTCTGGTCTAATCCTTTGCTGATTTTGGTTTTTTATTGAGCCATAATTTTCTGTGTTAAGTCATTTTATATCCTTAAAATAGGAAAGCTTACTACGCAAATGTAAATTTTCGTTTATGGTTTTAAATCTAAATAAAAATATAAGTGGTAAAGTTTGCTTATAATCAATGGTAAACTCGTAAAATACCATTGATAAAAGTGAATGACTATTTGTAATTATCAAGATAATTTTGAAGAAAAGAATTGATTTTCCGTAATATTAATATCTTTAACAAAATTTTTTATTTATGACTATAAAATATGCTTCCCTTAACCATATAAATCATAGAGACTCTTCAATAAGAGATATTAACATTACACATAGCGACTCCTTAAAGGAATATACAGACAAACTATTTAAGGAAATAACGGATAGCCCCAGAAAAAGACAGTATATATTTTCTAGTTCAAAATCAGAGGTAAGAAATGTTTTAGATGATATCGTTACAGATAACAACCGGAAAAAATCAATTAATTTGGCTGCCCAGCGCCTCTTAAATAAAGAAAAAGATGCCCAACAACAGCTTGACAATAAGAAATTAAAAGTAGATATTTTAAAGGGCAGTTTGTTCCAAGCATATATTGAAATAGATGGAAAGGAAAATATTATTATTTGTAAGGCCGATCATAATGAATTTCTTGATGAAAATTCTCTTACGATTCGTAGTGGATTGCCTTGGGATAAAAAGATTTTTAAAGCAGCGTTGATACATTTGAAAGATGGAATTGTTGCAGATGAAGTCGATGTCTTGGATGCTAACTTATCTAAATATTGGTGGAGAGAATTTTTAGAGCTTGAAGCTAAACATACAGATGCTTTTAATACAGAAAAATCTATGGATTTTTTTGACACCCGTGTTTTTAGCGGAATTAAGAAGAAACATCCAGCTGATTATCGTATTCTCAGAAACAGCTTCGTTGGCTACTATCGCAGGAAGGATATATTTGAAATAGAAGATTTTATAGAAACTCTTTTCTCAAATTATGAACCTGAGGATGAAAATTTAAAAATTGATCCCTTGGTTGCTAAAATTAGATCTTTACCATCCAGTTTAGGTTTTGATAAAGCATTTGATATTTCAAAAAAACACATTAAAAAAAGAATGTCCACTAGGGTCAAAGTATCTGATGCAATTGATCTGTACTTAAAAACAGACGTGCCTCATTTCAGAAAAACATTACGCTCGGGTAAAACTAGCAGTGGACAAATGTATTTACAGATTTTAACAGAAAATGAAGATGTTTATAAAGAGTTTTTGAGAAATGAAGATGAATAACATTTCAGAAATAGTAGGTTTTATTTTTTCCAATGGAGACAATCTTGTTTGTGATGATCGCTATGAAAAGACTATCATTTCAGGAATTGTCAAGAAAAAAACATCATTAAGAAATGAAGGAAAATTAAATAACTTTTTTAATGATATTTCTGATGAATGGAGCTTGACAATTACTCTAAATGAGGATGAAAATTTATTGACCTGTTCGAATTCTATAGATCATAGTTTTGTTAGTGAGTATAATGGGCTTCAACTTCTTCCAGATGATAAATTATCAATAAAATTAGAAATTTACAAAAATACAAGGAAGGCTAATAGAAATGTATATTGCGAAAAAGCTTTTAACGAGTGGGTTCAATCTAGATCGGCCATTGAACTGTTAAAGACAACTTCTAGTGATATAAAAAGGAATGGTTTTGTCAATTTCAATATAATTGAAAACAAACAAGCTTATTTGTATTCAAAGCGTATTAGAGTAAATGATTCAACCTCTGTAAACAAAAATTTAAAAGCATATCCTGAATATTCGAACTTTGATCAAAATAACGAATATCCATACATAGGGAGTGATTTTAGAGTTTCAGAGAAAAAAGTGAGTTGTCCTTTTTTACAGTCCCGTCTTACGAATTTAAGTAATCTATTTTCAATTACGAGCCTATTTGATGTTACCTATTTGCAGGGGGAGAATTTATTCTACCAGTTAAAAGGTTATAAATTTTTTCAAGGAAAGATACCTGCGAAGGATCTAACAGAGAAATACGACATATATTCAAAAATTAACAATTGGATTTTTGATGATAGTGCCAATATTGCAGATAAACTAGGCATATCGAAAAACATTATTTCCCTACATATTACCGCAAACAACATAATTTTAAATGATTCAGTATTTAGCTCTATTCTCTCAGGACACAAAATTTACCTCAAAGAAAATGTTTCACAATATCTCAAAGTTAGATCAAAAATCAATGATGAATTAGCTGATATTTTAAAAGAAATAAGGAGTAGCCTTCAAGAATTAAGAACAAACTATCAAAAAAGTAATTTTCTCTACATATCCTTTTTTATGTCTGTTTACGTAATTAGAACCCTAATTAAAAAAGATTTTGAACAGATTTTCACCAAAGATACTACTGTGCTTTTCTTCGCTTTTATAGGAATATCCGTAATATATCTTATTTACACAATTTGGTCGGTTATCACGATGAGGGATAGAATAAAAAAACACTATCAAAATGTTAAGTCAAAAAACCTAGATATAATGGAAAAATCGGACATTGAGCGAATTTTGAAAAATGACTCTGAATTTGATGATGAAATATCATATTTTAATACAAGAATAAGCGTCTATGTAATCCTATGGATTTTAACTATGGTTGTTCTTACGTTTGCTGTACTTTATTTATCTGAAGCTATTTAATTTTTAAATATCAGGTTGTGTCTACTCATTGGTACACAAATTACACTTAATTCCTCTCTTACGTTGTTGGAAAAGCTGTATTCAAAAAAAGTGTTTCATTTCAAGGTCTTGATTTAACCAACAAGCCCGCAACAGAAGCTGCGGGCTATAATACTTACGTATTTGCGGATAGAGGAAGATTCGAACTCCCGGTACAGTTTCCCGTACGCCTGATCTTCAATCAGGTGCCTTAGACCACTCGACCACCTATATTTTAAAAGATTATCCTTTTTTAGAAATTACAGGTTTTAAGAAACTTTTCAAAAAACCGTTTGTCGTTAAATTGTGTATGCCCAATAAGTTAGCTATTTCTTTAGTACTAGTTGCCGTGAAACCTGAATTATTGATTCCATCAACAAATCTTCTAAGATTATCTTTTAATAAATTTAATGATTCTTCATCAATCACTCGTGTATTTTCACTTGTATTTACATTCCATCCTTTTATATTTGGAGGTTGAATGGTAACCAAATTAAAATTTGCAGCACCCCCATAGAGTTTTTTGAACCATTCACCTGAACCTAACAATTGATTAATATTATCTCTGGTGATTTCATCGTGTATGGCTCTAGACTTGGCTTCTAAAACGAGGTAATGATTTCCAGTCATCACCCATAGTACATCAGGGCCATTTCCAAATTCCGCTTCAGGTTCCTGAGTGTAAAAACCTATAAGCCTACCTATTTCAGCAAAAGCATTCTCAAATTTCGTATGAGGTATATCTTGACTAAATTGAAGATTTTCCAATAAGGTTTCAAAATACATTTTAAAGTCTTGGGAAGTCTCAAATTGCTTGATAAAATTTAAAACTTGAGATGCCTGCTCTTCACTAGCCATAATTTTCGTATAACTATGTCCATTTTTTGATTGCAGCATATGGGAAGTTGTTTGTGCTGCTTTAATTTGAAGGTCATTTGATTTTGGTGCATTATCTAAGTGAAGATAATTAGCTGCTTTTTCAAAATACCAGCCCTTCTGCTTGTCGGTCAATTCAACCGTATCAACTATTTTATCTAATATTAGCTTCGATGCACCTTCAAAATCCCTTCTTCTGTAATTTTCGATTGCTTGTGATTCAGAATCTGCAACCTCTAGATTTTTTATGATTCGTTCGTCAGTTTTTTCAACATCCACTTTTGACAGTATTTCTGAATGATATTCCCTCCAGCTCATATCTTGAACTAAGCATAAGTTTGCGGTATCCCTAATAGTCTGAAGAGAGTTATCAGTAGATTCATCATCTAGAAGTGATAGTCCAAGTTTCAGTTGTTTTCGGGTTACTGGTGTGAAATATTGCAAGTTTGATTTGTTACCCACAAATTGCAGTAAATCTTTACCCATTAAATAAACCGTACAATAATCGCTGCCTGATCTTACAGCTCTACCAAGTCCTTGTTCTATTATCTGCGCTTTCAAAGAAGCCTTGACAGATTCCAAGCGTAATTCCGCATAAAGTTGTTCATAAGAACTGAATGATGGGTAACCATCTAATATTAAAACTCGGCACATATCTCCATTCAAGTCAACCCCATCGTAGCGATTAACTAAAACATAGAATAATCCTTTCTCAGTTCTTAATTTGGCGATGTCTTCATTTATATTATCATTATTAATTATTTCTGCACCAAAATCTTCCCATTTAGTCGCCCTATTAGAGGAAGGTGTTAGTACCATTACATTTATACCAGATTCAGAATATTCTTTGGCCAATGTCATAATCTGCTTATCTGTTATTCTTGAATCAAATCTTTGAGGAGCAAGGATCAATCTTTGCCCAACGTCTTTACGATCTTTAGGGATCAAGGCATTCTTTATACTATTAATATTAATACCTAAATCTTTAATTAAATCAATCTGATCTTCAAATGTAGCAGATAAAATATATCTATGTTTGGCCTCATTAAAAGCTCTAATATTATGAAATGGCACATAGGATGGTGCTATCTCAATTCCTTTGGGCCCGACATAACAATCGTAAGATTTCAAGTCGTCAGCTATTAAACCCCATTTGAACATAAGTTCTCTGTCTTCACTAAAACTGCCTATTAGTTTTATTAACTCGTTAATACGAGTTAACCAAGCCCAATAAGGGACTTTGAGTATTTTCGCATACGGATCACCTTGAATTAGTCTGTGATAAGTTCCTGGGGCTTGGTATTTCAGTTCTTCTTCGAATAACTTCAGTAACCTATCTGCCAAGTCGTGTTTGAAGGGTATATTTAATGTAGTTGCTTCTCTAGCTTTGTCAAGACAGACGTGGGCATCATCAAGGACGATTGAACCAACGTCAATATTATCCCTTTCAAAAATGGAACGTGAATTGAACAATTTTTGGAATGTGCATAATAAGATGGCTTTTGAGTTTAAAAAATCATCCGGAAAAACACTTCTTTGCCCGTGATATTCAATTTCACAGACAGATATCCCATATAAATCCGCTTGCAACTTTGCCTGTTCTAATAATTGTTTGTCTGGACATAGATACAAACTTGGACCAACTCCTTCAATCATTTTTGAGTACAGCATCAATAGGCTTACCAGAGTTTTTCCAGACCCTGTATTCATTTTGCACAAAACATCTCGTTGACCCCTTATGCTATGCCAAGAATTTAATACCTCTTCCTGTATTCCTCTTAAATACGCGTATCCCTCCTTATGAAACAAATCTTGAAATAATTCTATCGGTTCAAAATTTAATTCCTTTGGAGATGTGTCTTCTAATTTTTTCTTAAATATATTCATATATAGTTTTGATTTTTATTATATTTTGATTAACAAATATCTTAAAAATCTATTAACTGATAGACCTTAAATCTTCATTAGTTAATGAATTGGAATGAATGCTATGTTTCTTACCTTATTCAGCCATTCCCCTGCATTCCGCAGAAAAAGCTTCATTTCGGGAAAAGCGCTTCATTAAAAAGGTCTTGGACACAACTCCAAAGCTTTCGATTTCCATTCCACTTGCCCGCCCATTCCCGAGAAAGGTCGGGAAGCGGCCAAACTCCATTCCCATCTACATCTTTGAAGTCAAGTCCGCTTTAAATCCTACTTCAAAGGATAAACTGTTTTCATAAGCCGGTCAGCACATTGCCGCTCCATTCCGCGAAAAGCTACATTCCGGGCAAAGCGCTTCCCTACAAAGGTCTTGGACACCGTCCCCGATTGCTACTTTCCGTTCCGTTTGCCCTTCCCGCGCTGCCGGGAAGCGCACTCCATTCCAATACGAAACCGTGAACGGAGTCCGCTTTTCATCGGAATTCCATTTATAATTTAGTCCCGCCTCCTATGTTTTTGTACTTCACAAAAGGCATTTAGACCTACTCCCGCACCGCCGCTGTCCCAACCGTTTTTTTGTAAGCAAAATACCAACATTTGGAAGTTAAACGGACTGCATAACCGGTCGTACCTCCCTTTTATAAGTCCTTATTAATTCCAAATATTGAAAATGTATCAGCAACAAAAAAAGGTAACAGCGGACGGCTCTATGGGAAGTAAATCTAAACTGAATAGTATGAAATCTTACAAAAACATCAAAAAGGAAGCGGGACTAAAAAAACAAAAAAAGGAAAACGCTCTGGATATAATAAGTAAATCACTTCAAAAAAACATAAACGTAAACTATCCGAATGGGTCTCGGGTAGCATTTCAATTAATCTTTAAATCTTTTATTATGAGTACTTTAAAAAATCACGTACAGTTGATCGGAAACGTTGGACAGGAGCCAACCATTACGAACCTTGAAAGCGGTAAAAAGGTAGCCCGTCTTTCACTCGCCACAAATGAGTATTACAAAAACAGCGAGGGCGAAAAAATCCAAAATACCGAATGGCACACGATAGTAGCCTGGGGCAAAACTGCCGAAATCATCGAGAAATATGCCGGAAAGGGCAAAGAAATCGGGGTAACGGGAAAACTGAAATCCCGAAGCTACGAGGACAAGGACGGTATCAAAAGATATGTTACCGAAGTGGAAGCCAATGAAATTCTTTTGTTAGGTACTAAGGACGGCAATAGTTAAGCCGATTAATTTAAAAATAAAGAGGGCGTTTCCGTCTAAAGTTTCGCCCTCTTTTTCATTATCCATTAATTAAAATTAGATAACAATGAAAGCACAAGTTAACGAAATCAAAGAGGGATTACAACATTTTCACGGTTCAGAAACCGTGTTTCAAATCCCATTATTAAGAACCCGATACACCAACGGACTGAAATATTTGGCGGAAGCTGCGGAATGCTTTTGGCTGATAACCGATACCTCCGCATTTGCCAAAACCTTGATGGGCAAAAGCTATTTTGTAACCATCGACTTTAAAAGGTTGCCCAAGGAAAAACAGGATTATTCAGGCTATGAAGCCGAGATAATTTATAGTGATGGCAATGGAAATATTTTTGAAACCCACCGATACAATGTAACGGATTTTCCACTTGATGAATTAAGGTTATTTTTTGTGGATAATACGTTGATGTTACCGAGCGAATACTAACCCTTCAAAACCTAAAAATTATGATCTATCTAAATTTTTCAGACCTGAACGGGGAAGCCCAAGAGCGCCTTTTAAAAAGTTCAAAAAAGGACGTTGAGCATAAATTTGGAGATGATATCCGAAAATATGCCAAAGAACATTGCACCAATTTTGATGTGATGATCGAAGAGGAAGCACTACGGAATCTGTACAGTTATACCTATGTGTTTAATATTTGAAATTGTCTAAATAGGAATGGAAAAACCTTTGAAATTTCAGGGGTACATATAATAACTAAAAAGGGAAAATTCGCTGTTACCTGAATTTTCCCTTTGTTCTTTAGACCTTGAAAGGTCTACTGTTTAAATTTAATACTTTTTCTAAAAAAAGAAGCTATTTTTTAAGAAAATTATATCCCATAAGTTGAAAAATACCTATCTTTATTTCGCTGAAATTCAGCATTCAATTTTACGCAGGGGTATCCATTTTTTGACTTTCGCCGATAACCCTGCCCATCGAAAAATCACATAACGGGAAATTTTTTCCCTGAAATTGGCAATTGGCTTTTAGCCAGATTGTACGAAATTTTTGTTCGCCCGTGGCGAACGAAAAGGAGTAGCAAGAGGGTAACACGCGATGCGATGTTAAGTACTCCTTTTCCTTGTTAATAATCTGATTTTTAAATACTTAAAAATTATTCGATTATTTAGATTTCTACAATTTGCGACAAACGCCCTGTGAGCGCCCATTTTTAGGGAAGGATTTGCGACAAATCGGCGAATTATGGACTCATTTATAGGCATTAGATTCAAAAAGGAAACCGCCAAGCGTTTCCAGCAATTTTCAAGAGCACACTTCAAATCACACACCGAGGCAATGGCTGTGATGCTCGATTTTTTCTTCTACAACGAAATATCCCCACGGGAAAAACTGGGCCCGACCGGAAGGACGATCGAGGCAAATTTAAAGAAACGGATCAATGCGGTAATCGCCATAATGAGGGATATGGAAAAGACCCAAACCAAACCCACCGTGGCGATGATCGAATCCCTTTTTCAGACCGAAGTACCCAAAAAGAAACCCTTGATCTTAGAGAAGAAATTTGTGGAAGAAAAGAAGGAAGTACGTTTCCGAGAAAAGCAAAACCAAAGTAAAGAACTATAAATTTTTGAGCTATGTATATCACGATCACACCCCAAAAATTAGGAGGAAATTATTCACAAAGTTCAGGCGATTTTGTGGGCTATTTGGAAAAGGAAAATCAAGGTCTGGAACAGGAAGAGATGGAACACTTTTTCAATCAATATGGCGATGAGTTTTCAGCGGAAGAAGTGGTAAAAGATATTGATGGAAACGGTGCAAAATTAAAAAAGAAAGAACCTAAATTTTATTCAATTACGGTCAGTCCGTCGAAGTATGAATTAAACAGATTGCAGAACAGCAGCGAAGATTTAAAAAAGTACACCCGTGAGCTGATGAAAGATTATGTAGCATCATTCAACCGGAAAATCAATGGGCGGCCAGTCAATATCGATGATATAAAATATTATGCAAAAATTGAACACCAACGAACCTTTAAGGGAACCGACAAACAGATCAAGGAAAACCAACCCTTTGCCACCAAAATACTTCAGCTGAAAAACGAGATCCGAAGTATTGAAAGCGGCTCGATGGAAGGAAGTGTTAGGAAACGAGAAAAAGAAATCGCAAAACTGGAACGCCAAGCGCCACACCAACAGGATGGCAAACGGATCGTCCAGGGAATGCCCAAGGCCGGAAACCAAAGTCATATCCACATCGTCGTGAGCCGGAAAGACGCTTCCAATTCGTTCAGTCTTTCGCCCGGGAGCAAATACAAAGCCTCCGATGTCGAGATGAACGGTAAGAAAGTCAAACGGGGTTTCGACCGGGACAAGTTTTTTGAAAATGCCGAAAAGACCTTTGACAGGACGTTTGGCTACCAAAGAAACTTCGCAGAAACCTACAAGGCGAGGAAGGATTTTATTAAAAACCCAAAAATCTATTTTGCCTCGTTGATGAAACTGCCCACCAATGAAAAAGCGATTGCTTTTAAGTTGATGCGGGAAACGGGTATCCCGATAATGCCAAGTATCCCGACCAATCAAGCACAGCTTGCCCTAAAGGTTTTCAATAAGCTGCGCAAGGGTTTGGATGTGGCCATCAAATCAAGTTCCATCGGAATCTAAATCTTAGTTATGCAACTGGACAACCTTACAACGGTACTCGCAATCATTGGTTTAACAAGTACGCTATTTTATATGCTGTACAGGTTGACGCGTTATGCCTTTATTTTAAACGTGATTTTACTTGGGGTTCTGGTGTTTTACCAATCGAGCAACAATGAACTGATTTTGATTTCATTGATTCTGGTTTGCCCGCTGATGCTAATTAATACGGGACTGTACGTTTTTTTGCACAAAACGGACGAGCCAAAAAGTGCCGAGAGCAAGTATCGTGTAAGCTTTGCAACGAGCAAGGAAAGTTTTACATTGGAAAATGTAAAACGTGGAGCATCCATCATAGGATCTGCCGGAAGTGGCAAGACCGAGAGCGTAGTTTATGGTTTCCTGAAACATTTCCAAAAAGAGGGCTTTTGCGGGATCATTCACGACTACAAAGATTTTGAGTTGACGGAAATGGCTTATCCGCTTTTCAAGGATAGTGACATCCCTTTTAAAGTGATTTCCTTTGATAAAATTATACATAGGGTCAATCCTATTGCCCCACGGTATTTAGAGAACGAGGAAAGCGTAAACGAGGTTTCCCGGGTGCTGATCGAGAACTTGTTGGAGCAAAGGGAGTCCGGAACTTCGGGAACGACCAAATTTTTCAATGATGCTGCGGAAGGATTGATTGGTGGACTGATCTGGAAGCTAAAAACCTCTTATCCAAAATTCTGTACCCTGCCGCATCTGATCGCCATTTATCAGTATCTGGACACGGACAGTCTCATCCAGTTTTTGGAAACCAACAC
Organism: Autumnicola musiva; assembly: GCF_031846585.1. NCBI lineage: Bacteria > Pseudomonadati > Bacteroidota > Flavobacteriia > Flavobacteriales > Flavobacteriaceae > Autumnicola > Autumnicola musiva. The sequence continues at coordinate 266,919 of NZ_JAVRHK010000003.1, forward strand.
AACAGTACGGGCAATGGCGGACGCTTTTATAAGCGGAAAGGATTCCGAACGGCAGACCGCCGGTGTAAAAAGCACCTTGGCCAATGCACTAAAACGGATAAGCACCCAACGTATCTTTATGGCATTATCCGCAGACGAAGTGCCGCTCAACATCAATAATGAAGATAACCCTGCGGTAATTTCGATTGTGAACAATCCAAAATTTGAAACCTCCTATTCGCCCGTCATTGCAACAATAATCCATACGATCACCAAACAAATGAGTGTGCGCAATTCCAAACCATCGTTTCTGTTGATGGAAGAAGCCCCGACCATACGGCTATTGAATATGCACCGGATTCCGGCAACTTTGCGGAGTTATGACATTGCCACCATCTACGTGATGCAGGACAAGATACAGAACGATATGATGTACGGCGATAAGGCAAGCAAGGCGATCTTGAGCAACCTTTCCTACCAGTTTTTCGGTAAGGTAAATGACCCGGACACCGCCAAATATTACGAACGCTTTTTTGAGATTATAAAGGATCCTACCAAAAGCGTGAGCCGTGGGCATAACCTTGATTTTGATACCCGCATAACCACAGGGGAAAAGGAAATCCCTAAAATCCGGGCAGATGTATTCTTTCGCTTGAAACAGGGCGAGTTTATAACCTATGCCGATGGGAAGGATAAAAAAGTGCAGTTTAAATTGCAGCAGATTCAGCGAGAGCTTCCCGAGGAATCAAAGCAATTTACCCAAGTTGATTTAGAAACTAATTTTGAGCGGGTTTATGAGGAGGCGAGGTCGATATTTGAAAAATGAAGTTATGCATCATTTCTACTCCGTCATCCGTTCCCATTCCATTGTTTTATAGAAAAAGCCAATGTAGCCCCGAACGTTCAAAATATTGGGGTCATTTTCATCGAGCCATATTTTTGACCGGTAAACTTTTCCGTCATTCGGATTGGTAATTGTCCCATCAACATATTCTTCTCCGTCCTTCTCATAATTTTTCATTAAAACAAGGCCTTCTATTTTCTTGTTTTTGTCGTCTCCTTCACATTCGGTGCAAAGGTTATCGCGGTCTTCTTTATCCATAATCCGTAAAACCTTGCCATATACTTTTCCGTTTTTTTGAAAGACCTCTACTATAGAGCGAACTTCGCCGGTGTGACGATTGTATGTTTCCCACTTTCCAAAAATATCCTGGGCATTTGAGTAAAAACAAGAAAGCAAACCAAAACTTATACTTAATAACCAATTTTTCATACGTAAGATAACCGAGTTTTTTATAAATTATTTTGAAGATTCTAAAAAAACCTTAAATGTAATATATTTCTTACACTTGTCTTCTGTGATTATTATTTGATGGTTCTATAAATTCATCAATCAATTATCAATATTGATAAGCATTTGAACGATATTTTAGTAACTTTGAAAAACTAAAAATTCAAAAAAGATGAAAAAATTAATTTTAACCGCACTATTCGGCTGCCTATTTTTATTGAATTCCTGCGGAGAAAACAAGAAAACCGACATAGTGGATTCAGGTACTTATCAAGGTGTTGCCGAAACAGTAGAGCCGGGAGAGAAAGAAATTTATGTTAGGACTTCAGATGATAAATTGTTGGAACTCTATTTTACCGATGAAACGACCCTAACCAAAGATGGTAGCACCACTACCTTCGACAGTTTAAAAGAAGATGGCAAAGTAGAGGTTACCGTTGAAAAAAAGGGTAATAAGCTCGTGCCTATTTCTGTTAAAGTCTTAAACTGATTTTAATGGCAGAAATTCCTTCAATATGGAGGGAAGAATTATGGCATTCTTTTCTCGTCCATTTGCCTATTGTTACCCTATTATTGGCTTCAATAGCAGCACTATTGAAGCCTTTTTTCTCAAATGATGGTCATAAACTTTTTTTAGGTCAAACGACCATTGTAATGTTGTTTATTGGAGTGTTGAGTGGCTGGATTACCATTTATACCGGGGAATTGGCGTACGACATTGAAGTAAGGAAAATATGTGATCCCGAGGTGCTTCAAGAACACCAATGGTGGGGTTATGCTAGCCTTATCACGTATTCCGTTGCATTGGCATTGATAATAGGCTTTCGATTTATGCCCAAGAGATTTTTATCCTTGGCAAGGCCTTTTTCCCTTCTTTTATTGGCTGCCGGACTTTTCGGACTTTGCTACACTGGGCATTTAGGTGCCTCCCTCGTTTATCAGCAAGGCGCAGGAACCTATCAGCCTTCCCCCGATTGTTCTGAATTTGTTAAATAAAACGGGCGGTCAATGGGTGTTACAAACGAGGAAACGGCAATAAAATCAAGCTACTTTAGCATAGTGGGCAATATTTTATTGGCCTTGATCAAGGGAAGTGCCGGTATTTTAGGAAATTCTTACGCTTTAATAGCTGATGCCATTGAATCTACCGCTGATATTTTTTCTTCAACATTTGTTCTTTTAGGTTTAAAATACGCACAGAGGCCACCAGATAAAAACCATCCCTATGGTCATACCCGAATAGAACCTTTGATTACCTTTTTGGTGGTTGCCTTTTTGGTGACCTCTGCTACCATTATCGCTTATGAAAGTATCATCAATATACAAACTCCGCATAAAGTCCCTAAAGCTTGGACACTCATTGTTCTTGGTGTAATCATCATTTGGAAAGAAGGGTCTTATCGCTATGTTTCCAAAAAAGCGGCGGTAACGAACAGTTCGTCGCTCAAAGCCGATGCGTGGCACCACCGAAGCGATGCCATTACATCAGTTACCGCTTTTATTGGTATCAGTATTGCATTGATCTTTGGAAAGGGTTATGAAACTGCCGATGATTGGGCGGCACTTTTTGCATCTGCTTTTATTTTGTACAATTCCTACCTTATTTTCAGGCCGGCACTTGGCGAAATAATGGACGAACACGTTTATGATGATCTGGTAGAGAAAATCTGTGACGTATCACTAAAAGTAGATGGAATATTGGGAACGGAGAAATGCTTTGTCCGTAAAGCAGGGATGAAGTACCATTTGGATCTACACGCCACCGTCAATGGAAAAATAAGTGTTGAAGAAGGCCACGACCTTGCGCATAAACTGAAAGATAGATTGCATAATGAACTCCCCCAATTAATGAATATTTTGATTCATATTGAGCCAGATACCCTTTCTGATGATGCCTAGTTGTGATGCGTTTTACCAAACCTGATCGAAAAATGGAATTTTTAAGTATATAAATATGACTGTTAAGATAATCAAGCTCTTTTTGCGATTGGCAATTTCATTCGGATTTTTATCGGCAGTGGCCGACAGGTTCGGAATATGGAGCAAAAATGTTTCTGTTTGGGGCAATTGGGATAATTTTCTGGGCTATACCCAACTGATAAATCCTTGGATCCCGAATTCACTCGTCCCCACCATCGGAATTTTGGCCACAGGAGCTGAAATTATTTTTGCGGTTTTTTTGATAATCGGATTTAAGACGGAACTGTTTGCAAAATTGAGCGGATTGCTACTTTTACTGTTTGCTTTGTCAATGACCTTTTCAACCGGAATAAAAGGAGCTTTTGATTTTTCTGTTTTTACTGCTTCTGCCGGAGCTTTTGCTTTAAGTCTTATGAAACGGAAATATTTGGAAGTGGACAATTTGATCTTTAAATCGAAAACCTGAACGAAAGATAAAAGCGTCAGCACAACTTTTGCTATAAGCAACTGTGTGGGTTAGTGCACAACTACGCATTATCTTGAGCTTTTAATAGTATTTATTTTAGTTTTATGTCTAAAAACTATATATTGCTCTAATAATTACTAAAGTTATGGTAACGGAATATATTGATAAATTGCTGTCTGTGGAAGAATATTCTTTTTCCCTTGATGAACTATTGGAAAAGACCACGAAGAGCAAAAATGCAATTTGGCTGGAATTGGCTCATTTAATTGAAAAGAACAAAGTCATTAATTTAAGAAAAGGTTTTTACCTAATACTCACTCCCAGATATTCCAATTTCGGAAAACTACCCATAAGTCTCTATATCGATAAACTTTTTGATTATTTAGACCGTAGTTATTATTTGGGTTTTTATAGTGCCGCAAAAGCTTATGGTGCAAGCCATCAACAAGCCCAGCACGATTATGTAATGACAGTAACTCCCAAACTATTGAATATTCAAAAGTCGGCCATTAATATCCGGTTTTTGACCACTTCCGCTTGGCCGGAAAAAAATATACTTTCCAAAAAATCAGATGCCGGTATTTATCATATTTCCAGTCCGGCGTTGACCTTGGCAGACTTGGTGCATTATCAAAATAAATTGGGGGGGCTGAACCGGATGCTATCCACCATCGAAGAATTGTTGGAAGAAGTTACCCATAATGATCTTGATGATTTATTGAGTTGGTATGGCAATAAGGCAACACTCCAACGACTGGGTTTTTTATTGGATGAAATAGATCAAGAGAATAGTTTGTCCAATTTAATTTTTCAACATTTGGAAAATCAAAAAATACATCCGGTTTTATTGAAGCCGACCAACCAACAACGACCTGGTTCGGTGGATAATAAATGGAAGGTAGATACCAACCTACAGTTAGAAAGCGACTTATGATTTCAAAACCTTATATAGCCCAATGGCGGGAAAACGCACCTTGGAAAGAATTTGCACAGGTTGAACAGGATTTAGTCATTAGCCGAGCATTGGTGGCAATTTTTGACGATGATTTTTTGAGGGAGAACCTCGCTTTCCGTGGTGGTACAGCCTTACATAAACTTTATCTCAACCCCGCTCCAAGGTATTCCGAGGATATTGACCTTGTACAGGTTAAGGAAGGCCCTATCAAACCCATTATGAAGCGCATAGGCGAGGTCATTACTTTTTTTGAGGAAGATAGGCGTACACAGGTAAAAGGGGGCACGGAGCAAAAGCGCTGTACCGTTTTACATCGGAATATGAAAATGAGCGTCGCCGGCTCAAGATAGAGATCAACTGCAAAGAACATTTTAAGGTACTGAAGTGAATGGAATTCTCGTTTGATATAGATAACCCCTGGTTTTCGGGAAGAGCGGATATTAAAACATATAAAATCAATGAACTTTTGGGCACGAAGTTAAGGGCACTCTATCAACGAAGTAAAGGAAGGGATTTGTTTGATCTGGATTATTCCAGACAAAATGTAGATATCGACATTGATGAAATTATCAAGTGCTTTAAGGCTTATATGGAATTTTCCGTTGGCAAAGTCCCTTCACAAAAAGAGTTCCTCCTAAATATGGAAGCCAAAGAAAACGATGCAGCTTTTGAAGGTGATATGGAAGGCTTGTTACGGCCGGAAATCCAATACGATCAAAAAGCTGCGTTCCATTGGTTGAAGGAAACGGTAATTCCACAAATGTAACTATTTCAAAACGGCCCTTTCTCCCTTGGCCCTTGCTGCGTAACCTTCCATTGACCATCTACCTTAAGCAGTTTGAATAATTCAGGATTTTCTTCATAAGAGGTTGTAAACCTTACCCAAGCGGTCTTATCATCGGAAGTTTCTTCCAAAACTTTAAAATTGGAATCCCCTGATTTGCCTGCGGTCATCAAATCCTGTATCATTTTTAGACCTTCAAAACCTTCGGGGGTGGTATGTTTCTTTAGGGTTGTATTATCTTTATTGTAGAAACTTTCCACCACGATTTTTGAAGTTTCGCTCGGCGAAAGATCTTGTTTCCCAGCACAGGACAGAAAAAGTGCTACTAACGAAAAAATGGCTATTCTTTTCATATCTAAGTTAATTTGGGTTATTGATAAATCTATGCGATATTTTTAATTTTAAGTGCCTTTCCCCGTTCTTTTCGTTGATCTCTAAAACCGCCCTGCGGTCATTGCTTATCGAAAATTTTGGCAGCACGTAAACCAGTCTAACGGTTTCATTTTCAACTACTTTGGTAGGCAGATTATATTTAAAAATAGGCTCTTGATAAAGACTTTGCAATGATTTCTTTTTACCCTTTTGTCTCGTCTCTACCGATAATTTTAAGAAATTCAGATCGTAATCCAAGGTAGATTTATTTTCAATCTGGATTACGAAGTAAAGCTCTTCCTTATCAAAAACAATGTTTTCAATACTTAAAACGATGCCCTCATTTCGCTTTTTTATACGACCAATCCGTTGCTTTCGATCAATTAAATAGGAACAAAATTTTTGGTAATAATAGACCTCATTTCCCAACTCCTTCTTAAACACAACTACTTTTGTCGAATCAGCAACAATAGGCTTTTCATTGCCGATGCTTTTAGACTTCGGTATAAAATAATTCAGTCTATCAAGCTGTTTCTTATACCTTACAATATACGAAAAAACTGAACCATTTCTATTGACCACCAACAGATTACTTTCCATTCCCGGCTTTGCTTGGAGCAATCCAAAATACTGTTCTTTCTCGCGATTGTAGGTGAATACAAAATTGTCTGATCCCGTAATTCCCTGACGTATGGGTTCTGGGAAGAACAAGGCCACGTTCTTTTGGTCATTGGCATAAATGGTATCGAGTGTGATAGGTGTTTGCGCTTTTGCGAAGGCTGTACCGCACAGAAATATTGAGATAAAAATATAATTTTTCATAAGAGTGAGTTTTTAAATGCCCTACTTGTCCCGAATTCAGTTCGGGATTATGGGGTCATAATTTAGGCTTTAGGATTAGTCTGTAATTGTTGAGTACGGTAACCTTTACGTTCCGGTGGTTGCGCTGAAATATCTTTTTGAAACCGCTTACTTGTGGTACACCCGTAATGTTTATGTCATCCACCATATCGCCTACAACTTCGCTGGTTACCTCTGCACGAAAGTTGTTTTCCACATAAATGCCATCGCTACCATCCTGTAGATCGAATGCTTTCAGTTTTGTGGGTTGATGTTGAATGTTCTCGATCTCAATCAAAACCCGATTGGGCTGAAAACTGATAAAACCGTAAATTGGAGTGTTTTTTGGAATCCGTTTGCTATTGATGGTGGCGGTTTTGGTCAGGCGCATCCGCAAACGCGAATTTGCCTTGACTACTTGGTCACCATCTACAACGGCATAGATTACAGCATCCGTTGAACCGGACACGGAAACAGTGCTTTCCTTGGGATCGGAAGCAAAAAACAACTGGTGTTCCAGCCCCATTTCCTTTGCAGCAATTTTTTCTTCCGCTTTTATTGCAGCGGAGTCAACCACTTTTGCGACCTTGACAACAGTTTTCTTAACCCCAATATTCCGATAATTTTTTTCGGAATACTTGATTTTCCCTGCGGAGTAGATACTATCCACAATGCGTTCCTTTTCCTGTTCGGGCAAATCTGGATCGTAAAAGCCGAGGGAATCGATCAGCTTTTCATCGTAGATGCTTGGTGCGTTGGTTTCCCGCACTTCCTTAAGATCATTGATGGCATCCAGTTTGGAATCGTACTCCTTTTGATCTTCTTCCAATGCGGGAACCGACGTCTCTTTAAGGTTTTCGTTTTCACTTTCATCATTGCCCATAACCATAATGGAATAGGAAATCAGGAAAATGAATACTACGGCAAGCACCGCTGCAAAGACTATTTTGTTCTTTTCTATCTTCATAATCATTGGTTTTTAAATGCCCATTATGGGCTTTCAATTTTCATTGTTCAGTTTTTTAAGGGATTTTTCAAAATAGTTCGTAATCAACAATCCGTGTGGATTGTTGGGGAAGTTTCGGTCGACCGTAATCAGGTTTCCGGTGGAAACCAGTTCATAAGTATCGATAATCGAACCCCGATTGATTTCAAATACGGTAACCGTCTTGAAGGTGTAAACTCCATTTTTTTCCTCGACTTGGGAATCGATACTGACCACCTTTTGGACTAATGAATATTGCAGTAACCGATTATAGACACCATCGGCCTTCTTTTGGCGATAGAGATTGTCCACGGAACTGTTACCCAACCAAAGTGCCTTTTCCAAGTTCTTTTCATAATTGCTTGCATCAATGTTGTAGAAGTAATTGTGGAACAGTTCCAAATGGGCCAAGGCTTCCACCTTAAAGTTTTCCTTTTGGGTAACGAGTTTTAGGGGAATAATACTTCCATCGGTATTGATCGCAAAGGCATTGTTCAGGACTTTTTTATTGATGTTGAATACCATCCAAACGGCAAAGAAACTGGACAAAACGGAGCAAATGACAACGGCCAAGACGATGAACCGATTAATTCTAAGGACTGCGTAAATATTTTTATAAGGTGTTTTCATTTGTATGGGTTTTAGGCAGTAAATAATTTTAGGGTAAATGAGGTCGCGCGCCGGTAAAGTTTGAATTTTAGAAAGACGATAAATCCTACCGAACCAAGCTGTACGACCGGGGCAAAAAAGCCGCTACCAACGTCAGTTCCAAATAAGTTCGTCCAGAAATTGGTATTTATCTCGGTATAAAGCGCATTGACGAATACATTGACCAGAAAGAACGCAGGTACCAGCATATAAACAGCAGCGTACAATTTGAAAAAGTTATAGGCGAGCGAACGGAACTTTTCAAAAACGGCAAGGCTTATGACCAATGGGAAGAATGCCTGCATTATTCCCAACAAGAAGAAACGTTCCGCAAGGAATAATGGGTAAATGAACAAATCGAGAATCCATAATATTGTACTCACGACGAAGGCAAATATCTTAAAACCGAAAAGTGGTGTTACCAAAGCTTCATAAAGCAAAGACATTGCGGCCTGGGCTGCTTTTATAATATTTACCTCTTCCTCAATGGGAATATCCTGCATCTGCAAGGGCAACAAAGCCGGAGCAGTTCCCCGATATTGTACTTCGATGGCCACCAGAATACCGTCAAAAAAGCCCAATACCTGTGTTGAAAATATGACCAGAAGAACGACCGCGAAATTTTTGATCAGTTCCGCTGGACTTAATCCCCAAGTATAACTACCCTGATCTGTAACGCCCTCATTATATTTTTTGAGGATGTTGATCAGAAAGAACAGTACGGCAAGCGTTTTCATTCCCGCAATGGTATATTGTGAGAAGCTGCTGTTCTGTATGGTCTGGAAAACGGTATCAACGTATTCCAAGCCTATCCCTAAAATGATTGCCGCGGTCATAATTAATATCCTGTTTCCCTATTATTGATTTTATCCTGCATCTTGCGGAAAGAAATTATATCTCGGTATCGTTTAGTTTTCAATGTGATTTCCGAAACCATTTCTTTCGATTCCAGTTCTTTTTCTTTCAAGATTTCTGCACGTTCGGCATCGCTCATTTTTAGATAATCACTTGATAAAACTTGATCAATAAAGTCAACCGTTTCCAAGGAGTTTTGAACTATGGCATCGAACGATTCCACAACTCTGCTAACTTCATCTGGTTTGATGTAAGGCGAGTTCAGGATATCCTGTAGGTCATTTTGCATTACATTGATAAGGCGCTGATTATTCTGACCAATTTCTTGAACAGCTCTTAACTGTTGTACCACGTTTGATACTTTCTCAATGCTTTCCTTCGCATCTTTTAGGAACTTTACAGACTTTATCATTTGAGCCGTCTGTTTCCCAGATTCTATAAGTTGCTTTACCAAGCTGATAAAATTGGTATTGTCATAAGTAGGCATTCCTTGCGCTTTCATATTGAAGCTGAACAGTAATGCCATTGCGAGAATTAAGAGTTTTGTTTTCATTGTTTATATATTTTAAGATGAATATTCCGTGATTGCTTTTTCCATATCCTGATGTTTTTCGAAAAGCTTCATTATTTCTTCATTTTCCTTTCCATCCGTGAGATAAGCGGCATATACTTCCTTGGGAACTTCAAGCCTAAAAATGTTACTCTCCTTACCAATCTTGATGAACATTTCAGTGTACTTTCGTTTTCCGGAAAGATTGTTCTTGATGGATTTTAATTGGTTTAAATCGTGGCTTGATAGGTTAAGCCGCTTGACAAGTTCCGCATAGCCTTTCTCGTTGTTCAGGCTGTAGATAACCTGTGTATTTTCTAGGATGCTTGCCGAAGTTGAATTATTTGGAAGTTGATTGATGGATTGCAGAATAATCCCAATCGCTCCGTTCTGTTTACGGATGGCCTGATAGTAGAATTCAACACTTTCCAGTACGTTTTCAAACTTCAACTGCTTGGCAAACTCATCGAAAAGGATGATCCCCTTTTCCGCACGGTTCTTCCAAATGGTTCGTTGGATGGCGGACTTAATGAGCTTCAACATTACGGACAGGATTTCCTTATTGTCCTTTACTTCGTCCAGCTCAAAAACGATCAAACGTTTATCCTCGATTTTATAGGTCTGGTCTTCTCTGACTTCAAAGAGGAAGCTATATAGCCCATCGCCAACATACTCCGACATCACGTGCAAGAAGCCCGTAACATTGAAGTAGTCCCGATGGATTTTAAGTTTACCCAAAAGGTCTTTTTGGTTGCGCTCGATAAAATGATAAAAACCATCCAAGGAGTGGTTTTCTAAAGTGCTATCATAATAATGGCGCAATATTTTCTTGACGGAAACAGATTGTGCCTTGGTTACTTTTAAATCGGAAGCGAACAGCTCAAATAGGAACACCGATAAATCTTCCAAGCGTTCCGGTGTTAGGTCATTGATATCGCTGATGTAAAATGGGTTGATTCCCAGGTTCTTTCCACTTTCATAGCGCAAGACGGTGTACTGTTCTGGATAGAGTTTGGCGAATTTGGTATAAGAACCACCCAGGTCGATGATGACCAGGCGAACACCACTTTCAAAATATTGTCGAAGGATATTGTTTGCTAAAAAGGATTTGCCTTCACCGGTGGGCGCGAAAATGGCAAAATTCCGTGCCTTGATTCGCTTTTTTTGTTCGTCCCAGACATCTTTGAGAACAGGAATATTATGTTCCCGGTCGTTAAAGATGATTCCGGTAGCATCCGATTTGTAGTTGGTGTTATTGATGAACAGGCAAAGCGCGTGTTTCAGATCGGTTACGTACAGATCATTATTCGAGAAATTGGAAGAAAAACAGCAGTAGCTGTTCAGAATGTAATTCTTACGTTCCTCGCCCCGTGGATAATAGGGAATAATATCCAATTCCTTAAACTCGGTTTTTATTTTAGAAGAAATTCTATCAAGGCTCCGGGCCTCCCGGTCCCAATAGACAATATTCAAATGACCACGAATAATCCGGGCATTATCATCGGCATTGATCTGGTCAAGAATGTGCTGGATTTTTCCAAGTACCACTTTGTTTTGCGAACCAAAGTTGGAACTTTTGTTCAGTTCCTCGACTTTCTTATCGAGCAGCTTGCGCCACTTTTGTTTATCGTCCAGATAAAGAATTTGGTTGACGATGTGGTTTTCGTTTAGCGTAAGCCCTAAACCATCAATAAACCCTTGATGAAATACAAAATCGTCAGAAGTGAATTTCTCATTGGGCTTGCTGCTCTGTACACTTTCGCCAAAGCACAGTTCGCTGTTGATGGCCAGGGCATCAAAATAATTTTCGCCTATATTGACGTTTTTCTTTTCAAGTAAAATATCCGTATCAAAACCTTCATTGAAGCCATTGAAATACCCATTGGTCAGTTGCTCAATCCCTTTCGCTTCAAGCGGAAGAAATTCCATTTTACGGCTATTGTTGATAAAGGAAACCGAATCACTTACCGAGCCGATAAAACGTTGCACGGTATCATCGAGTTCCCTAATAATACTCTTTGAAACCTTTCGGAAAGGGTTGACATATTTTGGATTGTTGAGCGCTTTATTCTTGGTCAGGATAAAGAACAGGAAGCAGCGGTGCTCCATATACTCACGCCCTTTAAAATGGTCGTGAGTCGCCTTTTCCAGAAAGGTTTTACTGGGCAGTTGTTCCGAAGAGTAGGATTTTTTCAAATAAATGTCCTGTTTATGGATTACCGTACCCACGGGTAATGACTTCAAAGCCTGAAACCAAGCCCCGTGCATATCCTCAAAATCTTTTTCGGACAAGGAATAAATCTCGGGCAAATTGCCTTCGTAACATAAGACTACGTTGCCATTGTTGGCAAAAATGATATTGTCCTGAATATCTGCGATGGGTCGGTATGCCGAAAGGTTAATCTTATTCATAATCGATGTCGGAGTTTCTTTTGTTACTGATGATTTTAGGGAATGCTTTCGCTATCTGGAAAAGCTGTGGATTGCCGGTTATCCGGGTCAAAGCGATATACAAAGCTGAATTGAAAAGCAATACGCCAATGATAATCCCGAAGCTGAACGAGAAGATGATGACCAATAGTGAAGCGAGAATGGAAACCATCATTATTGCAAACAGGGAAATCGGCAGTCCGAAAATGACCGCCCGTTTCCTGATGTTTTTATAGACCTCGAACTTTTTCATAGGTACAGTTGATTTAAAATCACTCTTAAGGGTTTAGACCACGATACCGATTAGGTAGGTAAAGATGCCGACCACAGCTCCTGCAATCAATACAAAAACGAGAACACGGGTAATCCCTTTTTTAAGGTCTGCATTTTCCCCAAAGAAATGTCCTGCGTTGAACAGGAAACCAATCAGGAAGATTACACCAAGGATTATTGGAAAAATTGTCCTGATGGTGTTGGAAACATCGTCAACTGAATCTTCGATTCCTCCAATTTGTGCAAAAAGTGATGTTGATAGCAACGAGAGAAAAGTTGCCAAGTAGATTGATTTTTTCATAACGGAACAGTTTAAGTTTTCGATTCGTTTTCGTTAAGGGAAAAGTACATATATTTGTATTCAAATACTTGAAAATCAAATATTTGTGAATAAAATATTATTTGATACTAATTGAATTCCGTTGCCATTATTTGACATCAAATTCTATGGATTTTGGAAGGTAGATTGTTGATAACCCAAAGATTGAAAATGAAAAAAGTGCTCAAAAACGTCAGTTTTGTCTTTTTGCTCCTAAAAATGTGCATCGTTTTTGGGCAGAAACCAGCAACTCAAAAACGAATTGTTATTGATGTTGGTCACGGCGGAAAAGATTCCGGTGCGGTAGGAATTAATTTCGTACAGGAAAAGGATGTCGTACTGAACATCGCTCTGGAAGTTTTAAGGCTTAACAAAAAGTCAAAAACACCGTTGGATATTTTTTTGACCCGGTATAACGATACGCTTATTTCATTATCTGATAGAACCAAGTTGGCAAAGGCTCTTAAAGCTGATTTGTTTATTTCCTTGCATTGCAATCATTCAGATAATGCTAACGCAAGAGGCATTGAAGTTTATGTGACTAATACTAAATCTCAGTTTTCAGGCCTCTCAACCTTGCTTGCTTATCTGTTGCAGGCTTGTTTTAAAAAAGAATTGGGTTTTGAGAGTAGAGGCGTGAAGTTTGCGAATTTTCAGGTGCTTCGAGAAAGTGTTGATTACCGCCCTGCTGTTTTAGTAGAAGTTGGATTTCTTTCCAACGAAGATGAAGGGTTCTATTTTTTGCAGCCTTCTAAAGTCAAGGCCGTGGCGATGGCTATTTTAAAAGGAATCTATAACTACTCAAATAAACGATTATGAAAGACATATTCATCGAAACAATTAAAAGCATCCGAGAAGTATTGAAAGTTTTTTTGTCAGAAGTTCTAAGGCAGATTTATGACCTGAAAAATAAGAAATGAGTATTTTTATACAACAAGTTCATCACCAGATAAAAAAGCATAATGGAAACTCAAATGTACGGAACAAAGGAAGAACAGGAAAACGCTATTCGTTACTACGATAAGCTTTCCGTCATTTACGATTACATCTCAAATTGGTATTATAAAAAAGCCAGGAACTATGCCATCAAAGAGCTTCAACTCAAAAATGGACAGACCGTATTAAACGTGCCCTGCGGAACAGGGGTCAACTTTAAATATTTCAACGAATATTTGAACAATACAGGACTTATCATTGGCATTGACCTGTCGAGTGGAATGCTTGATAAGGCCAAACAAAAAATAGAAAAAAACGGTTGGACAAATGTCAAAATAGAATTAAACAACGCCACAAAAATTGATCAGAATTGGCTTGATTATCGGGATGAACAAATTATCATCGACTCCGTTTTTTGCGACCTTGGTTTGTCTGGGCTGCCCGAATGGCGAAACATAATCGACAATATGATTTCAATTTTAAAACCAAACGGTAGAATTGTTATTCTCGACTGGTATCTTGAAAAACCAAGTTTAAAGGGCGATTTTGTAAAATGGATTGGGAAAGGCGAAGTGGACAGACCAATATACCAATATTTAGAGACGAAGGTTTCCAATTTTAAAGTGGATGATAGTTTTAATTATGGAGGTGTATTTGTCGCTTCCGGTAGTAAGCCCGAATAAACCTTATACACTGTTTATGAAAAAGCATTCAATTTAAATTTACTTTTTGTATCACCAGCCTACTCAAAAGCTATCAAATTAAAAAATCTAAGTTTTTTTGCACTTCATTAATTTAGTATTTGCTTAAATAAGAAATAAATGTAACTTTGTGCTATGGAAAATAATTCTTGCATAAGACAACAAGCCGATATTGAACAAATAAATCGTTGCAAAAACACAGTTTCAGAATTAAATGAATCGTTCGACTATTTAGCGAATGGACTTTCTTTAGTTGGAAACAGCGTAAGACTTAAAATACTTTACTTACTCTTTGAGGAAAAAAAACTTTGTGTTTGTGATTTAAGCGATATTCTTGGAATGAACATTTCTGCTATTTCCCAACACTTAAGGAAAATGAAAGACCGAAATCTATTAGAAACCGATAGAGAAGCTCAAACGATTTTTTACTCACTCACGGCTGAATACGAAAAATTACTAAATCCATTCTTTGAGATACTTGATAAAAACAAAATTTTAGAGGCGATATGAAAAGTGAAAACAAATTAATTGGTGCAGGTTTGTTAACTGCAATTACAGCTTCATTATGTTGTATTACACCCGTTTTGGCTCTAATCGCAGGAACAAGTGGAATTGCTTCAACATTTTCTTGGATAGAACCTTTTAGACCTTATTTAATTGGACTGACAATTTTAGTTCTTGGTTTTGCTTGGTATCAAAAACTAAAACCTCGAAAAGAAATGGACTGTGAATGTGAGACGGACGAAAAACCAAAATTTATACAGTCAAGAACCTTTTTGGGAATTGTAACTGTATTTGCAATTATAATGATGGCTTTTCCATACTATTCAGGAATTTTTTACTCAAACACAGAAAAGCAAATAATCGTAGTTGATAAATCGGACATTAAAACAACGGAATTTACAATCAGCGGAATGACCTGTGCGAGTTGTGAAGAACACGTCAACCACGAAGTGAATAAACTAATCGGAATAGTAAGCTCAAAAACGTCCTACGAAAATGGAAACGCAATCATTGAATTTGACAGAACCAAATCTAATGAGGCGGAAATTGAGAAAGCAATTAACTCAACAGGCTATAAAGTAACTGACAAAAAAGAAATCAATTAGTATGAAAGAATATGATGTATTTATAATTGGTTCGGGAATGGCAGGAATGACCATCGCCAATAAATGCGCCTCAAAAGGCCTGAAAGTCGGGATAACGGATGAATTACCTTACGGTGGCACTTGTGCATTGAGAGGTTGTGACCCCAAAAAAGTAATTATAGGCGCTACGGAAGTACGAGACTTTGCCAAACGGCTTAAAGGTAATGGCATTGACACCATACCTAAAGTCAATTGGAAGGACATAATGGCCTTTAAACAATCCTTTATGGATGAAATGCCACTAAAAATTGAAAACGGATATAAAAAAAATGGAATAGACACCTTTCATAGTTCAGCAAAATTTCTGTCAGAAAACACATTGGAAGTTGGAAAGGACAAAGTAAAGGCTAGCAAAATTGTAATCGCATCGGGTTCCAAGCCAAGGGTTTTAGAATTTGAAGGTGGTCATTTTGCCAAATCCAGTACCGATTTCTTGAATTTAGCAGAATTGCCAAAATCTTTATTATTTATCGGTGGTGGATATATTGCTTTTGAGTTTGCACATATAGCGGCTCGATGTGGAGCAGAAGTAACTATTGTTCATCGTGGAGAAAGCCCTTTGGAAAATTTTGAACAGGATATTGTGAAACATCTTGTTTCTGCTTCAAAAAAATTAGGTATAAAGCTCGTATTAGAAACAGAAGTTACTTCTATTGAAAAAATGAATAACAAGTATCGAGTGAAAGGTCAATCCGCAGAGAAAACTGCATATTTTGAAGCTGAAGCTGTTTTTAATTCTGCCGGCAGACCACCAGCAATTTTTGATTTGAATTTAGAGAAAGCAAAGATAGCCTTTACAAAAAAAGGTATTACGATGGACAAATACCTTCAAAGTACTTCAAATCCATACATTTATACAGCGGGCGATGCCGCATATTCAGAAGGTTTGCCCTTAACGCCAGTTGCAGTTTTGGAAGGTCATACTGTTGCTTCAAATATAATTAAAGGCAATTCTAAAGAAATAAGTTATCCACCAATGCCAACGGTAGTTTTTACTTTGCCTACTATGGCTTCTGTTGGCTTTACTGAATTGAAAGCGAAAGAGCTGAATTACAACATTAGGATAAACTATAAAGGGGTTGGCAATTGGTTCAATGCTAAACGCTTGAATGTAGAAGAATATGCGTTCAAAACTATAATTGACAATGAAACCCAAACAATTTTGGGAGCGCATTTAATCGGACCACATACAGAAGAAACCATAAATCTCTTCGCAATGGCCATAAAAACAAAGATGAAGGTTAATGATATTAGAACAATGATTTTCTCATATCCAACATTGGCTTCGGACATAACACATATGCTTTAACAAAAAATCGAATGGAAACTATATTAAAATCAGAAATTACCTGTCCAACCTGCGGACATAAAAAAGTAGAGGAAATGCCAACAAACGCTTGTCAATTCTTTTATGAGTGTGAGAATTGTAAAACGGTTCTAAAACCAAACGAAGGAGATTGTTGTGTTTATTGCTCTTATGGAACTGTACCTTGTCCACCAATTCAAGAAAATAAAAATTGTTGCTAATGCAGATTATTAAATCAATTCCCATATTCATTTTAGCAGGACTTTGCGAAATCGGTGGAGGTTATCTTATTTGGCTATGGTTGAAGGAAGATAAGCCTATTTGGTATGGTTTAATAGGAGGCCTACTTCTTGCATTTTACGGTGTGGTTGCAACTTTGCAAACCGCAAGCTTTGCGAGAGTTTATGCAACTTATGGCGGAGTTTTTATTGTAATGTCACTACTATGGTCGATGAAGTTTGACAATTATTCGCCCGACAAATACGATATAATAGGAGCATTGATTGCATTATTGGGTGTTTGCATTATTTATTACGCACCGAGAAATTGAAAAAAAAAACAGAAGCAAGTATACTTTGAATAGTGTCAGTTTTTTTCAAATCTATTTCCGCTTGTCCCCAGCCCCTTTATCAAAGGCAATTAAATTAAACAATTCCCGCATCCGGCTGCGAACACGGTTTCCGTAACGTTCCTCCAATTCTTCTGCATTCAGGTTCGTTGTCGCGTGAGTCTTGATTTTGTGTTTGGTCTGTAGGAACAGCTCGTATCTGGATAGTAGAACTTCACCCATCACATTGAGATCCTTGCCATAAAACCTTCCGGCCGGTTCAACGCCCAGATCGTCAAAACAGAAAAACTTCGTATTTCCATAGTCTTCAATGGTTTTAAAACCAAGATGGTTAAAACTGAATGCTACATTCCGGCAAGGGATCATTTCATAAGGGCGTTGCAACGGTACTAAATGCCGTAAAAGTTTCAATAAACTGGTTTTACCGCACCCAACGGGCCCAGAAAGCAAAATGCCTTTTTCAACATCGATATCAAATTTTTGGCAGTTTTCCTTGTCCTTGATGAAGTAGGAACAGAGCTTTAGCAAAATATCCTTGTCCTCTTCATAAATTTTAAATTTCTTTCCAAAAAGCAGCTTTCCCTTGGCATTCAAGTAAATTAGGATTTTCGGGAAATCGTAAAGCACGCATTTCCCGTCAAATTTGCCCAGCGAATATTCCACGCCGCCTTCGGTTATTTTAGAGGGGTTGTCCATAATCCTTGGTTTTAGTGGTTTTGAGGTTGTCCCGATTTAGGGAGGCTCCCTTTTTGTTTGGTTTGTTTTCTTCGGCAAACAATTCGGTTCTATCCATCCAATTTGTGGCCAATGCACGCCAATCCCTGATTGTTTTCCCATCGCTTGTTTTCCAATCATTGGCTTCATAATGCGCAAAGAATTTTTTTCCTTCATCAGCATTAAAATCTTTTTCAATAAAAAAATCTAAAACGGCCTGCCTGCCCTTTGGCTGTTTATTAATGTTTACCTGTTTGGTATTGTTTATATTAGATACCAATGCTTGTCCACTCACGGGACGGTGCTGGTACACAGCTTGTCCGTTGCTGGGACGGTGCTGGTACACTACCGGTTCACGTATGGGACGGTACCGTTCCGCAAGCTGTTCCAATTCGGGATTGTACCGTCCCATATCCGGTTCATCACTTGTCCCGATAATGGCCATCTTGATCTTACTCCCTTTGTATGGATTATTGGATGGGAAATAGGATAGGTATTCCCACAAGTTTAGGTCGGTAACGCAGCGATGATAGGTAGATTTAGAGCCTATTTTGGCCACGCGCATCAGTTCCCTGCGGTTCACAAAAAACTCATCAGCAAATCGGCTGCTGTTCCATTCTTGGAACAGAGCCATATAAAGGCTGATATGCGTTGGGTTCAAGCGGTCATCGAAGAAGAATTTTTCAAAAGCCGCATTGAGTAGCTTTATATAGTTCATCGCCTAAGAATTTAATCCGTGCTGCACACGGTTGGCCGTCATCACGTTCTGGATTTCCTCGGCATCGTAGTAGATGATGCCACCCACTTTGGTGTAGGGCAACGTGCCATTAATGCGTAGGTTTTGTAAAGTTCCTGGGCTTACTTGTAGTAAATCCATTACTTCAGAGGATTTTAGGTACTTTTTTAGCTTTCCTTTAGACTGATTGGTAAGCAGTTTTTTAATATCATCGAGTAATTCCATTTTGAATTCACGAAGATCGTCTGTGGTAATAATACTTGTAGGCATAATAGAACGGTTTTAAAAGAAAGGGACTACCAAAAGGTTAAACATTTTAATTGATAGCCCCTCGCAGGATTTGACTTTCGTTCTACAAATTTGGCCTGGTTTAGTGGATTTTATTCCCCATAACGACCGTAGTACGGACAAAATTTAACATTTTGAAATTCGACTGATTATGATAGGTTTTGGGTCTTTTCTTACGGAAACTATGAGATTAAAAGAATCAGATTAAATGGAGAATCTTAAAAAGCAGGATTTCGATAGGTCAACCGTAGTACGGACTTTTTTTAACAGTTTTTAGAATTATTCTTCACTCTTGTTCATCTCAGAAATTAGGGAGGTACTTAGTGAATCCAGAAACAATGTTCTGCTGTGTTTTCTATTTTTTATGTCTTGGTAGGTATTGTAAATTTTTGCGGTAGGTTTAAAATCAAAAATCTCTTGAAGCTTATTGGAGAGTTTGATGATACTTAAATCATTTTGATTTGTTATTCCGGCAAAACTTAAAGCATAAACTAGCTCCACCCAATCGGTATTGGTAAATGGCCAGGGGATTTTTTCTGTATTCGATTTAACACTTTTCTCATTTAGATTATTTTTGAGCTTAAATAATCGCTCATCCAAATAGACAACCAATAAATTGTATGCTTTAAATTTACCTAAGAGCATATCCCTTGGGGTGCAAAACTCGGGATCCTGAAAGTAGAATTTTGAAGTGGTTATATGATAAGTGTCCAAATAATCACGTGTATAATATTCCTTATCAAAATGGGTAGCTTTGGAATTGACATACTGCCCGAAATCAATATTATAGAGAAAGAAACGGTTAAGCTTGCCAATTTTCTTTTTTAGGAATTTAAGTTGGGCTTTTTTGTCAACTTTTGGAAATTGAATTTCTAAAGAATGGATTTCTGAGAAATAAATGAGCTGTACCAGCGGGATTTGTTTAATGTTCTTAAAAAAGTCTATCTCTTGTTCTAGGGAACCAAATTCATTTGCAATAATTTCCTTTTTGAACAAACTAAGAAGATTACGGCATACTTCAATAGAACGAAAAGCCCTATTCAAAATATCATTGTTTTTAAGCTTAATTTCGTTCAGTCCTTCCAGTAGTATTTCTGCTTGTAACTGTAAATCCATCACCCATCATTTTACAGATCATTTTTAAAGAGTTTAAGTGAATTCATTTAAAGATAAATTTAAAACAATAAAATACAAGTGAATTACAGCGTATTTGGCTACGTAAAAACCGTATTTTCCTACGGAAATCTATTAAACCTGAGTATTTATAGGTAAATAATAGAATACTATCCTAACTTATTTTTTGAACTTTTTACGAAAGCCTAATAAGAATTGTCGCCTATTTTTCACCCCTGTTTTCTTGTAGATGTTAGATGCGTGCTTAGATACTGTACTTTCGGCAATATATAAATCTTTGGAAATTTCTTTATAAGACTGATTACTTAAAATTGATAAAGCGACTTCAATTTCCCGTTTGGTTAAGTTTTCATAAACTATTCTGTCCTTTGCAGGATATTCATTTTGTTTTTTGTTCCAATCAAAAATTTTATGCATTTTACTCTTATTCTCAAGTAGGTAAAGATACCTTTCTATTTCAATGGCGGTAATAGCGTAAAAAGCCAAGTTCATTACAGTAAAAGTTAACCATTGGTAATCACCAATTACTGTTAAAATAGGTAGTAATGCGATACAACTTACGCTTAGGATTGAAAATTTATTTCGCCTTAGAAAAAAGCAATTGGGATTTTCGAGGTTTGATATTCTTTTATAAAAGAACCAAAGAAATACAAAAGCCACTATTGATATGGGAACTGTAAAAAGTACTCTAGCCCAATAAAGGGAACTGGTAAGAAAGTAAGGAATAAGAAATAATAAGATAAAACTACTAATTGCCAGAATTATCAAATTTTTAATTGAAAAATGTATTCTAACAACAAGAATATCATATTCTTTATATAAGTAGTATATTAAGTAAATGCAGAGGGTTATAGCTACACCGTAAGTAATAATATATTGAAGGATGAATGGGCCTGGAAAGTTTTCAAAGGGTAAAAACCCCCCTGTGCCATTATATGCTATAAAAAGTAAACCAAGCTTTAAAAACCTAAAATGGTTACTCCTAATTTTTTTAAATGAATGGTGGTAAAACGTAAACGATACGATGAGAGTATCTATTAAAAGATAGAAGAAAGTTGTCCAATGTATCGGTGTGCCAAACATTTTTAATTTTTATTTTTGGACATAAATTTGTTGGTATCTGTATTCTTGGTAACATCCTTCCAATGAAAAATTTTACCATTCATAGCAATATATACATCGGGCTTTAGAAATTGTAAAGAGCTAATGGCAAACCCTAAATTGAAAGAGGCATCCGTATCTTTAGAGTTTCCTATTATAAATGAGCCTACGAGAACAATAGTTTTTTCAAGGCCCTTATTGCCAAGGTAAAATGCGGTATCTTCCATCGTAAAAGTGCCGTGGGTTATTAAGATTTTTTCCGCATTGGAAGCTTTTATTTTTTTTAGTAAAAACATCCTGTCTTCATCGGTAATTGATCGGCTATCTTTGGCGAATGCTTTTTCGATAATGTAGGGAAAGGAAACATTGGCAGAATCAAGAAACTCCCGAATAGTGATTTTACTTTGCTCTAAATTATTTTCTGGGTTTTCATAATCCAGGCCTTCAATAGTTCCCCCTGTGGTGATAATATGAATCATTTTATAAACTTTATTAGTTTGTAAATCCCTTGGTTACTCAATGCTTATGAATATTCCCTTTTAGCACAAAAAAGTAAAGCAGAAATGAGGCAATAACCAAGAGGACAAGTACAATAACTCCCTTGACTTTATCTTTTTTTGTGATTTTGTTTTTAGCTGGTTTTTGAGCTTTTTTCTTTCTTCTATTTCTTCTACTTTGAGACATCTTGTTAAACTATTTCCAATTCATTTTCTGTAATCTTACGGCGTTGAGTATTGCTAAAAACGCCACTCCAACATCGGCAAATACGGCCTCCCACATTGTCGCCATTCCAAAGGCACCTAATGCCATAACGGCAATTTTAACCCCGAATGCCAAGCCTATATTCTGCCAAACGATTCGTCTGGTGGAACGCCCAATTTTAATGGCTTGGGCAATTTTAGAAGGCTGGTCGGTCTGGATGATGACATCTGCGGTCTCAATGGCGACATCGCTGCCCAGACCTCCCATAGCCATACCTACATCGCTGGTCGCAAGTACAGGAGCATCGTTGATGCCATCACCAATAAAAGCCACGGTAGTGCCGGTGACTTTTTGAAGCCGTTCCACTTCGTTGAGTTTATCTTCCGGTAATAATCCTCCCATTGCACTATCCACACCCATTTCCCTACCAACTTCTTTGGTAATGGAATCCTTGTCACCAGAAAGCATTATGATTCTTGATATTCCCGCTTTACGGATTTGTTTGATTGCTTCGTGGGCATCTTCCTTCAGTTCGTCGGCAATGGTCACGTAGCCTGCAAATTTCCCATCAATTGATACCATTACAATAGATTCTACAATGGTTTCAGTTTCCGCAGGGACTTCTATATTGTTTGAGGTCATTAAAGCCTTATTGCCCACTAAAACCGTTTTACCGTTTACTGTGCCTTTCAAGCCTTTTCCTGCCACCTCAGATACTTCGGAAGCTTCAAAATCCGCACCTTTGGTCTTATATTCCAATATCGCCTTGGCAATGGGATGGGTGGACTGTTCTTCCATCGCCATCAGGTATTTCATAAATTCCGCTTCCGCGAAAGTGTCATTATTAACAACATCCTTGATTTTAAAGACCCCTTTGGTAACCGTTCCCGTTTTGTCCATTACCACGGTATTCACTTTGGTCATTGTATCCAAGAAGGAAGCTCCCTTAAAAAGAATACCGTTGTGCGAGGCTGCTCCCAAACCACCAAAATAGCCCAATGGAATCGAAACAACCAATGCGCAGGGACAAGAAATAACAAGGAAGATCAAGGCACGGTACAACCAATCTTCAAAGATGTAATTCTCGACAAATAGATAGGGTACAAAGGTCAGTCCAATGGCAAGGAATACCACGATGGGGGTGTACACCCTCGCGAATTTTCTAATGAACAGTTCCGTTTTTGATTTACGGGCGGTGGCATTCTGTACCAAATCCAGGATACGGGCAATTGAACTGTCCTTGAATTCCTTAGTGGTCTCGATTTCAATAACTCCATCGAGGTTGATACTTCCGGCAAAAACCTTGTCGTCTTTTGCAACGGTATCGGGTTTGCTTTCGCCGGTAATGGCAGCAGTATTCAACGAAGCTTTTTCGGATAACAGTTTACCGTCCAAAGGGATTTTCTCGCCCACCCGTACCTGAATCTTATCACCAACCTCGACCGTTTCGGGGTTGACGGAAACAAAATCGCCATCACGATATACCAAAGCTTCATTGGGACGCACATCCAAAAGGGCTTTTATATTACCCTTCGCTTTTTTGACCGCAGCACTTTGAAAGAGCTCGCCGACCGCGTAAAAAAGCATTACTGCCACGCCCTCGGGATATTCGCCTATGGCAAATGCCCCCAATGTTGCGAGTGACATTAAAAGGAATTCGGTAAAGAAATCCCCATTTTTTATACTTTTCCAACCTTCAATAATAACGGGAAACCCAACAGGAATATAGGCTACAACGTACCAGATTATTCGAACCCAACCCTCGAAAAACGGGAAGGCATCAAAATAATCGATGACAATACCCGCAATCAGCATTACAAAACTGAAAATAGCGGGTAGGTAGGTTCTAAATTTTGATGCTTTTTCCGGACTACTGTGGTTATGGCCATCATCGTGGCTGTGTTCGCCAGAATGTTTCCGGGTATCGATATCCCTTAGATTTTGTTTTTTCTTCATCGTGATTTTATTATTCCAGACCTTGATAGGGTTTATATTCTTTGTCCCCAAATTCTTTTTCGATTTGCAGGGTGGTATGGGTTATTTCAAATTTATCGTGCAATTGTTCCCGGATATCGTAGATGAACTGATCCTCGTGCCCATCAGGAACGACCAGATGGGTAGAAAGTGCCGTTTCCGTGGTACTCATTGCCCAGATATGTAAATCGTGTACTTCTTCGACCCCTTCGATATCCATTAAGAATTTTTCCACTTCATCGATGTCGATGTTTTTGGGAACGGCATCAATGGCTATTTTTACGGAATCCCTCAAAAGTCCCCAGGCACTATATAAAATGACCAGTACAATGACCAAACTAAGCGCAGGGTCTATCCACGTCAATCCTGTGTATTTAATGGCAAGTCCACCAAGAAGCACTCCTAAAGTTACCCCGGCATCGGCGGCCATATGTAAAAATGCGCCACGTATGTTCAAATCGCCTTTTGAACCTTTCCAAAAAAGGAAAGCCGTACCGGTGTTTACCACCAAACCAATAGCCGCTACAATCATTACGATGTTACCGGAAATTTCTGCCGGATTTTGGAATTTTTGAATGGCGTCCCAAGCGATCAGTCCCGCAGCCGCAATGATGATAAGCCCATTGATCATCGAAGCCAAAATGGTCGTTTTTCGTAAACCATACGTATAGCGTTTTGAGGGTCTTTTAGTCGCTATTTTAATTGCCGCCCAGGCCAGGATCAGACTAAAGACATCGCTTGCATTGTGGGCTGCATCTGCAACGAGGGCTGAAGAATTGACCATAAAACCATAATACAACTCGACGACAACATAAATAGTGTTCAAGGCTATGCCTATGCCAAAAGCCTTTCCGTAGTTCTGTGAACCGTGTGAATGATCGTGTGCCATAATTATCTAATTTATTTTTTTATCCATTGTTTAGCTGTTTTTCTATCTTCTAAACTAAAATAGTTGATCTCGGCGTTTGTAAATGGTTTCATAAATTGGGCAATCCAATCCTGCCATTTTTTTTCACCCACCATCGCTATTTTTTCATAATCTTTTGCGTGGGCAGTATCCATTTTTAGATCTTCCCACAGGCCTGGAAAATCCCAGCCGGTAAAATTCTCCATTTCAAAATACCAGCGTACGTTTAATCCTTTGTCCAAAATAGCATGAATAATGGGATGTACCTTCTCAATATCCATTTCGGATAAATCTCCCGATGCTCTGGTTGCAATAATATTATCTCCTGAAATCTCTATAATTTGTAACATATCTATTTTTATTAATTATTAACCGCCTAAATCGTAAAACCATTCTTCAGCTTTCATAATTCCTTCTTTTATGGCATTTCCCTTAGTATAATTCTTTTCTATAACCAGACTTTTAGCAATTTCCAGGGCTTTTTCCTTCACTGCAGGATGGAGGCCATCCAAACTGGCTTTAAATTCTTCAAAGGTCCATTCCATAGCTTCATTTTAATGGTTGAACAGTTCTTTTTCTTTTTCGGGATCCATCTCATTCCTTGACTTTTTGTCCAAAAAATAATCCAGTACGATGCCCAATATAATTGCGCCCACAAAAGCAATATACACCTGCCAGTTAAACTGAACTACCAAAGACAAGCTAATGATTATGGCCAAAATGGGTAGGATAGGTACTTTTCCTATGGAAAGGGGAACTTTAAAGGGCCTTTCTTTGTCAGGTGCTTTATAACGCAAAACGATGAGTGCAATATTCACAGCTACAAAAACGAGTAACGCCCCTAAAGAGGACATTCCTGCGACAATTTTAATATCTCCCAATAACAAAAATGCCGCTACCGCAGCCATAACCACCAGTGTAGTTACCCAGGGTACTTTCTGTGCATTGGTCTTGGTCATAAATTTTGGAAGCTCGCCCACGCTTGCCATACCGAAAAGCAACCTGCTAATGGAAATAATGCCACTAAAAGCCGCATTAGCCGTAGCAAAAAGTGCCGCAACTGCCAGGGCTACGGGCAACCAGGAATTTAAATTTGAAGCGGCCAGCGACAATGGGGAATTTACCTTTGCTATTTCTGCGGGGTCACTTATATTGAGTACCGTAAAAGATATTAGTAGGTATATAATTGTGGTAAACACCATTGTCAATAAAAATGCCCTCGGAATCGTCTTGCCCGGATTTTTTACCTCGGAACCCAATGCTGCCATATGCTCAAAGCCGGTATAAACAAAAAATAAGGTAGCAGTCGCTGCCAGGGTGCCGGAAAAGGACTCCACTTTAAAAAATTCTGATTTTGGTGGTCCTGTTTCCAAAAGTCCGACCGCAATAAGAATAAACAATCCCAATAGCTGAATACTGACCATAATGATATTGGCGGTAGATGATTTTTTGATGCCCGTAATGCTTATCAATGCAAGAATCAGTAGCACAGCATAGCTAACCAGTAAGGAAGGGATGTTAAAAAACGTATTGAAATACCCTGAAAAAGCAAGTAGCACCGCGGCGATGGTGGCCGAACTGTGAAATGCAATCGTCCAACCTGTTAGAAAAGATGGAATGTCGATTTTTGGAAACGCTTTCCGTACAAAAATGAATTCTGCACCGGCATTAGGATAGGTAGAGGACAGCTCTGCATACGACATTGCCGAGACACTGGCCGCAATGGCGGCAAAAATAAAACTCAACCAAAGGTCTGTTCCCGCCTGTCCAGCGGCTGCACCAATTACAGTATATATTCCAGCACCAACAATGGTACCTACACCATAAAAAGTAAGGCGAAGAGTACCCAGAGATTTTTTTAATTCTGCCATAATACTATTAGTAATATATTATCCATTTCTATCTAAATTCCTTTTTTCCATCTCTGCCTTTACGATGCCACGCTCAATAGCCTCTTCTTTTGAACAATTTTTGTTCAAATAGAAATCCCTTGCATATTTTAATGCTACTGCTCTAATATTTTCATCCAGCACATTAAGCCTCTCCTGGTAATCCTTAAATAAATCCTCCTTCATTTTAAAATAGTTTTAGAACAAAAAACACCATAGTTAAAAGATATACAATATACGCTGCATCGAAAACGAATATCTGCCATCTGCTGAACCCGTGAAGTTCCTTGCTTTGATGGACAAATACTGAATATAAAAGCGGCATCAGTCCTACAAAAGCCAGGTTGACCCAAAACAACTGGAAATCTTCGATTGGGGTCGTTACCAGTGCCAGGGGGAAAAATGCCACTGTCATGGTAACGGCATTATCTGCAATCACACTGGTGGTACCCGCAGTCACTTCACCTCCCTTTACCACACTCCATGTTTTAAATATTTCAGGGGCGGTAGTCATAATTCCGGTGATAAACAACCCTCCAACAATTTCGGAAATATTCAGTGCCGAAACAATATTTTCGGTAGCTTTTACAATAAAAAAAGCCCCCACGGCTATGGCCAGGGCCCCTGCAACCGAAAGCCATATTTTCTTTTTATCCCATTCTACCTTCTGACCCTTTTCCCTGCCTTTTATAATGGCATGCGTTAAAAAAGCCGCATAGGCAGCCAGCATGATCCACCCATCAATGGGTTGTAATCCACGCCAGGCTTTTGGAAGGGTTAGTATAGCTACCAAAGCAATGATTGCCAGATAGGGGATGGACAATACCGAGACAGAACGTTTGTTCAGGGCCAGCAGGTTGGCATCCAAATGTTTTTGATGTTCCTTATTGTTTTTAAACTTTCTTCTGGAAGCAAAGTATGCAATGGTTACCATGAGCGGAATGGAAATTATATTGGAACCAAGCAAATTCCCCAACCCGATATCAGATACCCCACGGGCGGCGCTCGTAATATTTATCGCCACTTCAGGGCTCGCTGTTACAATAGCCAGGAAAGCTGCCCCTGCAGAAGCAGTAAGCCCCCATTGCTTACGCAGCATTTTTAAAGGGGTAAGGAGTTGGTCCGCGCCCCAATGGGCAGCCCAAGCTGCCAATCCCAATACTACTACCCAAAGCCAAGCGTTCATAACTAATCGATTTTTATAATTGTCCTGTTACTTTCAGTATATTTCAACTTTTTCTTATCCGATATTTTCTGGTCTTTTTTTTGTTGGCTTTGAAAGATCAGGAGTAAAATCACTCCCGTGCTAATCCAAACATCTGCGGTATTGAATACAGGGTCGAAAAAAGTAAATTCATTGCCTCCCCATAATAGCATCCATTCCGGAAGCCTTGTTTCAATAATTGGAAAGAACCACATATCCACCACATTGCCATTTAAAAATCCCGCATAACCACCGCCTGAGGAGAATATTTCTGCAATATTGCGAAGTGCGGGATCACTTTTTTCAAAAATCAGTCCGTAAAATGCACCGTCAATCAAATTGCCCAATGCACCTGCGTATATAAATGCGGCACAGATTATAAAGACTTTTGCATATCCTTTACGTATCATTTTTTTGATATAAAAGGTCCCCCAAATAACGGCTACGAAGCGAAATAGTATTAAAACAAATTTGGCCAGATATCCCTCGCCAAATTTAAAGCCCCAGGCCATGCCGGGATTCTCCAAAAAATGTAAGCGAAACCAATCCAGGCCAAACACAAAATATTCCTCGCCATAATAAAAATGGGTCTTCACATAAATCTTTATGGCCTGGTCTATTACCAACAACAGTAAAATCAATAATGCTACACTACTTTTATTCATAATTTCCTTATTGTTGCCCAACGTCTTGTGCAACATATATTTGCATTATTTAGATAATTTTAAAATTCTTATGGCACCCCGCATTACAAACGTAAAAACGATGCCGCCAATTACCAAATCAGGCCATTTGCTATCCAGAAAATAGACCAGCACCCCGGCCAGTATCACCCCGCCGTTTACGATGATATCATTGGAGGTAAAAATAGCACTGGCCTGCATATGCGCCTCCTTACTTTTGGCCTTATTTATCAACCAAAGCGAAATAAGGTTACCCAAAAGGGCGAAAATGGAAACAATGATCATCAATTGGAAAATTGGTGTTTCACTACTGGTAAAAAACCTTCTTAATACCTCTGCAAAACCAAGTGTTGCCAAGGCCATCTGAAAATACCCGCTGAATTTTGCCACCTTCTTTTTTCTGGAAATGGCACCACCTACTGCAAATAAACTTAGCGCATATACTATCGAATCTGCCAGCATATCCAACGAATCTGCAATAAGGCCCATAGAAGAAGAGATCCACCCCATGGTCATTTCGATAATGAAAAAGCCGAAATTTATCCCAAAGACCCACCAAAGGATTGTTTTCTGTTTGGATTGGTCTTCTATTACGGGAGGATCGGCTTCTTCGGTCCCTTGGAAGGAATCCCCAAGGTTTAAACTGGCTATTGATGTTTGTATATCTTCGATTCCATTCACATGATATACTTCCAATTTCCTGTTGGGAATATCAAAATCCAAATATTTCACTTGTGTATAAGCCTCCAACTTCATCCGGATCATCTGTTCTTCTGAAGGACAGTCCATTTGACTTACTATAAAAGTACTTTTGTTCATTTCTCCCATATCACTTAACTATATTTTTCTTTCCTTTATTGGAAGTTAATAAGAGAATTACCGCACCGCCAATAGCTGCAAGTAATGAAGCTATCAAAATGCTTATTTTCGAAATTTTAATCAATTCCTGATCATTAAATGCGAGATTGGTAATAAAAAGGGACATGGTAAAGCCAATTCCCGCAATCATACCAATTCCAATTATATGTTTCCAGTTTAGTGTAATATGTAATTCGGAAACTCCAAGTTTTTGCCCAATCAATGTAAAAATACCAATCCCTGTTACTTTGCCAATTGCTAATCCCAAAAGGATCCCCAGCCCTAAAGAACCGGAAACAACCTCAATTAAATTTACATCGAGCTTTACTCCCGCATTCGCGACTGCAAAAATTGGAATGATAAAGAAAGCATTGAAATCAACAAGGGAATTTTCCAGTTTGAGCAAAGGAGGCCTTGAATTCTCAGTATCTGTTTTAATGGCTTTTAAAATTATTTGTTGTTTTTTATCCTGAAGAGGATTTAATTTTTCCAGCTCTGTTTTCTCAAGATTAGTAACGTTTGTGGCGGTCCTTTCTTTTAATATTTTACTGTCTAATTTGGGCACTATTGGAATGGTAATGGCAAAAAGTACTCCCGCAATAGTTGGATGGATCCCCGAATTAAGGAAGCAATACCATAAGATGATCCCAATAATAATATACCAAATCAAATTTTTGACCCCAGTCCAATTCATTAATAATAATAACCCAAATGCCCCCATGCCCGATCCAAGGTATATCCAGCTCAACTCGTTGCTATAAAACAATGCTATCACCAATATGGCACCTATATCGTCAGCAATAGCGAGGGCTATTAAAAATATTTTTAACTGCCTGGGGACATTTTTCCCCAGTAGGCCAATAATCCCTAGTGAATATGCGATATCGGTAGCCATAGGGATGCCCCAACCCTTTATATTTTCAGTGCCTAAATTTAGGCTAATAAAAATGAGGGCCGGAACTGCCATACCACCTAAAGCTGCCAACAAGGGGGCTGAGGCTTTTTTAATTGAAGATAATTCCCCCACCATAACCTCCCTCTTCAATTCAAGGCCGGCAACCAAAAAGAAAATTGCCATTAGGCCATCATTGATCCATTCTTCAATTGTTAGCCCAAAACTAAGATGCTCGGAAAATTCAAAAAGCAATTCATCGCCAAGAAAATGATGATAGGCACTTGCCCACTGTGAATTAGCTAAAAGAAGGGCAACTATAGTAGCAATTATTAAAAAAATCCCCCCAGCTGTTTCCCTGTCGAGGAACTTTGTTGCCGTTTCCCTGATATACCCAATAGTGGATTGATTTCGAACTGATTGCCCCATTTTATCTTATCTGTTTTTTGAGTTAATTACTTAAACCTTAATATTTCAAAAAGCTCAGTAGCGTCTTAATTTTTAAGAACTTACTGTTAGGTCAACTTTAAATATGCAACGCCCTGTCTTCGGTGGCTGCCAAACAGGCTTCTTTAAAGGTTTCTGAAAAGGTGGGGTGCCCGTGTGACATTCTTGCTATGTCTTCGGCAGCTGCCCTAAATTCCATCGCTACCACCGCTTCGGTGTAGCTGTCTGCTATGCGAGGGCCTATCATATGCACGCCCAGTATCTCATCGGTTTCCTTATCTGCAATTACTTTTATAAAACCGTCGGTGTCCATACTTATCTTTGCCCGTGCATTTGCCTTAAAAGGGAAAGAGCCTGTTTTTATACTTTTATTGGCCTTTTTCAGTTCTTCTTCCGTCAAGCCTACACCGGCGACCTCAGGCTGGGTGTACACGATATTTGGGATAAGCGAATAATTGATATGGGGCTTTTGGCCAACAATCCGTTCGGCTACAAAAACGCCTTCTTCACTGGCTTTATGGGCAAGCATTGCCCCCCGGATTACATCCCCAATGGCATACACACCCTTGACGTTGGTTTCAAGGTTTTTATCTACCGTTATCTGTCCTTTCTCATTGGTTTCCACTCCTATATTTTCAAGCCCTAAACTGGCGGTGTATGGTTTTCGGCCAATGGCCATAAGACAGTAATCGCCATCTAAACTCATTTCTTCTTTATCGGAAAGATTTTCCGCTTTCAATTCTACTTTATCCTCAGTTGCCGTTGCGTTTGTCACCTTATGTTCCAAATAAAAATCAATTCCCTGTTTTCTAAGGGAACGGTGCAATTGATGTCCCAGTGCGCCGTCCATAGTGGCGATAAGGCTATCAAAATATTCTACTATGGAAACCTTTGAACCCAGGCGGGCGAATACGGAACCTATCTCAACACCGATAACGCCACCCCCAACGACCATTAAGTGCTTGGGGATTTCCTGTAGGGCAAGGGCTTCGGTAGAAGAGATGATACGCTTTTTGTCTATTTTAATATTGGGCAATGAAGCGGGTTTGGACCCTGTGGCAATGATGATTTTATCGGTTGCTATGGTTTCCGTTTTATCTTCTCCCTTAATTTCAATCGTGTTTTTGTCCTTGATGGTGCCATGACCTTCATAAACGGTAACCTTGTTCTTTTTCATCAGATAATCAACGCCATTGATGATTTCCTGTACCACATCCTGAACCCTTTGGCTCATTTTCAGGATATCGACATTGGCCTCTTTAACATCAATCCCAAATTTTTCGAATTGATGCTTGAGTTTGTAATAATGCTCAGAGGCTTCCAACCAGGCTTTTGACGGGATACAGCCCACGTTTAGACAGGTGCCGCCCAGGGTGCTGTATCTTTCTACAATGGCTATTTTTAATCCTAATTGGGCGCAACGGATCGCACTTACATACCCGCCCGGGCCAGATCCTATTATAGTTACATCAAATTTTTCCATATTCATATTTTTTTTAAGTTCGTTACGGTGGAAAAAACCTTAAGCTTGACCATTGGGGGCTGGGATTCAGGCTTAAGGCACTCCCACCTATTATTTTTTACTACAATTTTTACATATCCCTTTTAATACCAGGTTCACATCGTTCACCTCATACTGGTCTGGCAAACTCTCTTCCGATATTTTATTTGGTAAACAGATTGTTTTCTTACAATCGGTACAATGAAAGTGCATATGTAAACCTGTACTGAGTTTAACATTGGTGTTTTCATCAGAAAGCGCATATTTTGCAAAAGCAGTTCCATCGTCAATTTGGTGCACCATGCTTTTTTTCTCAAAGAGCTTTATCGTCCTATAGAAAGTGGTCTTATTGGCTGTTTTGATATTTTTATGGATAAAGACTTTTTGCATTTCATTTAAACTTACCGCATAAGTTTTCCTTTTGAGGTATTTGTAAATTTTCAACCTCATTTCAGTGGAACGTATCCCTTTGGACGATAATTTTTTTTCCGTTTTTGTCATTTTATATTCTTTCGAAAAACAGTCTAAGTCCGGATTTTCTATTCTTTTTTATAAGCCAAAAGCCTTAACGCATTAAAAACCACCAGTAGTGTGGAACCTTCATGGATTACAACCGCCATTCCAATATTTGCCAAGCCGAATATGGTTGAAGGTATAAGTAGGGCAACAATACCAAGGCTTACCCAAAGGTTCTGTCTGATAATCGCCTTTGCCTTCCTGCTTAAGCCTATGGCAAAGGGCAGGGTTTCCAACTTGTCGGCCATTAGCGCAATATCCGCCGTTTCTAGGGCCACATCACTTCCAGCAGCACCCATAGCTATTCCTACAGTGCTGTTTGCCATGGCAGGGGCATCATTAACGCCATCGCCCACCATTGCCACCTTGGATTCCTTTTCTTTTAATTCTTTTATAGCATCCACTTTTTCTTCCGGTAATAAACTACCCCAGGCATCGGTCAATCCTATTTCTTCTGCTACTGCGTCTGCTACCTTCTGGTTATCACCAGTAAGCATGATCATTCGTTTAATTCCTATTTCTTTTAATTTTTTAAGGGTTCCCTTGGCGGCTTCACGAGGGGTATCCATTAATGCAATGATGCCTATATATTCTTCATTTTTTCGTATAAGCATTGTTGTATTTCCACCACCTTCAAGACCACGCACTTTCGTAGCTATTTTTTCGGAAGGTGTACTCTCATCAAGCCCTTCGTACAGGTCGAGGTTACCTATATAGATTTTATCATTGCCAAATGATGCTTTAATCCCTTTACCCAGAACTGCCTCTAAATTAGAGGCATTTGGGATTTCCTCGCCTTCCAGACGCTCTTTTCCATCACGAACTACAGCTTTGGCCAGGGGGTGATCACTAAGACCTTCCACGGCTACTGCTATTTTGAGAAGTTCATTGTCTGAAATATCCCCAAGTGGCACCACTTGGGTAAGTTTTGGCTTTCCTTCCGTTAGAGTTCCGGTTTTATCAAAGGCTAGGGCGGTAATAACCCCCAGGTCCTCCAGAGGGCGCCCTCCTTTAATTAATACCCCGCCACGGGCAGCTCTGGCCACTCCACTTAATACAGCACTTGGGGTCGAGATTGCCAACGCACAGGGACTTGCAGCTACTAATACGGCCATCGCCCTGTAAAAGCTGGCGCTAAAGGGTTCGTCAATAACTAAAAAAGCAAACAAAAGAATCCCGACCAAAATAAGGACGGACGGCACAAAATATTTTTCAAATTTATCGGTGAGCAACTGGGTAGGCGATTTTTGAGTCTGAGCTTCGTTAACCAGTTTCACCAATCGGGAAAGCGTTGAATCTTTGGCTGCTTTGATAACTTTAATCTCCAAAGTATTGTTCCCATTGATCGTTCCGGCAAAAACGCGGTTTTCATCTTTAATATCATCTACCTCTGAGTAATCCTTCTCAACATCTTCTACGGGAACTTTATCTACCGGTACACTCTCCCCGGTTATTGGAGCCTGGTTAACACTACTCTGCCCATCTACCACTACGCCATCTGCAGATATTTTACTATTTGGTTTCACCACAATGATATCCCCAATATTGAGTTTTTCGATACCAACTTCTTCCGTTTTACCATTTTTCTTAACCAAAGCTGTTTTTGGCGCCAGTTCTGCCAGTGCAGCTATAGATTTTCGTGCTTTGTTCATTGCATAATGCTCCAAGGCATGCCCCAGGCTAAAGAGAAATAATAACAAAGCTCCTTCAGCCCATTCCCCAAGAATAGCTGCTCCTATAGCTGCGACCAACATGAGAAAATCAATTTCAAATCCACCTTTGGCTACGGTCTGTATGGCTTCTTTTGCTGTAAAGTAACCTCCAAAAAAGTAGGCACCTATGTATAGGGATAAGCTGACCCATTCCGGTATTGATGTTACGTAGGACAAACCAAAACCAATACCCAAAAGAGCACCACAAATAATAGCAAAAATAAGTTCGGTGTTTTTCCCAAAAATACCTCCGTGGGCGTGGGAATGTTCTTCCCCGGCCCCGTGGCTATCCGCTTCTCTATGATTCTGGAGATCAGTATCTTTATGCTTTTGTTCTTCTATATCCCTTACCTTTTCTTTATTTAAATTTTGAGGATTCTTTTCGGCAGATTTAAAGCCCTTATTCTCAGCAGAGGAGCTTTTTTTAACTTGTAGGTTTTCTTTTTCGAGCTTTGTAGTTATCTCATCAAAACTTGTTTCCCGTTTATCATATTCTAAACGGATCATTCCTCCGGCATTGGCGGAAGCTTCCAAAACACCATTGATATTCAACAGACTCTTTTCTATAGTCCTTGCATGCCGGGTATGTCTAATCCCCTCAACCTCTATAAGCAAATGTCCATATTTCGCGGTAATTTCAGCCCCGGTTCTTTCTGCCAATGATTGAATGCGGTCAATAGAAATTATATCCGGATCGTAATGAAAGCACAATTGTGGCACCGTATCTTCCTGATCATCCGCTATGTGGACTTTTTCAAGGCCATTTTCGGCTTCCAGTTCCTTAATTAGCCTTTCCACACAAGCGTCTTTTTCATTAGGTACCTGTGGAAGGATTACGGGAATTTTGATTTTTAGTTTTTTCATATCCTTAGTTATTTGTATCCAGTTTTTTGCTTGTTCCTTATCCTGAAGGTCAAAATATTTGACTTCTGAACCGGTAAAGAAATGAGTAGCTTTAACGACCCATTCCTGCTATTTTTTTCGCCTACAAATTTTATGACTTTTTTCGATGATATTGTGGATTAGCGGATGGGTTTTTTATATCCTTCTTCGTGATTCTACCATTGATTTTAGCAGCAATCAAGTTTTCTTTTTCTATGTCCAATACCTATATCATTTTTTCAATTTTATAGGGTTTATATTAATTTAAGTGTATCTCCAAATACTCCAGAGCCTCAGGCATATCCAACTCGCGGGTTCCGTTCCCGGTTCTGATAAAGAAATGCGAACGATCGCCCAAATTCAAATACACAGGTTTTTGTGATTTGTGAACCCTTACATAACAGATATCCTTTTCTTCGAATTGGTAAAAGGCCACTTTAACCAAAGGGCAAAAATGAGTGCCGAACTTGAGGGACACCAATTGCATTATATATTGCTCAAACCCGTCCTTGCCAGGTTTTTTTAAAGTACCGCAATCCTGTTCCAGCCCCAGAATACTACCTTCATCATCAATTCCGATAATTAAATGCCCTTCTTGGGTGTTCATAAACCCGGCAATTGTTTTTGCTATTACGTCCTCCAAAGCCTTATTCGGTTTAAACTGCCTCAAATCCCATCTCAAGGTAGATTTAAATTCTACTTGCTGGTTTTCTCCTGCCGCAATCAGCTCCCTGATCTCCTCCAGCTTATCTCTTCTTCCGGTCAATTGAAATATTCTTTGCCTGACCATAAACATAAGCGACAAGGCAATGCCCAGCAGTCCAAATAGCAATTTGATGATGGCTTGATCCAAATCCCATGAACTAACTTCCTGCTGATATGAAGCAAGCAGAGATTTCCACCATTCGCCATTACCTCCCTGCATGTCATACATGTGGAGTGAAATAACCAGGGGCTGTATTATAAATAAGCCAAGGGCTAATCCAATGAATATAAAAACAAATACTTTGCGTTTTTTCATTTTTACCTTCTTTTATAAGCCATAGGTGCCATCGCTTTCGATGCCTGTGCCTTATAACTACTTCTTCTTATCCTGAAGGACTTTCTTCTTTTGTTCAAATTCCTCATCGCTTATCTCGCCCCGGGCGTATCGTTCTCTCAGGGCTTCCATAGCCTTATCCTTCCGTCTATTTTGTCCCGGGGTGGGATAAGGAATTAAGAATATCCAAAAGATGAGGATTATCCAAAGCCCCCACCATATCCAGTGCATTCCCCCAAAATTCCAGTTGTCCATCATAATCTTTCTGTTTAAATTTATTTAACTTTTTTAATGATTTCCTTTCTCCATCCATTCCTTGGCCAAATGTTTTTCTTCAAGGCTAAAGAATTTAATATGTGCCTTTGTAAAGGGTATCAAAACTTCGGTAAACTGTTCCTGCCATTTTGTAATTCCCACCAATGCAACCTTTTTAACGCGTTCTTCATTCGGAAGTTTCAGTTCAATGCCCTTCCAATACGCACTTGCAGTCCACCCCTCAAAATTTTCCATTTCAATATACCAGTATACTTTATGGTTTGCCTGTATATGGTTTTTTAATTGAGATATCAAATTGTCATAATCGGTAGCATCCAATCTATTTTGAGCTACCATATATACCTTGTTTTCTTTTTTATAAATTTTCATCATTGTTCCAATTTTTTAAATCAAAAAACTTAATCCAAGTCATTGCTACATTTCTCACAGACTCCCTTAGCCACCAGATTAATATCCTCTGCCACGTAACCTTCGGGCAGATTTATCTGAGGGATTTTATGTTCTGTAAGGCACACGGTTTCCCCGCAACTATTGCAATGAAAATGTAAGTGAAGGTCGTTACCCACCTCGCATTCACAATTGTCTTCACACAGGGCATATTTAATGATGCCGGTGCCATCCTCAATTTGATGCACAATTCCTTTTTCTTCAAATGTCTTCATAGTACGGAAAAGCGTACTCCTTTCCGAGCTTTCGAAATCTTTCCCAAGGTCGCCTAAACTAATGGCCACATTCAATTGTGCCAACCGTTTATAGGTCATCAGGCGCATTGCCGTAGGGCGGATGCCTTTGCTTTCTAACTTTTTTACTATTTTTTCCATTGGGCGTAAAAGGGTTTAGAAAATTTAACGCTTTAAGGATTCCCCGGTTTTTATCTTGAAAGCATCTTCAATGTCAGACAAATAAATGATGCCATCACCTGGATCCGGTGTTTTCCCGTTTTCCAGGATGATATTGATAGCCGATTGTGCTTCTTCATTTTGACATACCAGTTCTAACTTTACCACCGGGCTGTCGGTTACACGGAAATCTAAAGAAGGTGATGCGCCTTTTGCTTTAAATGCTCCGGTACCTTCCCCCTGAGACAGCGTCATACTTTTGAATCCGCTTTCGCTAAGGGATTCTATCACTATTTGAACCCGTTTTGGCTTTATAAATGCTTTTATTTCTTTCATTACTGTGGTTTTAATTTAGTATTAAGGATGAACCCTCTGGAATTTTAATCAAGACAAACATTTAACAGAGAGTCCATCCATCTATTTTTTTTAATTTAATGACCATGGGAAGTCTGGCTTTTCTGCATTTCAGAGACCAGATAATAGGCATTATTATAAGCAACCAAAGTACCTTCAGGCAGAGGCTCCAGCAGTTTAATTTCAACCCAACCATCTTCAGTTATTCCCGTTCTTACCTGCACCGGTTTCAATTCCCACTCGGTTTCACCATCTTCCTGGTGTTTTTGGGCCGTAAAGATGTAGGGATTTCCTTCTTCTTCAATTATTGCTTCTTCCGGTAAGGCAGGAACAGCTTCTTCACCCGTCCTGATTTTTCCGTTTATATACATCCCCGGAATTAGAAAATCTTCTTTATTATCGATTTCTGCATGCACATGTACCGCTTTGGGGTTTTGTTCAAATTGTTTCCCCACTGAATAAATTTCCCCGGTTAAATTACTGCCTGGAACCGATTCCAGTGTAAACGCAATCTTTTGGCCTTCTTTCACCTTATAAATATCTTTTTCAAAAACCATTAGATCGGCATGAACATGTTCATTATCAACTACCATAAACATGCTGGTTTGCGGCTCCACATACTGTCCTATCTGCACCAGTACTTTTTCTATATAACCTCCAATTGGGCTTACTACCGGAATATATTCATATAATTCACCGTCTCTAACCTGGGAAGCATTTAGGTTTAACTGGCGTAATTGTGATTCGTACCCCCGTACTTCACCTTGTACAGACTGGTAATCGGATTGGGTCTGTTGAAAAGTTTTTCCAGATCCTACCTCTGCTTCATATAAACGTTTCTGTCTTTCAAATTCCTTTTCCAAAAATTGCATCCTACTATATGCATTAATATAATCAGACTGCATTCTGGTTAAATTTGGGTGAGAAAGATAAGCCAACACCTGACCTTTATTTACCTTATCCCCCTCAATAACCTTTATAGAAGTTATATTACCGCCTAAAATTGCCGTAACGGTAGCTTCATATTGTGGCGGCACTTCTAACTGGCCATTGGCTTCCACAATACCGGACAAAGCTTTTTTAGGTAAGGTATCTACTTTGATGCCCAAACTATTGAATTTCATCTCTGAAAGATGTACTGAACGCATCCCGCCTTCTTCTTCACCGTGTTCTTCATCTCCTTCCTCACCGTGATTTTCACCTTCTTCGGTATTAGTAGTTGCAGTTTCACTGGAAGCGTCATCCCCTTCCTCAGGATTTTCTTTACATCCAAAGAATATGCTGAGCGTTAAGGCAAGCATTAAAATATTTATTGATCTTGTATTCATATCGATTTTCTTATTTTAATTTTTAATTTGAATTCTTAAGGTAATATTCCAGTTGGTAACGGCTGTCGAGATAATCGTTAAAAGCACTCCAGGCATTTACTTCGATTCTAATGGCATCTCTTATATTTTGAAGGAAGGTTACGTAATCTATAGCACCTTCCTTAAATGCTAATACCGACCCATCCTGTTGTTCCTGTGCTAAAGGAAGCGCTTCATCCCTATAATAATTCCATGAGTTTCTCCATTTGATGTAGTCTTCCCGCATATTTTTATAGGCGATTTCCAGTTCGAGTTTATCCTGGTAAAAGTTTTGCTCTGCAATCTTTCGATTCACTTGTGCTTCCTGGGTACGGCCTAATTCCGGCCCAAAAAACAGTGGAATTTGAATTCCTATTTGATATTGAAAGAAACCCGATTGCCCGGCTATTTCCTGCCTACCGTATTGACCCTGAAATTTGGGCAAAAATTCAGATTTTCGTTCTCTGGTAACCGCTTTTGCCACGTCAATTCTTTGTTCTGAAACCTGTAGTAAGGGATGATTTTCAAGAGACTCTACCAGAAAGTTTAAAGGTTCATCCAATGCTTCAGCAGGCAAATCTGGTACATCGTAAATTGTGTCACTAACAAACCATAGGTTTAAGCGCTGTATTGATTTCAGGTAATCTCGATAAGCTTGTTCTAACTGTATTTTCACCTCATTCCCCTGATTTGAGGTGGCAAGATATTCCAGTTTAGAGGTAGCTTCTGTCTCATACCTGATTCTAGCCGCCCTTTCAATATCTTCGAAAATAGAATCCATTTTCTTATATACCTGATACCTCTTTTTACTTGTATAAACAGATGTCCAGGCCCTGCTTACTTCACGTTCAATTTCAATAGTAGATAGCTCTAAGGCATTTTCAGCAAGTGCCACCCTTTCTTTCTGTAGTTTTAACCGGGGCACTATTCCGAAAATATCGATGCCTTGTTGTTGGACGCCAATTTGGGTATAGATCCCATCAGAGCCATTTCCTACTTCTTCTTTTCCTGTAAAGATTTGGGTGTTTCCAAAATCAAAGGCGGTTTTGCGCAATACTTCCTCACTTTCAATTTCGAGCTGGGCAGCTTGGAGCTGTGGAAAATTTTTGATTGCCATTTCTTTTGCATCCTCCAAACTAATTGTTTGTAAAGAATCCTGTTGTGAATATTCAGATGACATTGCATCAGATTGTGCATTTACAGAAAAGGTTCCGCCTAAAACTAAGCCAATTATCAAAATCGTAGCTAAAGATCGCGAATTGGAAGAACCTAGTTTATTCTGTTCTTTTTTCTCTCGTTTTCTTTCTACAAGGGTATATAGTACTGGTAATACAACCAGCGTAAGCAGTGTAGCTGTAAGCATCCCACCTATAACCACCGTAGCAAGTGGTTGTTGAACTTCTGCACCGGCTGATGTGGAAAATGCCATTGGTAAAAAACCGAAAATATCTGTTGTTGCTGTTAACATAATAGGTCGTATTCGTTCTTTGGTTCCTGTAAAAATTCTATCTTTTATACTGGTTACTCCTTCTTCTTTTAAAGAATTGAATCTATTTATTAGTACCAGCCCGTTTAAAACTGCAACCCCGAATAATACAATAAAACCTACCCCAGCAGAAATACTGAATGGCATTCCCCGCAACCAAAGGGCAAAAACACCTCCAATGGCAGCGAGGGGTATGGCTATATAGATCATGACAGATTGGGAAAACGATTTTAGGGCAAAATATAGAAGAACAAATATCAAGAAAAGGGCAATGGGTACAACAATTATCAAGCGGTCCTTAGCACTCTGAAGATTTTCGAATTCCCCCCCATAAGTTATATAATACCCGGGAGGTAATTCTAATTCTTCATCTAATCTTTGCTGAATATCATTAACGACTGACTCTACATCCCTTCCCCGGGCATTTACACCCACATAGGTTCTTCTGTAGGTATCATCTCTCGAAATTTGCATAGGGCCCGGAACATACTCAATATCTGCTATTTCTTTTATCGGTACCTGAGTTCCGTCGGGAAGATCGATATACATTCCACGCAAGTCATCAATATTCTTTCTATGTTCTTCATCAAATCTTACTACTAAATCGAATCGCTTTTCTCCTTCAAAAATGACTCCTGCGGTTCCTCCCGCAAAAGCAGTACTTATATAATCATTTGCTTTTTGGATATCCAGGCCATATTGAGCAATTTTATCACGGTTAAATTTCACGGTCATTTGTGGCAGCCCAGATGTTCGTTCAGGATTAACATCTCCTGCTCCAGGTACGGTCTGGATAATATTAGCCATTTCCTGTACCTTTTCCGACAACACCCCCAGGTCCTCTCCATATAGTTTAACCGCAATATCTTCTCTAACCCCCTCTAATAATTCGTTGAACCTTAATTCTACAGGTTGCGTAAACACAAGGTTTACCCCAGTAAGTTCTTTATTGAGTTTTTCCTTGATTTGCGCTATAAGTCCTTCTTTAGTTTCAGCGGTTGTCCAATTATCCTTATCTTTTTCAAGAATCAGGTACATATCTGCGATATCCATCGGCATTGGATCTGTTGGGATGTCCGCTACTCCAATTCTTGCTGTTGCTGTTTTAATTTCAGGAAAATTTTCTAGAAGGATATTTTCTATTTTTTTGGAAACTTCAATAGACTCTGTTAATGAACTTCCTGGTCTGATTAAAGCCTGCATTGCAATATCCCCTTCATCCAGTTGAGGCACAAATTCTCCTCCCATTCTGGAAAAAAGGAAACCGGCTAATACAAGTAGAACAGCAGCAGCACCTACAACAATGAGCTTCAGTTTTAATGCCCCTTTCAGTAAAGGCATATATACCCTTTGTATTCCACCAATTATCTTATCACTTATCCTTTCCAGCCAGCGTTCAAACCTTCCAAACCAGTTCTTTTTATTCTGAATGGGTTTCATAAATAGGGCAGACATCATAGGGACATAGGTAAGGCATAAGAAAATAGCACCTATCATGGCAAAACCGAAAGTGTACGCCATCGGCTTAAACATTTTACCTTCTACCCCCGTAAGAAAAAGTATAGGCGTGAATACAATAAGAATTATAATCTGTCCAAAAAATGCGGAACTCATCATCGTGCTCCCAGCATCATAGGCTACTTCATCCATTTTAGCCTGATTGAATTTCACCTTGCCAGATCTTATCCGTTTTTGTATTTCATACACGGTTCCCTCGATGATAATCACTGCACCGTCTATAATGATTCCAAAGTCAATAGCGCCCAAACTCATTAGATTGGCCCAGACATTGAATTGTTTCATTAAAATAAAAGCAAAAAGCAGTGATAAGGGAATAGTGGTAGCAGTAATAAGTCCACCTCTTAGACTACCTAATAACAATACCAGGGCAAAAATCACTATCAATGCACCTTCCAGTAAATTTGTTTTAACAGTATCGGTTGTTCGTGCTATTAATTCACTCCGATCAATAATTGGCTCTATGGTCAAACCTTCAGGAAGTGACTTTTCAACTTCTGCCATCCTATCTTTAACATCCTGAATTACGGCA
Organism: Autumnicola musiva; assembly: GCF_031846585.1. Taxonomy (NCBI): domain Bacteria; kingdom Pseudomonadati; phylum Bacteroidota; class Flavobacteriia; order Flavobacteriales; family Flavobacteriaceae; genus Autumnicola; species Autumnicola musiva. Next base: position 309,775 of record NZ_JAVRHK010000003.1, read on the forward strand.
TTGGGATTGGCGCCTTTTAACATCATTATTATCCCGCCTACGGCTTCCTCTCCGTCTTGAGTGAAAGCTCCGTAGCGTACCTGATTTCCAAACTGAACATCTTCCGCAACATCTCCAATAGTTATCGGAATAGAATTTTCGGTAGTAATAGCAATTTTCCTTATATCCTCCAGTGAACGGATTAAACCTTCACCTCTAATAAAATTTGACATTTTATTTTTCTCAATATAAGCTCCACCGGTATTCACATTGTTTCGGGCCAGCGCCTCATAAACCTCAGAGATACTTATACCCATACTGTTTAATTTCTCAGGATTGATTGCTACCTCATATTGTTTTATGGAGCCTCCAAAAGAATTTACTTCCACCACACCTTCCAGCAAGGTAAGTTGTCGCTTGACTATCCAGTCCTGAATAGTTCGTAGTTCCATGGGGGAATATTCGGTTTCATATCCCTCCTTTGGCTTTATGGTATATTCATAAATTTGACCCAATCCGGTTGAAATAGGTCCCATAGCAGGACTTCCAAATTTATCGGGAATGGTCTCCCCCAATTCATTTAGTTTTTCCTGTACAAGTTGACGAGGGAGATAAGTTCCCATATCATCTTTAAAAACAATAGTAACTACCGAAAGGCCAAAGCGTGAGATAGAGCGAATTTCTGTAACCCCGGGTAAATTACCCATCGAAAGTTCTACGGGATAGGTTACAAATTGCTCAATATCTTCTGTGGCGAGATTAGGTGACTGGGTGATCACCTGAACCTGATTATTAGTAATATCTGGTACCGATCCCAGGTTAACGGTGGACATGGACCAAATACCCGTCCCTATTAGTGCTAAGGTAAGTAGTCCAATAATAAATTTATTATTAATGGAAAATGCGATTATCTTATTAATCATATAAATAAAGATTTAATTCAGTTAAAATTCTTGATAATAATTTTGTGCCTAACAAAATCTACCAATAGGACCAAGGATCTAGTATGAGAACTAGGATTTGGTCAAAAAAGGACATAGCTATCCTTCTAAAAACTGAATTAAACTTTAGGGGGATCTAAAAAGGAAAGAATAGGTTCTTCCACTGAGCTGTCAAAATGGACAAAGGCTTTTGATGGAATTTCAATAATCAAAGCCTTGAAATTTGAAGAACCGAAATCTACTGTATGCACATGGCAGCAATGACAACTACAAAAAGGAGGGCATAAATCTGCTACTTTATCATGTGAATGGTCGATATCTAAATCCTGGGTAGCAACCATTGTTACTTCTGAATCAGAAATCACTTGTGAAGTATCACTATCATTACAGGCTAATAAGTTAAGCCCGAATATATATAGAGATAATATGATAGCGATCATTTTCACACTACAAAGATAAAAAAAAATCAATGCACAGATTGTGCAATGATATAATGAGTACGTTTTTAAAGTATATTCAATTATTTCAAATCTTGAAATAATCGCGAAAATCTATACCACAATGAACAGCCAAAATACAATAATTATGTTCCCGATCATCCAATTGTTATTTTTGTTCCATTAGTAGTTCTTTGCTTTTATCAAACACTCCGCTTTTACATCTTCAGGAACAAGCCTTCCGATGAAATAAATCCCAATCGGTATTAAGATTAGGCTGTCAAGATATCCAATTATCGGGATGAAGTCAGGAATAATGTCAATTGGACTTAACGCATAACCGATAATTATAAAAATCGAAAGTTCGGCTTACCAGGGAGTTCGCTTTTCTTTCGAAGTCAAATGGAGCATCACTATTCGCTGCTTTAGGTTCTTCCCCAGGTTTTTAGATTTTCAATAATACATTAGGCCTGTTCAAAATACTTAAGAATTGTTGCACAAAGGGGGAGCCAAATAGAATTTGATTCTATTTATTGTCTTTTAGTTTAAGATAATCATATATCTTTGCATTTACGAATAAAATCGGTGCAAAGGTTACCTATCCGGTTACCTGATTTTATTGAAACAGTGTAAGTGTCTGGTTATTAAAATATTGTCTAGTGGTAATTTAGTTCTGCCACCCCGACTTTAACAAGTTACATTTTAACACATTTAAAGGGTAATTACATGATTTTAATGTAGTTGCCTTTTTTTGTTCCACCTTAAGTTATCAAATAGTGGCTTCTATTCAATATTACTAAGAGGGGTTTCTCCTTCCAGATTATTGAAAAATATTCCCGTCCAGCTTCCTTCAAGTTCTATTATTTCTCCCGTGTTTATCTCACGAAAACGGGCCCGGAAACTAGCTTTATTTTTCTTTAAGTATAGAATATAAGTAGACGTTAGTTCAGTTTCTGGATTAAGGTTTGTTGAATTTTTGAAAAAGTACTGAAAAGCAAACGACGACTCCTCTTGTTGTAGATTGACTTTAAGCCCGCCACCTAGATAGGAGTAACTGTTGGATAATAAATCGATTTCTCCAGTAATAGAAACTTTAACCGGCGAATAATTGAGCTCACTGAATCTAATAGAATCGTTGAAATTAAATTCAGAACTACCATTAATACCATTAAGTGGTTCAATTACTACAGGCAAAATAGTGTCTGAATCATTTTTAAAATAAATTTCAGGAAGTTCTTTTTTAATTATTTCCTGGCTGTCACCTTCTGTTAGTTTCCATTCTATCTGCGATAGTTCATACCGCCTTGGAACGTTTTTTTCAATATTCTCATCATCTTTACTGCATGAAAGATTGAAAAACACAATAATGCTGAAAATAATACGAAATCCTTTTCTCATTGACGAAGGTTTAAGATAATGTCTCTAGTACAACTGATGTTAAATGTAATAAATTACACAATTAAAATATCATTTTATTCTTTAGCCCTCCTTCAAGGTTGTAGATTTTTTTGTCGGGAAAGAAATCTTTTAGTATCGAAATGGCTTTTAAACTTCTTATTCCGGAGGCACAATATACCAATATACTTTCTTCGGAAGTTAATTCGCTGTACCTGTTTTGTAGCTCCGGAAGGGGAATATGTAATCCTCCAATATCAAAAGCGGCACGTTCATCAGGGCTTCTAACATCGAGTAATGTATAGGAATCCGGAGACTTGAAGTAATTCTGGCAGGAGACAGATTCTGGGTTATCAGTTCCGCAGGAAAAGCTCATTTCTTCTAATTTCGTTATCACCACATCGGGATTTTTAGAAAATGGCAGGATTTGGGCTTGCATTTCAAGAGCGTCAAAAAGAAGTAACTTTCCTGATAATACGTTACCTATCTCTAGAATTATCTTAAGCACTTCATTGGCCTGCAAGTTCCCGATAATTCCTGGTATAATTCCCAACACGCCTACTTCACTACAGGAGGGCATTTCTTCTGCTGAACCTGGTTCCGGAAAAAGGCATCTGTAAGTAGGACCATTCTGATAATTAAACACCGAAACCTGTCCGTCGAATTTAAAAACCGAACCTAATACCAAAGGCTTGCCTGCAAGGACGGCGGCATCGTTTGCCAGGTATTTGGTGGTAAAATTATCACTTCCTTCCACAACAATATCGTAGTCAGTGAAAATTTTTAGTGCATTTTTTGCCGTCAATCTCTCATTATAGGCCACTATTTCTATGGAAGAATTTATCTCCTGAAGCCGCTTTTTAGCAGCGATCACTTTTGCTTCCCCTACATTTTTTTCTGAAAAAAGGATTTGCCGCTGTAAATTGGAGGTGTCTACCAGATCATCATCTATAATTCCCAATTTTCCCACTCCGCCGGCAGCAAGATATTGCAAAGCGGGGCAGCCAAGTCCGCCGGCGCCTATCACCAGGACTTTTGCCTGCTTCAGTTTTAGTTGCCCTGCTTCTCCAATTTCTTCTAAAAGTATATGCCTCAGGTAACGCTTCTTTTCTTTTTCTGTCAACATGTTACCAGCTTTTTTCCCAGTCTTTCCACACCGGTTCTATTCCGGTTTCAGAAAGCATCTTCGCAATAATTTCTGTACTTCTTTCATCCGAAATTTCAAATTGCTCCAAAGACTGTGGCTCTACCACATAGCCTCCCGGATTTGTCTTTGATTCGGCGCTCATCGAGGTGATCCCCAGATGAACGATATTGTTCCTGAAGACTTCAGTCTCCCGGGTAGAGATAGACAATTCTACCTCTTCATCCAGCAACCTATAGGCACAGATAACCTGAAGCAAATCCGGATCTGTCATTTCTACTTTTGGCTCAAGTCCGCCACTAAAAGGCCGTAACCTTGGAAATGAGATAGAATACCTCGTTTTCCAATAAGTCTTTTGTAAATATTTCAGATGCAAGGCAGTAAAAAAGCTGTCTGCCCTCCAGTCTTCAAGTCCAAAAAGAGCGCCAATACCAATCTTGTGTATTCCCGCTCTTCCCAGTCGGTCTGCAGTTTCCAGACGATAATCAAAATTTGACTTTTTTCCTTTAGGATGATGAATTTTATAAGTCTCCCGGTGATAAGTTTCCTGGTACACCAATGTGGCGTAGAGTCCATTTTCAATCAACCTTTCGTATTCATCCTGATCCAATGGCTGAATTTCAATGGAAATATTGGAGAAATAAGATCTCAGCAGTTTTACCGCGTTACACATATAATCAACCCCCACCGTCTTATTGGCCTCACCCGTTACCAGCAGAATGTGGTCGTAGCCTTTTGACTTTAAGAATTCGGCTTCCTTTATTATTTCAGTATCGCTCAAAGTTTTCCTGGGAATTTTATTCGTCATACTGAAGCCGCAATAGGTGCAAATATTCTGGCACTCATTGCTCAGGTACATTGGAGCGTACATCTGCATTGTATTCCCAAAGCGTTTTTTGGTGATCGCTTTGCTCTGCTGCGCCATTTGTTCGAGAAAAGGTTTTGCGGCAGGAGAGATCAGGGCCTTGAAATCTTCCAGATCCCTCTTCCTGCTTTGCAATGCAGAAAGTACATCAGCTTCTGTTTTGGAAAAAATGCTTTGCAGCACCTCATCCCAGGAATAATTGCTTAATGTGTCTTTAAAACTATTCATAGAGAAATTGTGTTAAAGGGCTACTGGCTTCGGCTTGCTGTCTTTGTGGAGCCAACTTCGCCGTGTAGGCGAGTCTTCCTGCTTCCACAGCGAGTTTAAAAGCTTTTGCTATTTCTACCGGATTAGGGGAAACTGCAATCGCCGTATTTACCAGAACAGCATCGGCACCAATTTCCATCGCCTGAGCGGCGTGAGACGGACTTCCGATTCCCGCATCTACAATAACCGGCACGTTGCTTTGTTCAATAATAATCTCCAGGAAGTCCTGGGTTTTTAATCCTTTGTTGCTGCCAATTGGCGCACCTAAAGGCATCACGCACTGCGCTCCCACTTCCTCGAGCCGCTTACACAACACAGGATCTGCATGAATGTAAGGCATTACCACAAAACCAATTTTCACCAGCTCTTCACAGGCTTTTAAAGTTTCTACAGGGTCTGGAAGTAAGTATTTAGGATCTGGATGTATCTCTACTTTTACCCAGTTTGTTTCCAGGGCTTCCCTTGCCATTTGAGCAGCAAATATAGCTTCCTGGGCGTTCCGCACTCCCGAGGTGTTCGGGAGAAGGCTAATGTGGGGGTTTTTTAAAGCAGAGATCATTTGATCATCGTCATTTCCCGGTTCCACCCTTTTTAAAGCTACGGTTACCAGCTCACTTTCTGAAGCTAAAATCGTCTGTTGCATTACTGTTGAAGAGCTAAATTTTCCTGTTCCCGTAAACAAACGGGAAGAAAAAGTTTTATCTGTTATTTTTAATTGATCTGTGTTGCTCATAGTTGTTTTTCTGAAAATTGATTGTGTATTTCCCGAAAGATCATTTCAGGTTGCGGATGTGTTGTGAGCCATCCGGAAATAGCTACCCCATGGACTCCGCTTTCTGCTAAAACCGGAAGATCTTCCGGAATAATTCCTCCAATAGCGATTACAGGAATTGAATTCCCCTTAGTACGAAGACTATTTAGTAGCTTCCGGTAACCTTCTGCTCCTAATATTGAGCTGAGTTTCTTTTTTGTGGTAGTAAACCGGAAGGGGCCGAGACCAATATAATCTACTTGCTTTTTACAAAGGCCTTCGCAATCTTCCAGCGTGTTAGCCGTTCCTCCAATAATCTTATCTGGCCCCAAAAGTTTTCTGGCTGCCAAAGGACACTTGTCTTCCTTTCCCAAATGAACACCATCGGCATTTACCTTTTTTGCCACCTCCGGAAAATCGTTAATTATCAGTTTAACCGGGAAATCTATACAAATTTCTTTTGCCGCTTTTGCTGTTTTCAGAACCGTCTCAAAAGATTCGTCTTTAAGGCGCAGCTGAACCCAGTCTGCTCCTGCGGCACACATCCTGAGAATGTTTTCCAGGTGTTCAATGGGAGTTTCTCCCTGAGATATGTAGTGTAAGTTTGAGATCATACGTTGTGGTATCCTAATAAGGTTTTGTTTGATGCTAATACTTTTTCGATGTAATCTTTTGCTTTTCGTGCAGCTTCCGGAAGGGAATTGCCCAAAGCCAGATGTGCTGCAACTGCCGAAGATAAGACGCATCCGCTGCCGTGTTTTTCGGTACAGTCGGTTCGCCCGGGTTTAAAGCTTAGGCTTTCTCCTTCTGTAGTGAACAATTCGTCCAATCCAATTGCTTCCGACCGATGTCCTCCCTTAAGGTACAAGTTAGTTTTGCTGCTTATTTTCCGGATTGCTTCTTCCATAGTTGATTCGGGATAAAACATGTTCAATTCATCCAAATTTGGAGTGATTAGGAATATCCTTTCAAGAATGGATTTCAGCTTTTTCTGAAATTCCTGAACCTCCTGAAAAGTGAATCCGCTACTTGATTTTAGAACCGGATCCCAAATAATTCTGATGCTACTGTTCTTCTCAAACAGTCTGTCAATCAGATTATTTAAAACCTGATGATTTTCTACAATTCCGATTTTTACCACTTCCACAGGAAAACTTTCCAGTAAAAGTTCCAGTTGCTGAAGAATGATAGCTTCAGAAGTCCAGTGGCAGGCTTCGAATTTTTCATCATTCTGAATGGTATTCGCAGTATTTACCGCCAGCCCGTAACATTTAAGGTTTTCAAAGGTTTTAATATCAGCCATTAAACCTGCTCCAACTGAAGGATCAAATCCTGCAATGCTTAAAACAAAAGGTCTGTTATTGGTAAACATTTCTGTATTCATTGTAAATCCCTGTAAAAGCCTGTTCCTTATCTTCTGCGGTCCAAACGGCTCCAAGTACCGCTACTCCCGCATATCCCATTTCTTTTGCTCTCATAATTTTATCTGCTTTAATTCCGCCCAAAGCAATTATTTGGTGCGGCAGGTTTCCTACATTAAATTTCTTTCCCGCATATCTCTTTTTGGAAACAGAAGTAAACACCGGACTTAAAAAAACATAATCAAATGCTGAAGCTTCATTTTCCAAATTTTCCTGATCGTGAAAAGAAGAACTCACGGTAAAACCTTTCAATTGGAATCGGTTGGCAGAGGCTGATAGATCTTCCTGTTCTCTTCTAAAATTTTCTTTTAAATGAATTCCTTTTACCGAAAAAACATCAGCTAAGTGATGATGCTCATGAAGTATCATCTTTTGAAGGTATTTTTCTTCAAAATTTGATAGCCATAGCTTCATATCTTCTTCGGCCATTCCCGGTTTTCGAACGTGCAAAAGGGGCAGCCCGGACTCGAAAAATCGGGTGAGCTGTTCCCTTTCAGCAGCAATATTTTCTTCCGAAGTAAAAAGAATCAACATCTAATTTCAGCTTACAGGTAAACTTCGCTTCCTTTTGCTTTAAATTCTTCCGATTTTTTCTTCATTCCTTCCTCGATCGCCTCGTGAGTGTCCATTCCGTTTTCTTCAGCAAAATTTCGCACGTCCTGCGTAATTTTCATAGAACAGAAATTTGGTCCGCACATAGAACAGAAATGGGCTACTTTAGCATTTTCAGAAGGTAAAGTCTCATCGTGGTAAGACCTCGCCGTATCCGGATCAAGTGCCAAATTAAACTGATCTTCCCATCTGAATTCAAAACGTGCTTTACTCAGCGCATCATCCCTGTGTTGTGCCCCGGGATGACCTTTAGCCAGATCTGCAGCGTGGGCAGCGATCTTATAAGTGATCACTCCTTCTTTTACATCGTCCCTGTTAGGCAGCCCCAAATGTTCCTTTGGTGTCACATAACATAGCATCGCACATCCAAACCAGCCTATCATGGCTGCGCCAATCCCGCTGGTGATGTGGTCGTAACCAGGAGCGATATCTGTGGTCAATGGGCCTAAAGTATAAAAAGGTGCTTCCCCACAAACCTCCAGTTGCTTATCCATATTCTCTTTTATCATATGCATTGGGATATGGCCGGGTCCTTCTATAATGCACTGTACATCGTGTTTCCAGGCAATTTTAGTAAGTTCCCCCAAAGTTTCAAGTTCGGCGAATTGCGCATAGTCATTGGCATCGGCAATACTTCCGGGACGTAAACCGTCTCCCAGTGAGAAGGAAACATCATAAGCTTTCATGATTTCGCAAATTTCCTCAAAATGCGTGTACAGGAAGCTTTCTTTATGATGTGCCAGGCACCATTTTGCCATGATCGAGCCGCCACGGGAAACCAATCCTGTTACCCTTTTTGCGGTATGGGGAACATAAGCTAACCGCACTCCGGCGTGAATGGTGAAATAGTCCACTCCCTGCTCGGCCTGCTCAATGAGCGTATCCCTGAAAATTTCCCAGGTAAGATCTTCGGCTTTTCCATTTACTTTTTCCAGCGCCTGATAAATAGGCACGGTTCCAATTGGCACCGGAGAATTTCTCAGGATCCATTCGCGGGTTTCGTGGATGTTTTTTCCGGTGGAAAGATCCATGATGGTATCTGCTCCCCAACGGCAGGCCCAGACTGCTTTTTCCACTTCTTCCTCAATAGAAGAGGTTACCGCTGAATTCCCGATGTTGGCATTAATCTTCACGAGAAAGTTCCGCCCAATGATCATAGGTTCATTTTCCGGGTGGTTAATGTTGGAAGGAATAATTGCTCTCCCTCGGGCGACCTCATCCCTTACAAATTCCGGGGTAATTACCTTTGGGATACTGGCTCCAAAGCTGTTTCCGGGATGTTGTTCTGAGATCTGTTTGATCTCTTCCAGCTTCTGATTTTCACGAATGGCAATGTATTCCATTTCCGGAGTGATAATTCCTTTCCGGGCGTAGTGCATCTGGGTCACATTCTGTCCCGGCTTTGCCTTAAGAGGCTTTCTGTTCCTTTTAAACCGAAGTTCGTCCAGTTTCTCATTTTTCTCCCTTTCGCGTCCGTAAGCCGAAGAAAGACCGGGTAACTGTTCTACATCTTCCCGGGCGGCAATCCAGCTGTTGCGAATAGGCATCAGCCCTTTCCTTACATCGATTTCTACTGATGGATCTGTATACGGTCCACTGGTGTCATAGACTAAAACAGGATCGTTTTTTTCTACTTTTCCGTTAAATTTATCCACTGTGTCATCCAGGGATATTTTCCGCATCGGGACTTTTATATCCAGATGGATCTTTCCGCTTACATAAACCTTTTCGGAATTGGGAAAAGGTGCGCGGCTAATGGTTTGCTGCTTTGGAGTCTGGTCCTGTTTCATAATTACTTTCTGTTTAGTGCTAATAGTTTTGCTTCCGGAAATTCTTCCGAAGCATATTTATCCTCCCTGAGTAGCCCTGATAATGAGTACGTTTTCACCTTCGGCTAATTCACGTTTGGTCCAGTCGCTTTTAGAAATAATCTGATTGTTGACAGCCACAGCAATTCCTTTTTCAGAAATAGCCAGCTGCGTCAGGAGATCCTGAAGATTGGATGGTGAATTAAAAGTGTGGGCGGTGTTGTTTACGTTTACAGTTATCATTTTTTTGATATTTAATAGCTGTAAACTGCAGGGGGATTCCCTAAAGAAAAAGTAAATACAAACCAGAATTCCTCCAAAACGGAACTATGGTAGAAAATATGTAGATAACACTTTTCCCTTCGCGGGTATTAACCGGATCAGGTTCAAAGGGTTTTATCTCAGCTGATTATAATCAGCACCCCTAAAGTTTACTTTTCGAAGATAAGGGGTTTTGTCTGGAAATAAAAAATATTTTTTCTTATAACTTTAAATCGTACTTCATTAAAGAATAAGATTCGTGGGGGTTATCCGTTAGCGGGTTCTAAGAGTTAAAAACCTTACTCCCGTTTGGTAGTCAATTATCAATAGTTATCTAAAAAAGAAATTTTCTGAAGGTGTAAGCCTTCAGAAAATTTATAAAATTCAATTATTTAACTCTGGCCCAAACTAATTTTTCTGTGGTAAATCACGGGTTAACCACCCTCTTTTACTAGCCGTGGCCATTGCATAAGGGGTAATCCAGAATATACCAAATGTATAAAAAATACTGTAGGAATAGGCCCAGGAAGCTTCAAAGAAATTATATTTTTTTGCGTAAAATAGAGCCGGAAGGCTTGAAAATATAAAAACACTTAGCAGTGTGGAACTGATAAACAAAATTGGATGTGAAAGCAATAAAATGATCATAACCAGTAACAGCGGATAAGCCGTTAACATTTGCATCCATTGATTTAAGAGTAATATACGAGGACCGGATTTTGATCCCTCGCGGAATGATTTAAAAAACAAATTTTGACATCATAAGATTTTCCCGAACATTGCTCCTTTCCCAACGTGTAAACATCTTATGTAAAGCACTAAATCTTTCCGGTATGTTGGTGTGGACATAGGCATTACGTTGGAATAATACATGATAGCCTTGTTTAAGGATCATAGTGGTCATTGCGCGATCTTCACCAATATCGGTTGTTTTTCCCATAAAAGTTTGGTTAATCCACTGCGGCAGGCAGGACATAACCGCTTTACTTAGATAGGCAGCCAGGGCGCCGGGAGTACATAATACAGAACCCAATACACTCTGAGCAGATCTTATGAATTCAAAACTAAAATACAAAACTAACATTTAACATCCTGGGAATGATCGCTTTTTCATTATTGAGAACCCGCACATTTCCCGCTACCGCGCCACAGTTTTTATTAGAAATGAATGGAGATACAAGATTACGCAAAGTGTCTTCCTCTACAATAGAGTCACTATCTACGGTTACAAAGACCTCTCCTTTAGCCAGTTTGAAACCACGATATAAGGCATGTCGTTTCCCCTTATTAGTGGGTTGCTGGTAAATTGATACACGAGCTCCCAATTGATCCTTGGCCTTTTTCATCCAGTGCCAGGTATCATCTTTACTACCATCATCAATGGCAATTAATTGTATTTTTTCTGCAGGATAATTGCTCTCAACTAAACTATGCAATGTGGACCAGACTTGTTTACCTTCATTATAAGCAGGCACTATAACAGTACAAAAAGGTAATTCCTCGTCTGTAACAGATGGAACTGGCTTATAGCGAAAAAACAACCTGGCAATATATAGTAAAAAGCAAATTTTAAATATTAATAAGAAGCTTGTGAGAATTATAAATAACATACCTGCCAATGAATCCATTCTATTTAGATTCATTTCCTGAAATTCAGCCTGGAATAGGTAAACACAAAAAGCTGAACCGATTAAAAGTATAAAAGTGCCTAATAAAATAAGAAGGTGCCTGGTGCTCCAGGAAACCTTCCTGAAATCCTTATCTGAACCTGAAAAACGTTCTCTTCCGGCGCCATATGAAGAATCTTCTTTTTTTGGTTTGTTATTGTCTGTTTTTATTATTTCAGCTGGAGCTGAAGCAGAAAATCTGATATTCTTATTCATGTGGTTTTTTAAAATCTTATTTGTTTTCTATGTGTTTACCAGTTCCATATTCTTTGATAGAACCATAAAACTTTATATATGTGCTGGGATTCAATCTTTATACCATTAGCTAAAATCAATTGATTCCAATTAATTAGGATTGATTACTGTGGGGAATAGATGTGGTGCAGTTGGAAAATTGTAGATATAATTCCCAATCTATGGGCCGGGGGAAATTTTATGGCAGTTTTGAATTCTATTATTTATTTTCTGAAAGAATTATTGCCTGCCTCACTATAATTTAAGATGGCTCTGATTCACCAAATTTCTTCAATACTTAATTTGTAATCTTTTCTGATTATTTACAGGTAGAAATTACTGTTTACCTGATGAGCGAAAACATCCATATTTAGCATTTAACCGGAAGGAAAACTTATAGGAGAAAAGAATCCATTAAACGTAGTTAATCTAAAGACACTATTGACCTTAAAACGGAAACGCAACAGTCTTTATATTCTCCGGTACCAGGTAAGAGGGGTAAAGCGCTATGTTTTGTTCCCGTATTTAAGGAAAACTAATTGCACAAAATTTTTTAAGATTTAAACAATGTGAAGAAGTATGTGAATAACTAAAAGATGAATGGAAAAAGAGATGGTGCTTTCTTGTTATTTTTGACTTTATAATTGTATTGGTTGTAAATCTAAGGGGAATCATGTGAAAGTCATGAGCTGTTGCGCAACTGTAATTTAGATTCTAAAAAGCCAGGCTACCTTATCAACCAAACCACTTTACTTTCGCATAAAAAGTAATGATTATGGGATATTTTATAATAGATTTTCACCTATTTCTTTCCATCCATTAAATTTTATGCTTTTGTTTCACCTATAATGCAAAAGTAACATGAGTATTTTTCACAAGCGGCTTAATTATAAGCCATTCGAATATCCCAAAGTTTTAGATTTTACCGATGCTATCAACAGGTCCTTTTGGGTGCATTCCGAAGTAGATTTCACTGCAGATGTGCAGGATTTTCACACCTATTTATCTGAAGGGGAAAAAGATGTTGTAAAGAAAAGTTTGCTGGCTATTGCCCAGATTGAAGTTGCTGTTAAATCCTTTTGGGGCGACCTCTATAAGCACCTGCCAAAACCGGAATTTAATGGATTGGGAAGCACTTTTGCCGAATGTGAATTCCGGCATTCTCAGGCTTATTCAAGGCTTTTGGAAGTTTTGGGCTATAATAATGAGTTCGAGAAAGTGATTGAGGTGCCCGCCATCAAAAACAGAATTGCGTATTTAACAAATGCCCTGGAGCATACTAAAGCAGAAGATCCCAGGGATTATATTTCGTCACTGATTCTTTTCTCAATTTTAATTGAAAATGTTTCCCTGTTCAGTCAGTTTGCAATTGTGCTTTCCTTTAACCGTTTCAAAGGAGTAATGAAAAATATTAGCAATATCATAGCCTGGACTTCAGTAGATGAGCAAATTCATGCCAACGCCGGTATTTATATTATCAATCAGATTCGTGAAGAATTTCCGGAATATTTTAACGACGAGCTTATTCAGAAATTAAGATCTACCGTAATTCATTCTATTGAAGTGGAAGAGGAAATACTGGATTGGATTTTTGCCAACGGTCAACTGGAAAACATCAATAAGAGAAACCTTATGGATTTTATGAAATTTCGCTTAGACGAGAGTCTGGAAAACATCGGGATTTCAAAAATCTACAATATTTCTCCGGAAGAATATGAGCCTATGCGCTGGTTTGAGGAAGAAGTATTTGCCAATAGTCTGGACGATTTCTTTGCCAGGCGTCCTGTTGATTATACAAAACACGATAAAAGCATCACCGCAGCAGATTTATTTTAATTTTTAAACCTGAGATTTTCATGATGAATACCACTCAACCTTTACAAATTGCCGAGGAGCCAAATAAAAAACGTTTATGGTGGCTTAACGAGGAAAGCCAGCAAATCCTAAACCGCGGATACTTATTAAAAGGTGAAACTGTAAAATCTGCAATAGAGCGGGTGGCTAATGCCTCTGCAAAAAGATTGTACAAGCCTGAACTCGCCGGGGCTTTTATCGAGATGATTGAACGTGGCTGGATGAGTTTAAGTTCACCAATATGGGCCAACATGGGCACCGAACGTGGTTTGCCAATTTCCTGTTTTAATGTTTATGTGCCCGATAATATTGAAGGAATTACCCATAAACTTGGCGAGGTGATTATGCAAACCAAGATTGGCGGAGGAACTTCCGGTTATTTTGGGGAACTGCGGGGTAGGGGCAGTGCGGTTACCGATAATGGTAAAAGTAGCGGTGCGACCAGTTTTATGAAATTATTCGATACGGCAATGGATACCATTTCCCAGGGCGGTGTACGCCGTGGAGCTTTTGCCGCTTACCTGGACATTGATCATCCCGATATTAAAGAGTTTCTTGAAATTAAAAATATCGGGAATCCTATTCAGAATTTATTTAATGCGGTTTGTGTACCCGACTACTGGATGCAGGAGATGATAGACGGCGATATGGAAAAACGTGATATCTGGGCGAAAGTCCTGGAAAGCCGCCAGCAAAAAGGCTTACCATACATTCTTTTTAAAGATAATATTAATCGTTTCAAGCCTCAGGTTTATAAAGACAAAAACAAAACTATCCATTCCAGTAATTTATGTTCTGAAATCGCTTTACCTTCTTCTGAAGATGAATCATTTATCTGCTGTCTTTCTTCAATGAACCTTGAACTTTATGATGAATGGAAAGATACTGAGGCGGTGAAACTTGCCATTTATTTCCTGGACGGGGTATTGCAGGAATTTATTGCCAAAACTGAAGGAAACCATTATCTGGCTTCAGCAAACCGGTTTGCCAGGAATCACCGTGCACTGGGTTTAGGCGCAATGGGTTGGCATTCCTATTTACAGAAGAATATGATCCCTTTTGAAGGAATGCGGGCCAAAGGATTAACACATCAGATTTTTGAAGATATAAGTACAAAGGCCACTAAAGCCAGTAGAGAGCTGGCCACCATTTATGGAGAACCGGGCATCCTGAAAGATTACGGGTTGCGAAATACAACTTTAATGGCTATTGCACCAACTACTTCTTCTTCTGCAATTTTAGGCCAGACATCTCCTGGAATTGAACCCTTCAGCAGTAACTATTATAAAGCGGGGCTTGCTAAAGGTAATTTTATGAGAAAGAATAAATATCTGAAGGAATTGCTTCGGGAAAAAGACCTAGATAATGAGGATACCTGGAGAAGTATTATGCTGAATCACGGAAGTGTGCAACATTTAAATTCTCTTACACAGGAGGAAAAAGATGTTTTTAAAACCTTTAAAGAGATCAGCCAATTGGAGATTATTCAGCAGGCATCGGTAAGGCAGAAATTTATCGATCAGGCGCAAAGTCTTAACCTTAACATTCCTGCGGGATTACCTGTAAAGGAAGTAAATAATTTGATGATTGAAGCCTGGAAACTTGGGGTAAAAACTTTATACTATCAACGTAGTCAAAGTGTTTCCAAAGAATTCATTTCTAATATGGTGAGTTGCGCCAGCTGTGAAGCCTAATTAGTTATTGACTTCACAGAAGAAAAGATGATGATTAGTCTTCTTGAAAATTACCAAATTTTCAGGAGGACTTTCTTATTTCTCAAACTTAAAAATTTATTCCAGTCTCTTTTTTAAAGTGGCAGGTTCTCCATCGGTAATTACTTCCCACAGAGCCTTGAAATTTGCCAGTTTTTCTCTTCTCACTAAACGGGTGGAGGTTTCATATTGTTTCTTATCTGCAACAAAGCCCTTGTAATTTAACCCAAGATTTTTAGCTATAAACATTGTTCTTGGCAGGTGGAAGCGCTGCGTGACCACAATAGCATCTGATATTCCTATTACCTGTTGGGATCTGTACATACTGTCATAAGTATCAAAACCGGCATGATCTTCCAAAATTTTGTTTTCGGGAATTCCATGTTGCAGGAGGTAATTTCTCATAGCGCCCACTTCATCGTAATTTTCGGTTTTATGATCTCCTGAAACAAGAATTTGCTCCACTTTTCCGGAGGTATAAAGGTCAATAGCAGTTTCAATCCTGTCCTGTAAAACAGGAGAAAGTTTTCCGTTAGAATGTACGCTGGCCCCCAACACGATAACTGTTTCGGCCGGAGGAACATTTTCAATCTGATCATAAATAAGAGGAGCCGTATCTCTTTGTATGTAGGCTTCAAATCCCAGCACAATCAGGCTGGCAAGAACCACACAGATTGCAAGGGTAAGAATAGATTTTTTTACCAGTCTCATGCAGACGTGAAAGTTAAAAAGTGATTCGAATATAGCTAATAAAATTTGATGTATTGGTTTAATTTATTCTTATTGTAAGGTCATCGTATTTTCATTGTTTAAATTTGTGGAAATTGTAAAAAAATATTGACTATGGGTAATATTGAAGCCCTGGAGTGGCGGTATGCAACAAAGAAGTTTGATGATGAAAAAATTCTTCCTGCGAATAAGGTTGAAATCCTTAAGAAGGCATTTAATCTTACAGCCACTTCATACGGCCTGCAGCCAATCAAGATGGTGGTAATTCACAACAAAAAAATTCAGGAGAAGCTGAAGGAATTCAGCATGAATCAATTGCAGGTTAGTACGGCTTCACATGTGATGATTATCTGCATTGAAAAAGAAGTAGGGCAGGAATTTATTGAAAGCTACTTCACGAGAGTAAAACATATTAGAGAAACCCCCGATGAAATACTTACCCCTTTTAAAAAATTTCTGGTAAACGACTTTAATTCCAAACCCGATAATGAAATAGCGCGCTGGTCAATTAACCAGGCTTACCTCGCACTGGGGACTCTGCTTACAGTTTGTGCAACCGAAGAGATTGATGCCTGTCCTATGGAAGGTTTTGAGCCTGATAAGTATGACGAATACCTGGATTTGGGAGAGCACAATTTAAAACCGGTACTGGTGTTGCCTGTGGGCTACCGTGCCGGGGATGATGTGTTTTCAAATTTTAAAAAAGTAAGGAGACCTCTGAAAGATGTTATCATTGAAGTTGATCAATAATTAACATACTCAGTAATTTCAAGTCCGTAACCTATCATTCCCACTCTCTTGGTTTGACGGGAATTTGATAACAATTTAATTTTATGAATTTCCAGGTCGTGAAGAATTTGAGCCCCAATACCAAAATCCTTATTATCCATGCTTACAGGAGGTGCTTTTAGTTCTCCTTTCTTCTGAATTTCCTTTAACTCATGTAACCGGTTGAGTAAATTCCCTGACTGGTTTGCGGGATTTATAAAAACTATGGCTCCACGTTCTTCCTGATTAATGGCCCTGAACATTCCATCCAGCTTTTTATCAGCATTATTGGTAAGTGTGCCAAGAATATCATTATTGACCAAAGTTGAATTAACCCTTACAAGAACTTCTTCATCAGGCTTCCAGTTCCCCTTTGTTAAAGCAATATGTACCTGATTGTTCGTGGTTTGTTTATATGCTCTTAACCTAAATTGTCCAAAGCGGGTATTAACTTCAAAATCTTCTTTTTTCTCAATAAGTGAGTCGTGCTGCATCCGGTAAGCCACCAGGTCTTCAATTGAAACTACTTTAAGATCAAAACGTTGTGCAACATCTATAAGCTGTGGCAGGCGTGCCATTGTTCCGTCTTCATTCATTATCTCTACAATTACTCCTGCAGGAGCATAACCTGCCAGGCGTGCAAAGTCTATTGCAGCCTCAGTATGTCCGGTTCTCCTTAAAACTCCGCCTTCTTTTGCTTTAAGCGGAAAAATATGCCCCGGCCGGCTTAAATCGTAAGGTTTGGTATCAGGATCTATAAGAGATTTGACGGTTTTGGCCCTGTCTGAAGCAGAAATTCCGGTAGTTACTCCTTTACCTTTTAAATCTATTGAAATGGTAAAGGCGGTTTCCATAGGATCTGTATTGGTACCCACCATCATCTCAAGGCGCAAATCTTTACAGCGTTTCTCGGTAATAGGTGCGCAAATAAGGCCCCTGCCGTGGGTAGCCATAAAATTTATCATTTCAGGGCTTACCTTTTCAGCTGCAGCTACAAAGTCCCCTTCATTTTCCCTGTCTATGTCATCTACAACAATAACTACTTTGCCTGCACGAATATCTTCAATAGCATCTTTGATACTGTCCAGTTTTATAGAATTCTGGTTTTCTTTAATTTCTGCCATTCCAATGGGTTTTGGGCTGCAAAGATATTTATTCTGTTTTATCTTTAGGCTTTGTGATCCCTGCTTTTTTCAGAAGTCGTTTTACTGGCTCAAAAAAATTGCCTATCACAAACAAGCCCTGGTCTGTAGTTGCCCTATAGGTAAGAAAAATTCCCAGTGGAAGCATTATAAGCGTGGAAAGCCAGGTGGCGATAAACGGACTGATACTGCCATCTTCTGCGGAATTTTTAGCAAATATTCCAATAAAATGATAGGTTAAAAAAAGCAGTATGGCCACCACCATGGGCAGGCCCATTCCGCCTTTTCTAATAATTGCACCTAGGGGAGCGCCCACAAAGAAGAGCACAAAGCATGCAACCGCTAGAGCATATTTTTCGTGCAGGGCGATTTCATATTTATTTAATTGCTTGGCACTGGCTTTAATTTCGTTCTTCTTCAGGCTTAAGTGAGAAATAGCGGCTTCCACAGAACCCGTTGCAAATCCTGCAATTTGGGCGGCCTGTTGAGCGCTGTATAGGTCAAGTACAGATTCTCCTATTTCAGAAGTGGTATCTGCAGGTTTAAGGTTAAGGCTAACCGAGGTCATGCCGGTACGGCTATACATGTTACTCTTAAAACTCCTTATCTGCTGGTTGTAATTTGTAGAAAATGAATCTATACTTTCACGAAGTTCAGAAACTTTAAGCATTCCATTGGTATTCTGGTAAGTTTCATCTTCCATGTCTACGTTATTCATTTCTGAAAGATCCATATTAATGGTATATTCTTCAAAATAACTTTTCGCATAGGGTTTGTCTCTTCTTCTGGAAGGGTCGTTTGGCTGAATTTCATCATAATAATTACCATCCTTCAGGATAAGGGAAAGTACGTCAGAATCTGTACTTCCCACCAATTCCCCTTCTTTAGCTTTCATGACGGTGAAATTTCCACTTCTGGGGCCTTTTTTGTGAATAATAACATCGGTAAGATACTGGTCGTTATCTCCGCTTTTTTCTTCAACTTTAATATTAATAGTTCCTACTTCATTAAAAATACCTTCAGTAATAGCCATTGCAGGCTTTAATTTTGCAATATTTTTCCGCAGGTTTATAGACTTGAATTCTGCGGCAGGAATAATATTATTGGCAAAAAAGAAGGCGGTGAGGCTTATCCCAAAAATGAAAAACGTTAGGCCGCGCATAGCACGTTGCAATGAAATACCTGAAGATTTCATTGCTGCAAATTCATAGTTTTCAGCAAAGCTTCCAAAAGTCATTATGGAAGTGAGCAATATAGTTAACGGCAATACTAATGGTACCAGTTTTGGCGAAAAGTAAAGCAGGAATTTAAAGATAATTTCCGTATCCAGGTCTTTCCCGGCCAATTCGCCTATATACAGCCAGATGGTCTGCAGTACAAAAATGAACATGAGAATGGTGAAAACGGAAAAGAAAGTCTTTAGGTAACTGGTTAATATGTACCGGTCTAATATCTTCAATTTAGTCTAATCTGTTAATATAGTAATTGGAGTATCGGTCTTCATCAAAGGAAAAGAGGTTTTGCGCCAGTGGCTGATCTGTTTTAAAGCTTTTTACAGTAATGGTAATTTTTGTGCCATTATCCTGAGTTTGAACCAGGTTGTAAATGTTCTTTGTTTGTGTGTCTATTCCCAAAAGTATATTTTTTACTTCGGCATTACTGTCTTTTGGAGTCAGTTTTACATACTGGATTTTTCTCCCTTTTACATCCTGGGTAATGTCCCAGGCATAATTATATCCTTCTTCATAAAAAGAGAACATTTTAGAAGGGGTAATGCTGTTACTGTCTTCTTCTACATAATTGGAGATGTTAATTTCTTCATCTTCAGGAATAATGGTGTAAATTTTTTTTCCGTCAAACATTTGGGTGGTTCCCATAAGGTTTAAAACATATTTATCTCCTTTTATGCTAACATCCCCCCGGGTTTCCTGGTTTACATTTGCAGCGGTATTTTCAAGTGCGTATTTAAAGTCTATCACCATGTTGTTGTAAGATTTTACTTTGGTGGAGACTTCATCAAGCAATGCTTCAGCTTTGGCAGAATTCTGGGCACTCATTCCCATGCTAATAAGAGTGATAAATAAAAATATGAGTTTTTTCATTTCTAATAGTAATTTTTCAGGATTGTAGTTGTTTTTGGTCCTGCTAGATGCCTTTAGGGGCTTTCATTTAATAATTGGTCCAGTGCTGCCAGATCGGTAATTAAAACCTGGCGTGCCTTACTTCCTTCAAAAGGGCCAACAATTCCTGCTGCCTCCAATTGATCAATAATCCTACCGGCGCGATTATACCCAAGTTTTAATTTACGTTGTAGCAGAGAAGCCGAGCCCTGCTGGGCGGTAACAATTACTTCTGCGGCTTCCCGAAAGAGTTTGTCCCTTTCGCTCACATCTATATCAAGTCCTGTGCCATTCTCCTCGCCCTCATAAGCGGGAAGCAGGTGTGCATCGGGATAGGCTTTTTGAGAACCAATAAATTCAGTAATTTCATCTACTTCGGGAGTATCCACAAAGGCGCACTGCAAACGTTTCATTTCACTACCCTGTGTAAAAAGCATATCTCCACGGCCAATTAACTGGTCTGCCCCCTGGCCATCTAGTATGGTTCTGGAATCTATTTTGGATGTCACTCTAAATGCTATCCTGGCAGGGAAATTCGCTTTAATTATACCTGTTATTACATTTACCGATGGCCTTTGCGTGGCGATAATCAAATGGATTCCCACGGCACGGGCAAGTTGAGCGAGACGGGCAATGGGAGCTTCCACTTCTTTCCCGGCGGTCATGATTAAATCGGCAAATTCGTCAACCACCAGTATGATATAAGGCAAAAATTTATGACCGTTCTCCGGATTAAGCTTTCTGTTCCTGAATTTTACATTGTATTCTTTAATGTTACGAACCATAGCATCTTTAAGCATTTCATAACGATTGTCCATTTCAATACACAACGAATTTAGCGTATGAATTACCTTTGTGTTATCGGTAATTATAGCTTCTTCGGTATCGGGTAGTTTTGCCAGATAATGTCTTTCAATTTTGTTGAAAAGAGTAAGTTCTACCTTCTTGGGATCTACCAGGACAAATTTCACTTCTGCCGGATGCTTGCTGTAGAGCAGGGAAGTAAGAATAGCATTTAAACCAACGGATTTTCCCTGGCCGGTAGCCCCTGCCATAAGCATGTGTGGCATTTTGGCAAGATCTACAACAAAAGTTTCGTTGGAAATGGTTTTACCGAGGGCCATAGGCAATTCCATTTCAGCCTTCTGAAATTTAGGAGAAGCAATTACCGAACGCATGGAAACAATAGTGGAATTTTTGTTAGGCACTTCAATCCCTATAGTTCCTTTTCCCGGGATGGGTGCGATTATCCTTATCCCTAATGCTGAAAGTGAAAGTGCAATATCATCTTCCAGATTTTTAATTTTAGAAATCCTGATTCCTGCTTCCGGAACAATTTCATATAAAGTAACAGTTGGTCCAACCGTAGCCTTAATTTGAGCAATTTCAATCTTATAGTTTTTGAGGGTTTCAACAATGCGATTTTTGTTTTCCTCGAGTTCCTCCTGATTT
This sequence comes from Autumnicola musiva, assembly GCF_031846585.1. Lineage (NCBI taxonomy): Bacteria > Pseudomonadati > Bacteroidota > Flavobacteriia > Flavobacteriales > Flavobacteriaceae > Autumnicola > Autumnicola musiva. The sequence continues at coordinate 331,334 of NZ_JAVRHK010000003.1, forward strand.
ACAGTAATTCCACCACCGTAATCTTTTAATAGTTCCAGCGTTGGAAATTTATAATTGCTCAACTCCAGGGTAGGGTCAAATTCTCCAAAATCCTCCACCAGCCTGGAGCTCACATTGCCTTCATCTATTTCGTCTTCTTCGGGCGCAGTTTCAATTTCCATTTCCACCTCGCCGGGCTCTTCTTTTTTAGATTTTTTTGCAGGAGGAGTAGGGGAGGGTTCCTTTTCTTCAGCAACCTTAGTGTTTAATTCAATTTCTGGACCGGAATTTTGTTCTTCTTCTTTTCCTAAAATTTCTTCCTTCCAGTCTTTTTCCTCATCAGTTTCTGAAATATTTTCTTTCTCTTTTTCTTTTCTGAATTCAGCCTGAAAATCTTTTTTTGAAGTTTTTATGTAGTTCCCTATCAGTTCCGGAGTGACTTTTAGCCTTACCGTGAGGTAAACCATGAAAAGAAATATCATTAATAGCACTGTTCCAAATAACCCGAGATAATCCTGAAGGAAATCGTTCATTTCAAAACCAACCCTGCCACCCAAGAGAGCATTTTCTGCAGCAAAAAATCCGAAGAAGATGGAAAGCCATATCATTACCAGTACTCCCCAAAACCAGAATTTTTGAAGATTCTGTTTGTTAAAGTTTAAAAACAGGTAAATACCGGTAAGACCAACTAAAAATGCAATTATAAACGCAGCTACTCCAAAGCCCTGGTAAATAAATAAATCACTTACAACAGCTCCAAATTTACTAAGCCAGTTCCTGGCCTCTATTTCCCGATCGGCAAAATGATTCAAAGTACTTTGGTCAGTTTGCCAGTTGAATAAAAATGATATAAAAGCTACCAGTAACGCTAACCCGAATAGCATCAAAAAGCTACCTAAGACCACCTTTTGCTGCCTGCTAAAAGCAAAGCTGGTTTTTGATAATTTCTTTTTCGGAGTTTTTCTGGTTTTAGCTTTCTTTTTAGCCATAAATGATTTGGAGTATTTCGGCAAAAATACAAATTAGCGTCATCTAAAATAAAGAAAAGGTGCAGGTATTTAAAATTAACAATTCCGCAGAAGTATGAACGTGAAATCAGCAGAAATATGATTTACGGTTCTTTAAATTTGCGCGGGCCTTAAATCTTTATTAAGGATTTAATAGGAGGTTACTAAAGAGGTGAAGCAATTTCTTTTAATTCAGAAATTTTAATAGCGGATTAATAAAGCGATCAAAAGCCTCTATATGTGGAAGGTGTCCAACATTATTAATTTCTACTAATTTAGCATCCGGAATTTTTTCTGCCGTTTCTTCTCCAAGTTTATCATAAAGACCCATGGTTGCCCTGACTTCTTCAGAGACAAGATTTTTTCCCAAAGCAGTCCTGTCCCTGGTTCCAATAATTAGTAAAGTTGGAACTTCAATATTATCAAATTCATAAACCACAGGCTGTGTAAGAACCATATCATAAGTAAGTGCGGCATTCCAGGCGATTAGCGGATAATTATCGTTGAGGGTCCAGCCGGCCAGCAGCTTTGCCCATTCCGCATAATCTTCGTTCCAGTCGCCGGCATAGTAGCTTTCTTTTTGATAACTTTTTATAGCCTCGTAATCTTTTTTTAACTCCTGCTGATACCAGTCGTTTACACTCTGATAAGGAATTTTCAGCTTCCAGTCTTCAAGGCCAATGGGATTAACAAGAATCAATTTATTGGTAATTTCAGGATACATCAGCGTAAACCGTGTGGCGAGCATTCCACCCATAGAATGACCTAGAACATCAAGTTTTTCTATCTCCAAAGAATCGATGAGCTTTTTTGTATTCAAAGCAAGCTGTTGGAAAGTGTACTGAAAGTATTCCGGTTTGCTGGATTTTCCAAATCCTATCTGGTCCGGTACCAGCACGCTAAATCCATTTTCGGTTAACGCATCTATAGTAGTTTCCCAATATGCACCGTTAAAATTTTTTCCGTGAAGCAACATCACCGTTTTACCATTGGTATTTTCAGGCTTTACGTACATGTAAGCCATTTCATAGGTTTTCTGCTGGGCATTAACATTAAAAAATTCGACGGGATAAGGATATTTGTAATCGCCAAGCCTAATCCCCAGCTCTTTTACTTCTTCCTGGGCATTTGAGAAAATACCTATAAAAATACTGAAAAATAACAGGATATATTTTTTCATGCTGCCGGGGTTCTTCTAATGGTTTTCTACGGAAAAATATAGGGGACATAAATAAAAGCAGCAATCACCACAGCAGTCACTGCTGTGAAAAATACTGCTCCTGCGGCCACATCTTTTATATGACCAATTTTATTATGAAAGTCGGGGTGTACAAAATCTGCCATGGCTTCTACTGCGGTGTTCAGACCTTCACAGCCCATTACAAGACCAATTGCGGTAAATTGGAACATCCATTCGGTTCTGGTTATATCAAAATATAAACCTGCAATGGTCACTCCAACTCCAATCACAAACTGCACCTGCACGCTTGGTTCGTGCCTTAACAATAACCAGGCGCCCTTCATAGCATAGCCTCCTCCTCTTATACGTTTTCCGAGGAAACTATCCTTCATTATAACAGGGTTTTTAGCGCTGCAAGATAATCAGGTTCCTCAGCGATATCTTGCACCTGTTGGCTGTGAATTACATTTCCATTTTCATCCAGTACAATGACCACGCGGGAAAGTAAACCTTCCAGTGGACCATCAATCATTTCCAGGCCATAATCCTTTCCGAAATTACGCTCTTTGAAATCGGATAAATTTATTACATTCTCCAAACCTTCATCATCTACAAAGCGCTTTTGGGCAAAAGGCAGATCTCTTGAAATACAAAGGACCGCAGTGTTTTTCAAATCTGTAGCCCTTTCGTTAAAACTTCTTACAGAAGTTGCACAAACGCCGGTATCTATACTTGGAAAAATATTCATAATCACCCGCTTTCCCTTAAAATCATTTAAAGTAGCAGTGGATAAATCTGTTTTTACTAACTCAAAATATGGTGCTCTTTCATCTTTGGCAGGAAGATCTCCATAAGTCGTAACCTGCTCTCCTTTAAAAGTTATCTGTGACATATCAATTTTTTTGAATCATAAATTTAGAATTAAACTGATTGAGTAATACTAAAATTATCATAAAACAAAAAAGGCCGCTTTAAATTATAAAGCGACCCTTTCTAAGATTATTTCGATTAAAAATGTTTATTTATCAATAGATCCTAAAACTTTTTTAACAAAATTATTTGCGGCGTCCATTTCAGATTCACCATTTTCTATCATCTTATGAACTTCAACGGCTCCACAAAGATTGGTAATCAACTCTCCAATAACATCCATTTCCTGTTCAGAAACCGAGCGATGTTCAGTAAAGTTTTCCAATACATCTATGGTATTTTGAAGCTTTTCAACATCATTATTACGTTGAAGATGTTTAATTACTGGTAACTTCATCCACTAAGTCTTTTAACGGTTCAAATTTATTGGTTTGAACCTGGTTCACGAAATTTCCATTTTTAAAGGTTGCAAAAGTAGGCAGGTTGTTTACGTTGGCCAGCTTTCTTGATTCCGGATATTTTTCGGCATCCACCATTAAAAACTTTGCGTCCTCATTTTCAGAAGCCAGTTTTTTAAACTTTGGCTTCATCAGTCGGCAGTTTCCGCACCATCCGGCCATGTACTGTACCACAACCGTTCCGTTTTCAGCAACTATTTCGTTTAAATTATCTTGATCTAATTCTTTTACCATAACAGTTTCTTCCCTTTTTTAGTTTAAGCTTAGATAAGAAGCAACACCTTCTCTATCGGCATTCATTCCTTCTTTACCTTCTTCCCAGTTTGCAGGACATACTTCACCTTTTTCCTGTACGTGAGTATATGCATCTACTAACCTAAGGAATTCTTTTACATTTCTACCAAGGGGCATATGGTTAACGCTCTCATGGAAAATTGTTCCTTCTTCGTCTATAAGATAAGTAGCTCTGTAAGTAACATTATCTCCTTCCACAGTTAAATCACCTGTTTCTTCATCATAAGATTCGTTGCTTATATCAAGAATACCTAGTCTTGAGCTAAGGTTTCTGTTAGAATCTGCAATTATTGGATAAGTTACACCTTCAATACCTCCGTTATCTTTTGGAGTATTTAACCATGCAAAATGAACTTCAGGAGTATCACAGGATGCACCTATTACCATTACGTTTCTTTTCTCAAACTCTTCCATAGCTTTTTGGAAAGCGTGAAGCTCGGTAGGGCATACAAAAGTGAAATCTTTCGGATACCAAAAAAGGATAACCTTCTTATTATTTTTTTGGGCTTCTTCAAGAACATTTATCTTGAAAGTGTCTCCCATATCATTCATTGCGTTTACACTCAGGTTTGGAAATTTTCTTCCTACTAATGCCATATTGATTTATTTTTTAAGGTTATTATTTGTTTTAATTCTGATGCAAAATTATGGAATGAATGCAGTAAAAAAAGAATTTAAAATTTTAATTGCTTATTCAGGGATAAGTTTTGGCTATTATTGGGTAAATTTTAGATAGAATATGCTTATTTACCTCTGGAAGCAGTTGTGCTTATTAGGCTTGCGCAGGTGCTGTTTCTGCTTTTACATCCTTTAAATGTCGGATTTTTATATGCAGAGCGGCAAATAACAATGTCATGAACGGACTTATGTAATTGAAAATAGCATAACCAAAATATGAAGTCACCGGAACCCCTAAAACGCCACTGTGATATGCCCCGCAGGTATTCCAGGGAACCAGGACTGAAGTTACCGTACCTGAATCTTCCAGGGAGCGGCTTAAATTTTCTGGAGCAAGGCCTTTCTCGCGATAAGCTTTTGCAAACATTTTTCCCGGTACCACGATAGCAAGGTACTGGTCTGATGCCGTTACGTTGAGTGCAAGGCAACTAAAAACCGTACTGGCAAAAAGTCCAAAAACCGTATGAAATAAATTCAGGAGCGCTTTACTTATCCTGGCAAGAGCGCCAATAGCTTCCATTATTCCACCAAAAACCATGGCACAAATAATAAGCCAGATGGTGCCAAGCATTCCGGCCATTCCGCTGGAAGCAAAAAGATCATTGAGGGCTTCAGAATCGGTTTGCACAGATGTATCTATGGTAATAGCGTTCATAATGCCTTTATAGCCGCTTATAAAATTAAGCTCATCGCTGCCGCTTATTTCCCTTACAATATCAGGCTGAACAATTAGTGCAGCTGCTGCTCCCAATAGTGTTCCTACGAGCAATGCGACGAGAGGGGAGGTTTTCCGCACGATCAGAAAAATAACAATTATCGGGACTACAAATAACCAGGGAGTAATTATGAAAGCAGCATCTATAGAACTTAATATAGCTGAAGTATCAGTAGTTCCTGTTGTATCGAGGTTTAAACCAATAATTATAAAAATAATCAGGGTAACAGTAATGGTAGGGACTGTGGTGATGGCCATATACTTGATATGGGTAAAAAGGTCTGTTCCCGCCATTGCCGGAGCAAGATTTGTAGTGTCACTTAGAGGAGACATTTTATCACCAAAATATGCTCCCGAAAGAATGGCACCTGCTGTCATTCCAAGACTTATACCTAAAGCGTCGGCAATTCCTATAAGAGCAATTCCTACAGTTGCCGAAGTAGTCCAGCTGCTTCCTGTGGCTACAGATATTATTGAACAAATTACCACTGTGGCCGGTAGGAAAATAGTGGGGTTTAAAATCTGAAGTCCATAATAGATCATCGTCGGGATAATCCCACTCACCATCCATGTGCCAGCTAAAGCACCAACCATGAGCAAAATAAGAATTGCACCTGCCGTACTTTTTATATTTCCGGCAACTTCATCTATCATATCATCAAACTTCACTTTATTGAAGTAGCCAACAATGGCGGCCACTGCGCCACCAAGTAATAAAATAAACTGGTTAGAACCACTTAAGGCATCATCCCCATAAACAAACAGGACGTTAAAACCCAGCATTAAAATAAGGGCAAAAACAGGAATTAAAGCTTCCCAGATATGAAGTTCTTTATTTTCTACAATTTGTCCGGTTTCAGGAAAATGCTTTTCTGTTTCCATTCAGTTTTAATTTGTCTAAAGTTGCATATGAGGTCAGAAACTTATATTTCTGGCCGGTAATGTTACGATTTTGCCTGAAGCTATGCAAGGAATAAACTCTGGTGAAGCAGGAGCAGGATCTTATTCCTTTGAATTTTAGGTCTTAAAGTTTTACAAAGCATTTGCGAGGCATTGGTCATTGTAGAGAATAGTCGTACTTTTGAGTTTAATTTTTAGAAAATCAACACAAAAACATAAAATTATGAGTAAATATGATGTTGCGGTTATAGGATCAGGTCCCGGCGGTTATGTGGCGGCCATCCGTTGCGCACAATTGGGAATGAAAACTGCAATCATTGAAAAATATTCAACTCTTGGAGGCACCTGTCTTAATGTAGGTTGTATTCCCAGTAAGGCGCTTCTTGATTCTTCTCATCATTATCATGATGCCGTTGCTCATTTTGAGGAACATGGAATCGAAATTCCGGGGGATATAAAGGTGAACCTGGAGCAAATGATGAAGCGTAAATCTTCTGTGGTAAGCCAAACCTGTGACGGCGTAAAATTCCTTATGGATAAAAACAAAATTGATGTTATCCAGGGAGTTGGATCCTTTGAAGATAAAACACATATAAAAGTTGAAACTTCTGAAGGTGAATCTCAAACTATTGAGGCAAAAAATACTATTATCGCCACAGGCTCAAAACCTTCAAATCTGCCTTTTATAGAATTGGATAAGGAGCGTGTGATAACTTCTACCGAAGCACTTAAGCTAAAGGAAATCCCAAAACATATGATTGTGATTGGGGGAGGGGTTATTGGCCTTGAATTAGGACAGGTTTACCGCCGCCTTGGGGCTGAAGTTACTGTAGTGGAATTTCTGGATAGAATTATCCCAACTATGGATAGTGCACTTTCAAAAGAGTTAACCAAAGTACTAAAAAAGCAGGGTGTGAAATTCCATGTGAGTACTAAAGTGAAATCTGTAGAACGTAAAGGTGATGAGGTAATTATTAAAGCCGACGACAAAAAGGATAAGGAAATTGAAATTAAAGGAGATTATTGTCTTGTTTCCGTTGGCCGCCGTCCTTTCACAGATGGTTTAAATGCTGAAGCTGCCGGAGTGGAAATAGACAATAAAGGCAGAATTAAGGTTGATGAGCATTTAAAAACAGCTGCAGATAATATTTATGCTATTGGCGATGTGGTACGTGGAGTTATGTTAGCACATAAAGCTGAAGAGGAAGGTACTTTTGTTGCTGAAACCCTTGCCGGCCAGAAACCTCATATTGATTATAATCTTATACCCGGGGTGGTATATACCTGGCCCGAGGTTGCATCTGTGGGTAAATCTGAAGAGGATTTAAAAGAAGAAGGTATAAAATATAAATCGGGCAAATTTCCTATGCGTGCTTTGGGCCGTTCAAGAGCGAGTGGAGATCTTGACGGACTGGTGAAAATCCTTGCCGATGAAAAAACTGATGAAGTACTGGGAGTGCATATGATTGGCGCCCGTACTGCCGATCTTATTGCTGAGGCGGTAACGGCAATGGAATATCGTGCTTCTGCTGAGGATATCTCCCGTATGAGTCATGCACATCCAACTTTCGCCGAAGCAGTAAAAGAAGCTGCTTTAGCCGCAACAGATAACAGGGCGTTGCACGTTTAGAAAAAGAATAATTTTAAATCACTTAAAAAAACCATCCTCCTTAAGGGTGGTTTTTTGCTTTAATTTTTTTCGATTTTTATATTAGATCATTTACTATATTTATGCGGTTAATTCTAAATTTTAGAAACTATGGCAAAAGAGAAATCACCCTCTAAAAATTCGGCTAAGAAAGAGCCGGTGTTGAGCTTAAAAGAAAAGCGTGCTGCTAAAGCAGCAAAGAAAAAGAAAAGGACGTAAATTTGTATTGATAATCTAAAGGAACGCGAAAGTGTTCCTTTATTTCTTCTATTTCTTCCTCCTCTTATTTGCATTTTTATCGCCCCGGGTTTTGGGCTTTTTGTATTTTTTTGCGATTTCCCTTCGGTAAGAACCACCAAGATTTTGTTTCCTGTTCTTTTCTTTTTTCTCGTGAAAAGCAGGCCCTGCTTTCTCAGTTCCTTTATTGGGGTTGTTTATCTCAATGGCCCTTGGCTGTTCTTCCGGGATTAATTGTTTAGAAATTTCAACTTCCTGCGGAATTTTAAACTGCGGCACCTCCATATTCATAAGCTGCTCAATATTGCCGAATTTCTCCTTTTCTTTTTCCGTAGTAAAAAGTAGGGCAATACCTTTATTTTCAGCACGGCCGGTTCGGCCAATCCTGTGCATGTAATTTTCAGGATAAGACGGGGTGTCAAAATTTACAACATGCGAAACTTCTTCAATATCCAGCCCGCGTGCCATAACATCTGTAGCTATTAAAATACGAAGTTCTCCTTCTGCAAACTTGCGGAGGCTTCTTAATCTGTAATTCTGACTTTTTCCGGTATGTACCACGCCTGTTTCTTCGGAAAAATCAGCTGAAAGGTTCTCGAAGAGCCTATCGGCAATTCGTTTGTTTTCCATAAAAATCAACACTTTGCTGAAAATTTTTTTTTCAGCTAAAAGATGTTTCAGCAAGTTTGCTTTTGTATTGAAATTTGGAATTTTATAGCTCCTTTGTTCGATATTTTCAAGTGGAGTACCACTTACCGCTACAGAAATTTTTTCAGGAGTTTTAAAATTAGCGGTGATTAAATTTTCCACATTTTCAGTCATAGTAGCTGAAAACATAATACTTTGCCGGTTTTCAGGAAGTAACTCCAGAATATTATTTATTTGAAATTTGAATCCCAAATCCAGCATTACATCAACTTCATCTATTACCAGTTTTTGAACAGATTTCAGCTGAACGGCCCTTCTTAACACAAGATCATAAAGCCGCCGGGGCGTGGCTACCACAATGTCCAGCCCGCGCAGTAAATCCTGGTGCTGGGTGTTAATGTTTACTCCACCATAAACTCCCGCAACCCGAACATTTATATATTTGGCCAGTTTCTCTATCTCTTCCACCACCTGCACCACCAACTCACGGGTAGGAACCAAAATAAGCACACGCGGATTCTTTTGTTCCGAATATTTAAGCATACGCAACAACGGGAGGAGGTATGCAAATGTTTTTCCGGTCCCGGTTTGGGCGATTCCCACAACGTCCCGGCCAGACATTATGGAAGAAAAAGCCTGTTCCTGTATAGGGGTGGGCGTTTGAAAGTTTAAATCTTCCAGCGCGTTACGTAAAGGGGTGCTTAAATTGAGGTCCTGAAAAGTCAAAGTGTTCTTTATTTGCGGCAAAGGTAAGCTTTGAAAATCAAACCGGAAGATAATTTTCTGGTGGAGAAGAAAACGTATATGGAGATTCTCAGAGATTTTAATCTGCTAATATTCCAGACGTCCAGGATTTTGTCTGCTGTCTCATATCCTTTATTTGACGGACTATTTGCCGGAAAAAAATCATAATCTTAAATATTTGCAACCTTTCGGAACTGCTTTCTCGGGACTTTACTAAGCTGAAGATGAGGGTAGCTTTTTGGTCATTGGCCCTGGAGATGTTCGCTGTTTCGGGGCATAATACAGCGCGTGGTACGCAGGTTTTATTTCGTTTTCCTGATATCCTATTATTTAGCCCAATAGGTAAACCACATTATCCATGTAGCATAAAAAACAAATGGGCAAATTATAGAATTGGCTAATAATAGTAATGCAAATGATTTCTTTACAAAGTGGAGTATAAGTCCGATAATCAAATTTATTCCGAATAAGAATAAAATAATTTGTAAAGTTTCAAGCGCAGAGCTTAATTCGGGCTTCGCCAGGTAATACCAAAGTCCCATCAGGAACAATTCCATGATAAAAATTCCAATACCAAATTTTACTATTTTATGATGTTCCATGGTTTCTTTTTTACTTATATACCACTTGCCATATTAATTCTGACGGTAAAGTCTTCTACTATGTCGGGAGGATTTATTCTGTTTTTTCGAGCTCAGTTCTGAAATTTATCTACACCTAATATACTGTTATTAATTAACTTACTCAATAATAATCTTATAAGCAGCCTCAAATTCTTTTCCCGCTCCCAGGCTCAAAATACCTTCCTTGTTTTTAAGGTTTTGGTCTGTCCCTTCTACATCTGCAATGCCCAGCCAGGGCTCAATACAAATGTAAGGTGCGCCTGGTTTTGCCCAAATTCCCAGGTTCTTGAAATCGGGATATTCTACGCTAAGAATAGTTCCTGATATTTTACTTTTTAAAGACACTTTTTTGGAAGAGATATTTTTGAAAATCAGCGCATCACGATCAAAAAGATGTTTGTGAAGCTGAATTTGCGCTGAATTTTCCAGCACTTTTTCGGTTTTATTGCTCAGCAGTCCGTTTTCATTAAGAAGATAAGTCTCCAAATTCATTTTTTGGTCGAACTCAAGGTAGTAATCTTCATATTCTTCATTTTCATTTACAGGAGCATTAAAAGCCGGATGCCCGCCAACAGAAAAATACATGGTTTTATTATCAAGATTGGTGATTTTATGGCCAATCTCAAGAGTTTTTCCTTTCAGCTTAAAAATAATCTGGAAATCGAACTTAAAAGGATAAATCTTAAGGGTTTCTTCGGAATAAATTAATTCAAAAACCAGTTTGTCATTGGTTTTTTCCTTTAACCTGATATTTTTATTATTCCGCAACATCCCGTGTTTGGGCATTTCATATTTTTCTCCTTTGTACAGAAAAAATCCGTCCTTTAAAATGCCAATTATCGGAAACAGGTTAGGAGCATGGCTGTTCCATATTTCAGGATTCGCCTGCCAGAGATGTTCCTTGCCTGTAGTAAGGTTTTTTATGCTGCACAATTCGGCACCTTTTTCAAGAATACTGATTTTTAAATGCTCATTTGAGATCGAATACTTTTCCAAAGTTGTAGTTAGTTACAGGTTTGAAGCCTAAAGTTACAATCAATAATTTTCTTCTTCATAAACTCTTTTTGCTATTTTTAGTCGAAATAAAATTGCCATATGAAAAAGATCCTTGCCTTTGCCGGTTCCAACAGCAGTGTTTCCTTAAATCATCTTCTCCTTAGCCATGTTTCTGAAAGAATCCAGGGGCATGAAATAAAGCTCATGAAGCTTACTGAATATGAATTCCCCATGTACAGTGCAGATCATGAAAAGGGAAAAGGAATTCCCCTGAATGTTCGAATCATGAAAAACCTAATTGATGAAAGCGATGCCCTGGTAATTGCGGTTAATGAACATAACGGGATGGTATCGGCATTTTTTAAGAATTTCCTGGACTGGATGTCCCGTGCCGACAGGAATTTCCTGAAAGACAAAAAAATACTGCTAATTAGCACTTCTCCCGGTGCGCGCGGAGGCTCTTCTTCCCTGGAATATGTAAAAAATATTTTACCCAGGTTTGGTGGGCAGGTAATAGAAAGCTTCAGTTTTCCCTCTTTTAATGACAATTTTCAGGACAATAAAGTGCTAAACGAGGTGCTGGATATGGGAATTGAAGATGTCTTGACTACCTTTGCGCACCAAATTGAAAGTTAAGTGCGCACCACCAAATCCTACAAATTAGAGAACCCTATAAAGTTTAAAGAGCAGTTATTCCAATGGAGCCGGCAGGCATATGAAGTTGCCTGGCTGGATAGTAATAATCATTATTCTGAAGCGGGAAATTTCGATACCCTGCTCGCTATAAATGCTTTTACCGCCATAAAAACAGATACTTACCAGGCCTTTGATAAGTTTCGGGAATACCAGGAAACTACTAAGGACTGGATTTTTGGTTATCTTTCTTATGATTTGAAAAATGATGTGGAGCAGCTAAGATCCAGGAATTTCGACGGATTATTTTTTCCGGAGCTGTACTTTTTTCAGCCTCAAAAAATTATTCAGTTGAATGGAAATACTGCGAAATTTCATTATCTGCGAATGGTTGATGATGAAATGGATGCAGATTTTGAAGAGATTCTTTCTTTAGCGGAAAGAGGAGAGACTATAGAGAAAAGAGCGGAAGAAATTGAAATTAAACAGAGAATTTCGAAAGAAAGTTATTTGCAGAAGGTTGAAAATATGCTTTCCCATATTCAGCGTGGGGATATTTATGAAGCCAATTTCTGCCAGGAATTCTATGCTGAAAACTGCAAAATTGAACCCGAAACTGTTTTTGCTGAATTGAACAGGATTTCCAGTCCGCCTTTTGCCACTTTCCTAAAACTGGAACAGCATTACCTTATGTGCGCTTCTCCTGAGCGATATTTGAAGAAAACCGGCAACAAAATTATTTCTCAACCGATTAAGGGAACGGCACGAAGGTCTCAAAATGCTGCTGAAGACCGGGAAATTGCAAAAATGCTGGAAATAGATCCTAAGGAGATTTCAGAAAATGTGATGATTGTTGACCTTGTTCGGAATGATCTTTCAAAAATTGCCCAAAAGGGCAGTGTGAAAGTGGAAGAACTTTGCAAAGTGCACAGTTTTAAACAGGTGCATCAGCTAATTTCCTCAATTTCAGCAGAACTGGAAGCAGATATTCCCGCGGTTGAAGCGCTAAGGGCAACTTTTCCCATGGGAAGCATGACTGGCGCACCAAAAATTTCAGCAATGAAAATTATTGAAGAGCTGGAAGAAACTAAACGTGGGCTTTATAGTGGCGCGGTGGGCTATTTTACTCCTGAAGGTGATTTTGATTTTAATGTGGTGATAAGGAGCATTCTTTATAATAAAGAAAACCAATATTTGTCATTTTCTGTAGGTGGCGCCATCACGGCAAAATCTAATTCCGAAATGGAATATGAAGAATGCCTGCTGAAGGCAAAAGCCATGCGGGAAGCTTTATCTGCTTCATCTTAAACTTATCTTTTTTTAAATTTTTGTTAGCAGCTTTGTATCTTTGGGTATCATGGAAAAAGCTTTTCGAAATTTGATAAAATCCCGCTTTCCCTATTTAGGCGGCAAAAAATTGCTGCTGGCGGTAAGCGGTGGTGTAGACAGCATAGCGCTGGCATACCTGTGCAAAAATGCAAAGCTGGATTTTTCCATAGCACATTGCAATTTCAATCTGCGCGGGGAAGAGAGCGATGCAGATGAGGATTTTGTGATTGAGCTTGCCGATGAGCTGGAAGTGGAGATTTTTACTCAGAATTTCGATACCGAGGCTTTTGCTGAGGAAGCCAGAATTTCTATTCAAATGGCGGCAAGGGAACTCCGCTACAACTGGTTTGACGAACTAAGTCGAACGCTTGGGTTTGATTATGTGCTTTTAGCCCATCATGCCAATGATAATCTGGAAACTTTCCTGATTAACATGGTTCGCGGGACCGGGCTGGAAGGTTTAAGCGGGATTCATGCGGAAAAGGAGACGCTCATCAGGCCGCTATTGGATTTTTCAAGAAAAGAAATTGAAAATTATGCTGAGCAAAACCAGATAAAGTGGCGGGAAGACAGCAGTAATTCTTCTACAAAATACCTTCGGAATAAAATACGCCATGAAATTGTGCCCGCGCTGGAAGAGCTTAATCCCCAATTATTACAGGGGTTTAAACAAACGCAGTCTTATTTAAAGGAAAGCGAAGCCCTGGTTGAAGATTATATGAGCCTGATTTACCCAAAAGCAATTCAGAAAAATCAATTTGGATATGAGCTGGACATCAATTTTCTAAAGAAAATTCCTAATACAAAAGCCGTTCTATATCAGCTTTTAAAAACCTTTGGCTTTACCGAATGGAATGATGTCTATAATTTACTCGAAGCACAACCCGGGAAAATGGTTTTTTCAGAAGAATACCGGCTTGTAAAAGACAGGGGAAAATTATTGCTTACAGAAATTAATCATCCTGAAGATAAACTGTACCAGATTGCGGAAGGGGAGGAGATGGTAATGCTGCCCATGGGGAGAATTGCATTTGCTGAAGTGGATAAAATAGAGAAAGATCAGGAGTATTCAAGGATTTTTGTAGATGCCCGGAAACTGCAATTTCCGCTCACGGTAAGAAAATGGCAGGTTGGAGATTTCTTTTGTCCTTTTGGAATGAAAGGCAGGAAGAAAATCAGTGATTTCTTTAAAGACAAGAAAATGTCCCTTCCTGAAAAAGAAAATACCTGGCTGCTGTGTTCCGGCGAAAATATTGTTTGGGTGATTGGCCACAGGGCAGATGACCGCTACAAGGTTACTTCAGAAACAGCAAAAATCCTAAAAATAAGTTGTTCCTTTTAGGTTTTAAAAGCTAAAAAATGAAATTTCTTTAGCTTTAAGGCGGTAATTTCTATCTTTAGCAGCTTTAAAAAATCCCAAGATGAAATTATTCCGAATTATTCTAGTGCTTAACATTTTTATTTTTGTTGGGGCACAGTCTTTTGCACAACTTCAGGAAGATTATGAAGTTGCTGAACATTATAATAAAATGGAAGTGGATATCCCCATGAGGGATGGTACAAAGCTGCACACCACTATTTATTCTCCAAAAGATACTTCTGAAGAATATCCAATTATAATGCAAAGAACACCTTATAGTTCCCGGCCATACGGGGATGGGCAGTTCAGGTCTAAAATTGGTCCAAATGAATACCTGATGCAACAGGGAAACATCATTGTTTATCAGGATGTGCGTGGTAGATGGATGAGTGAAGGCCAGTATGACAATATGCGACCTTTTCTTCCGAATAAAAAAGGAGAAGAGTTTGACGAAGCCAGTGATACCTATGATACTATTGAGTGGCTGGTAAATAATGTTAAAAACAACAATGGCAGGGTGGGTACATGGGGAATTTCTTATCCCGGGTTTTACGCTACTTATTCCCTGCTTAGTGAGCACCCGGCGCTAAAAGCGGTTTCCCCGCAGGCGAGCATAAGCGATTTCTTTTTTGACGATTTTCATCATAACGGCGCATACCTTCTAAGTTATTGGAGGGCTACAGCACTTTTTGGTTATCAAAAAGATGGCCCTAAAGATGAAGCCTGGTACAATTTGCCCGGTTTGGGAACACAGGACCAGTACCAGTTTTTTCTTGATGCCGGCCCTTTAAGCAATCTTGATGAATATTATAAAGAAGATAATGAATTCTGGCAGCAATTAAAGAACCACCCAAATTATGATCAATTCTGGCAGGATCGCGGAATTGTTCAATATATGAAAGGAATAAAACCTGCAGTGATGATTGTAGGCGGACTTTTTGACGCTGAAGATTTATATGGCCCTTTTCATATATATAAGAGCATTGAAAAGAACAGCGATAACTATAATAGTCTGGTATTTGGTCCCTGGAGCCATGGAGATTGGGCCAGAGCTGAAGAAAGGCAGACCGTTGGAAATATCTATTTTGGAGATAATATTTCCCGAAATTTCCAGAAAGATTATGAAACGGTTTTCTTTAATCATTTCTTAAAAGGAGAAGCGGATGCGGAAACAGGACTTGCTGAAGCCCGTATTTACGATACAGGAGAAAGAATGTGGAATAATTATTCAGAATGGCCTCCCGAAAATACAGAAGAAAAGATGTTTTACCTGGGTGATGATCAAAAATTGACCAATTTGCCTACAGATACAAAACAGGAATTTGTGAGCGATCCTAAAAAGCCTGTTTCCTACAATAATGAAATTAAGACTGTTTTTACTCCACGGGAATACATGACCGGGGATCAGCGCTTTGCGGCAAGACGGCCGGACGTGCTGGTTTTTGAAACTGAAGTATTGGAAGACCTTAAAATGGCTGGCCCTATAGAGGCTATGCTGGAGGTAGCCACTACAGGAACTGCGGCAGATTGGGTGGTTAAAGTAATAGATGTTTTTCCCCCAGATGCTGAAGATTACGAAGAAACCCCTGCTCATCTTAAAATGAGCAATTATCACATGATGGTTCGCAGTGAGGTGATGCGCGGAAGATTCAGAAATAGCTTTGAAAATCCCGAGCCTTTTGAACCTAACCGAAAAACAGCAGTAAATATCGAATTGCAGGACGTAAACCATACTTTTAAAAAAGGGCATAAACTGCAAATACAGGTGCAGAGTACGTGGTTTCCTTTGATAGATCGTAATCCGCAAACGTATGTACCTAATATCTTTAAGGCTAAAGAAGAAGATTTTCAAAAGCAGACACATACAATTTATGGCGATTCAGCTATAAAATTTTCTGTTTTAAATGAATAGCCTATGAAATTGATTAAATTAATTCCGCTGCTGGTATTGCTGATTTTTTGCTCCTGTAAGGAGGAAAAAAAAGTGCTTTCTGCGGCAGACCTGGAAGAGAATTCTGAAAAGCTGAACAGTTACTTTGAAGAGCAGTTTCAGCAGGAGGTGGAGGAATCTCCTATGTTACAAACCCGGTTAGGAATAAAAACCGACTACGGGAAATGGGATGATTTTTCTTCTGAAGAATATGTCCGGGATCTTGAGCAGGCTAAAGAACGATTAAAGTATCTGAAAGATGTTGATTCTGAATCCTTAAATAAAGCTACACAATTAAGCTATATGCTTTACAGGCAGCAGCAGGAAAACGCTATAGAAGACTTTGAGTACCGTTTCTATGATTATCCCATCAATCAAATGTTTGGATATCACTCCAGCTTACCTGCTTTTCTTATAAATATGCACAGTATAGACTCTGTTAGTGATGCTGAAGCCTATATTTCCCGGCTTCAGGGTTTTCCTAAAGCTTTTGAAGACATAGTTGAAAACCTGAAAATCAGAGAGCAGAATGGAGTGATACCTCCAAGATTTGTTTTTGAAAAAGTTCTGGACGATTCCCGGAATATTATAAACGGAAAACCTTTTATGAAATCTGCTGAAGTAAGTACGCTGCTTAATGATTTTAAAACCAAGATAGGTGCTTTAAACATTTCCGAAGAAAAACAGCAGCAGTTAACTGCAAGTGCAGAGAAAGTTTTGGTTGAAAATGTAAAGCCGGCCTACAAGAATTTAATAGCTTTTATGGAAGATCAGCAGCAAAGGGCAACCGGAGAAGCGGGAGTTTGGAAATTTCCAAAAGGAGATGCTTTTTACAACAATCGCCTCCAGAGGATTACTACCACCAATTTAACCGCAGAGGAAATCCATAAATTCGGGCTGAATGAGGTAGCCAGAATTCACAGGGAGATGGAGGAAATCATGAAAAATGTGAGATTTGATGGTTCACTTCAGGATTTCTTTGGATTCATGCGAACTAATGAGAAATTTTATTACGAGGATTCTGAAGTGGGACGGCAGAAATATCTGGCAGATGCTAAAGCTATAATTGACAGGATGCGAAAAAAGCTCCCGGATTTGTTCAATACTTTGCCGGAAGCAGATATTGTGGTTAAGGCAGTTGAGCCATTCAGGGAAAAAAGTGCCGGGAAAGCATTTTATCAGCAACCTGCTATAGATGGTTCAAGACCTGGTACCTTTTATGCAAATTTATATGATATGAATGCAATGCCTACCTATCAGCTGGAGGCACTGGCTTATCACGAAGGGATTCCCGGGCACCATATGCAAATTGCCATTGCTCAGGAACTTGATGAAGTACCCGATTTTAGAAAACACAGTTTCTACACTGCATACGTGGAAGGCTGGGGCTTGTATAGTGAACTACTTCCAAAGGAAATTGGTTTTTATAAAGACCCTTATGCAGATTTTGGACGTTTGGCAATGGAACTTTGGAGAGCTTGTAGACTGGTGGTGGATACTGGAATACATGCTAAAAAATGGACACGTGAGGAAGGAATTGCATACTATAAACAAAATACCCCCAATGCTGAAAGCGATGCCATTAAAATGGTGGAGCGGCACATTGTAATGCCGGGGCAGGCGACAGCATATAAAATAGGAATGAATAAAATTCTGGAATTAAGAGAAAAAGCAGCAGCAGAATTGGGAGAAAATTTTGATCTACGTGAATTTCATGATGTAGTTTTGTTGGACGGTGCCATTCCGCTGAACATCCTTGAAAAAAAGGTGGAAGAGTGGATTGAGCAAAAACAGTAAAAAAGAAAACTTTGGATAAAACAAGTGCAAAGGATCTTAAGTTGTTAACGCTTAAGAACAGTAGTAAAACAGAAGTGAAAATCCTCAATTTAGGGGCTTCGCTTTTCAGTATGAAGATGTTTGCCACCTCAGGAAAAAAAGTTAATATTCTCGTGTCTCCTAAATCAGCTGAAGAATACCTCACCGGTCGCTATAAAATTCATAATAAATGTTTTGGTGGTTCCATAGGACGTTATGCTGGAAGGATTTCAGGTGGGAAATTTAGTCTGGACGGGGAGGATTATTCACTTTATCAGACCGAGGGCGTACATCTGCATGGGGGCGATTGCGGTTTTCAGGATAAATTATGGAAAGTGGAGGAAGAAACTGAAGGAAGTAATCCTTCGCTTACTTTATCTTATCTTAGTGAAGATGGGGAGGAAGGTTATCCCGGCAATCTAAAAATTTTTGTTACCTACACACTTTCTGAAGAAGATGAACTTAAAGTTGTTTATACTGCTGAAACCGATAAAAAAACCATAATTAACCTTACTAATCATGCCTATTTTAATTTGAACGGAGAGGGCAGTGTGAGTGATCATTTCCTTTGTATCAATGCCGATAAAATTCTTGAAGTTGATGAGAAACAACTGCCTACAGGGAATTTTATTAACCTGAGAAAAAAGTTTAAGAACTTTAGTGAAAATAAGCTTATAGGGAACCGGCCTCTGGATGATACATTCGTTCTTAATTCTGACGATAAAGAGGTTGCCGCCAGATTGTTTGCCCCGCTAACGGGAATAAAAATGGAAATGAAAACCAACCAAAGGGCTATTGTAGCTTATGCCCCTGAGGAATTACCTGAAGATCTTAATTATCAAACCAAGATTTCTCCTGAATATCCTTCGCTCTGTCTGGAAGCACAGAATTTTCCTGATGCTCCCAACCTTAGAAATTTTCCTTCGTCTATTTTGGAACCCGGCGAAACATACCGCAACGAAATTTCCTTTAAATTTTCAGTAAAGAGATAGATAAAAAGTTTTTAAACGTAAAATTTACCTTTTTAAATTTTAAAAGTTATATTTAACAAAAATTTTACACGTACATGGAATTTGAATTACTCGATCAGATAGTTTTTGCTGCCTATGCATTAATGATTATTGGAATAGGTTTATGGGTTTCCCGGGGTAAGGGAGAGACTTCAGAAGATTATTTTCTTGCCAGTAAATCCCTGCCGTGGTGGGCTATTGGTGCATCTCTGATTGCTGCCAATATTTCTGCGGAACAATTTATTGGTATGTCGGGTTCAGGTTTTGCTATTGGCCTGGCGATAGCCTCCTATGAGTGGATGGCGGCTATAACTCTTTTGGTTGTGGGGAAATTCTTTCTGCCCATTTTTATTGAGAAAAAGCTTTATACCATTCCCGAATTCGTTGAGGTTCGTTACAGCAAAAACCTAAAAACCATTCTGGCAGTTTTCTGGCTTTGTCTTTTTGTTTTTGTGAATCTTACTTCTGTTCTTTATTTAGGAGCTACTGCTCTGGATACCATAATTGGAACAGGAGACGGATCAATTTTTATAGAATCTATTATCGGCCTGGCATTGTTTGCTGCAGCATATTCCTTGTATGGCGGCCTTTCAGCCGTAGCGTGGACAGATGTGGTACAGGTAGTGCTTTTAATTATAGGTGGACTTATAACTACATTTATAGCCTTATCCCATGTTTCTGAAAGCGGGGGGATTATAGACGGTATGGTTACTGTTTATGAACAGGTTCCTGAAAAATTTTCTATGATCCTTGAAAAAGGGGAAATTTTGACTCCTAACGGAAAAGATGCCTGGTGGGATTTACCCGGCCTCGCAGTGCTTGTGGGAGGAATGTGGGTGGCCAACCTTTATTACTGGGGCTTTAACCAGTATATTATCCAGCGTACCTTAGCCGCGAAAAGTTTGCAGGAATCACAAAAAGGTATAGTGTTAGCAGGATTTCTTAAATTGTTAATTCCATTAATCGTGGTAATTCCGGGAATTATTGCTTTCGTTATGAATACAGATGCAGGAGGTAATATCGCGCAGGGGGTGACAGATGCATCTTTCTTCAGTGGAACAGGTACAATTATAAACGATAATGCCTCTCCCTGGTTAATCAAGGAATTTGTACCTGCAGGTTTAAAAGGACTGGTGGTAGCCGCGCTTGCCGCTGCGATTGTTTCTTCAGTAGCATCAATGCTTAATTCTACAGCCACGATCTTTACCATGGATATCTACAAGCCGTTTTTTCAAAAAAATAAGTCTGAGAAAGGATTGGTAACCGTAGGAAGAATATCTGCTACATTAGCATTGATTATTGCCATTATCCTGGCGCCACAACTTAAAAGTCTTGGACAGGTATTTCAATACATTCAGGAGTATACCGGCGTTGTTAGTCCGGGTATCTTAGCTGTATTCATGCTTGGCTTGTTCTGGAAAAAAACAACTAATAAGGCGGCAATTTTAGGAGTTCTGGTTTCCATTCCTATTGCTCTTTATTTCAAAGTGGGGCCTAATGGTTGGATCGATTCACCATTATTTATTAACTGGCCGTTTATGCACCAGATGATGGCTACCTGGATTCTTACCATGTTGATTATGGTTATTATAAGTTATGCTGAAGCAAAAGGAAGAAATCACGAAAAATCGATTGTTTTTTCGAAGGATTTATTTAAAACCGGACCGGTGTTTAATATTTGCAGTTTTGCGATATTACTAATAGTAGCAATGCTTTACGCCTTGTTCTGGTAACAGTTTACCTTTAAAATTAATTTGGAGAAGATACTGTAGATTGGGTTGTGTGTGAAAATAGAAAATTGAGGAGCCCGATGCAATAATAATGTTACTACTATTTAGAAGAAACAAATTAGCAGTTTCTATGTAATGGCAATTATTGGAAATCATTTAGAATCATATCGGAAGAATAAATCTCTAAACATTTTATTATGAATGCACATGAAATAGATTACCAGATTTTTGGAGAGGAAATGCAATATGTGGAACTTGAACTTGATCCTTCTGAAGCCGTTATTGCTGAAGCCGGTAATTTTATGATGATGGATAATGGCATCAGGATGAATACTATTTTTGGTGATGGTTCAGCTAAAGATGAAGGTTTTCTTGGTAAGGTTCTGGGAGCAGGAAAGCGTCTACTTACTGGTGAAAGCCTTTTTATGACCATTTTCAGCAATGAAATTGAGGGGAAGAAGAAAATAAGTTTTGCTTCACCTTATCCCGGTAAAATTCTGCCGATAGATCTCACCCGTTTTAACGGAAAATTCATTTGCCAGAAAGATGCTTTCTTATGTGCGGCTAAAGGAGTTTCTATCGGAATCGAATTCAGCAAAAAACTGGGTCGTGGATTATTTGGGGGAGAAGGTTTCATTATGCAGAAGGTTGAAGGAGATGGAATGGCCTTTGTTCATGCCGGCGGTACCATGGCAACAAAAGAATTACAGCCAGGTGAGAAATTAAAAGTGGATACGGGTTGCATAATCGGTTTTACACAGGATGTTGATTATGATATAGAATTTGTAGGTGGAATCAAAAACACCATTTTTGGGGGAGAAGGATTGTTCTTTGCAACTTTAACCGGCCCGGGTACGGTTTATATACAGTCGTTACCATTTAGCAGGCTGGCAAGCAGGATTCATCAGGCAGCCCCACAGGGAGGAGGTAAAGATAAAGGAGAAGGGAGTATTTTAGGAGGATTGGGAGATATGATGAGTGGTGATAATCGTTTCTGATTTGTTAAAAAACTACTGAAATAGAAGAAGAACAATTTTATTTTTATATATTTATTGCAAATCTTCTAGTTTATTGAGCAAAAACTACTCACTTTTTAATCAACCTAATTCTAACTAAACCAATATCAAATTATGGCGAGAGCGATGTTTGATTACACCAAGATTGTACTTGATAAAGTAAGTTTTGATGCTAATTTGTTCTGTAAGGAGGTGAAAAAGGCCATCCAGAGATTATTGCCTCATGAAATTGAAGAATTGAGGATCTGGATTATGTCTCTTATCAAGCAGAACCCTGAACTTAATGATTGTTTAATTTATTTAGATGAATAGAAAAAGCGGCTTCAGGGCCGCTTTTGTGATTTAGCATCGGATTGAAGGATTAATTTCCCAAGGTTTACTTCAAAAAAATTGAAATTGTTTTCCAGTTCATTTCGGGCTTGCCCCAAAGTTTTTAATTTTCTACAATTATTTCTTATTTACCGGACTGATAATCTGTACATTCTGAAAAGCAATTGCTCCTTTTACAACGCCAGCTATAGTGCTGCGTAAAGCCTCAATAATTTGCATTTTTAATTCGCTGCGATTGTATATAAGGCTCACTTCCCGCGCAGGTACAGGGTCTTCAAACATCTTTAAGTTGCCCTTTTCAACATCTTTTATTTCCAGGGTGTGTAGATAAGGAAGCAGGGTCATTCCCAGGCCTTCATTGGCAAGTTTAATAAGAGTTTCAAAACTCCCGCTTTCCAGCTGAAAATGATCATCACTAAAGCCGCGGGAAACTTTGCATAAATTTATTATTCCATCTTTAAAACAATGTCCATCCTGTAACAGCAAAATATCATCCAGATCAAGATCTCCTACAGCAATTTTGTTTTTTTTATGAAGCCGGTGAGATGGCGGGATGTATCCAACAAAGGGTTCATAATAAAGTACGTTTTCCTTTATTCCCTCCTGCTCAAGCGGTGTTGCAGCAATGGCAGCATCAAGATGGCCTTCTTTTAATTTTTCAATAATAGACTGTGTATTCAGCTCTTCTATCTTGAGTTTTACCTTTGGGTATTTTTTTATAAAATTGTTGATGAACAAAGGCAACAAAGTAGGCATAACTGTAGGAATTACGCCAAGTCTAAAGATTCCTCCCACATATCCTTTTTGCTGATCTACAATATCCTGAATCCTGTCGCTTTCATTTACAATATTTCGGGCCTGGTGCACAATTTTCTGCCCGGTTTCGGTAAGCTGAATGGGTTTTTTCGTTCTGTCAAATATTTGCACATCCAGTTCTTCTTCCAGTTTTTGGATTTGCATGCTTAAAGTAGGCTGCGTCACAAAAACCTTTTGGGCGGCTTTCGTAAAATTTTTATGTTCGGCAACCGCCAATACATAGTGGAGCTGGGTAATAGTCATAAAGGCTAAAATTTTTACTTTTACAAATGTATTGGTTTTTTCTATAGTATATCTATTTTTTCTTATAGCACATGCTAAAAAACCACAGCAGCCATCCTGGCACTGTGGTTTGAGATACTTGATAAAACTCTAAAAGAGTATTACTATTTCACGTATTCCTTTATCAAAAGCAAATTTGGAATCGTTCCATTGTGGTGGTCCGTAAGACATGGAATTTCCGGAGGTGCCATAATCTTCCATCGGCATTCCGCTGCTGTCAAAATCCATACGCTTGTTTCCATTTTTATCATGTAATGCAATAATGGCATAAGTTCCTTCCGGGACTTTTTCAAAAGTAGCCGTAGCCACTCCATCTTTAATCTTACTTAAAACACGAAATTCCGGTTCTGCTTTCATAAAGGTATTTTCGGTATACATTCCGAATAAAATTTCTCCTTCATCACCGGTTATATTATTAATGGTGACGATGATTTTCTCTTTTTCTTCCTGATTTTCCTGAGCATTTACCAAATTGAAGAATAATGCGGCTGCTAATACTACTAAAGTTTTCATAGTTACTGGTTTGAAGTTGATGCCCCAAATATATTCTGAAGCAGAACCTTCACAGAAAACGTTTTGCTGAACTGTAGAATTTAGTTGCTGAGCCGCAATTTTATAAAATGCCGCGGGCTTTAATTTCCAGGTATTTATTTATAGTATTGACGCTGAGGTCTTCGGGTTTGGTTAAAACCGTCTGAATCCCGTTACGCTGAAGTTCTTTGGCCATTCTGTTTTTATCGTAAGAAAACTGCTCGGCAATTGTCTGGTGAGCACTTACCGGAACAGAATCGGCTTCTGCATCAATAAGTTTTTGAACTTCGGTGTTTTCAAAAAATATAACCACTAAAACGTGCTTTTTGGCCAATGCTTTTAAATATGGAAGCTGTCTCTTTAGGCCCGAGATATGCTCAAAATTGGTGTACAACAATAGTAGGCTTCTATGGTTTATATGTTTATTGATATTTGCATACAACAGGCTATAATTAGAATCCCTGAAGCCGGTCTTGATTTTATAAAGTGTTTCCAGAATCCTGTTTAGCTGGCTTAATTTAGAATTTGCCGCTAATATATATTCAATTTTGTTGGAGAAACTTACGAGGCCTACTTTGTCTTTTTTCTTTAAAGCCACGTTGGAAAAAGCAAGCGAACTGTTAATGGCATAATCCAAAAGGCTCAGTCCTTTAAAAGGCATTTTCATTACCCTCCCCGCATCAATTATGGAATATACCGGCTGCGCCTTTTCATCCTGAAACTGGTTCACCATCAGGTTTCCCTGTTTTGCAGTCGCTTTCCAGTTAATGGTGCGCACATCATCCCCGCTTACATATTCCTTAATCTGTTCAAACTCCATCGTATGTCCAATCCTGCGGATTTTCTTAATCCCTGGCTGGGAAATCTTGTTATCGATGGCCAGGAAATCCAGCTTTTTCATTTGGATAAACGAGGGATAAACTTTCACCACCTGGTCTTCATCAAATACCTGGCGTTTTTTTACCAGTTTCAGATGGGTGGATACATAAATATTCAGTTTTCCGAAAATATACTCCCCCCGGTGCAAAGGTCTTACAATATATTCGAAAGTATGTTTTCCTTTAGCGGGAATCTGAAACTTCTTCAGAAAATCCCGCTTTTGAAACTGAACGGGCAGCTCATCTATAACTTCACAAAAAACATTGAATTTATAATTATTCTGAAGCTTAAGAACTATTGGATTTTTATCTGAATTTGAAAATTTTTCAGGTAAAATTCTTTCTGCTGTTATGCCTTGATTTTTGAATAATGTGATTATGTCCAGCAGCAGAAAAACCAGAAGGAGAACGGTAAAAATCCATGCGGTAAAATATAAAAATTCAAACCAATAGGAAAAAAGGAAGATTATGGCAATGCTGAAAAGTGCCACAAAAACCCTTTGGGTAAAATATAAAGATTTGAAGAATTTAATCACTTACCTCGGAATTTCAACAGATTGGGTAATCATTTCAATAACATTTTTAGTGGTCATGCCTTCCATTTCCCTGTCCGGTGAAAGGATTATCCTGTGGCCCAGCACAGGATTAAGCGTACGTTTAATATCTTCCGGAATAACAAAATCCCGGCCATTGATTGCCGCAAAAGCTTTGGAAGCATTCATTACTGCTATGGAAGCCCTGGGAGATGCACCAAGGTATAAATGCGGGTGCTGCCTTGTTTTTCCAACGAGCTGGGCGATATAAGTGAGCAGTTTCTCTTCAACAATTATCTCGTGAATCTGCGTTTTTAAATTGTTTAGTTGTTCGGGATTCAACACAGGTTCAATATTGGCTTCAGGCAATCTTCCTTTTCTTTCGTGATGCGACTGTAGAATTTTCACTTCATCTTCTTCAGAAGGATAACCCACTTCAATTTTGAATAAAAACCTGTCCAGCTGTGCTTCCGGCAGGGCATAAGTGCCTTCCTGCTCAATAGGGTTCTGCGTGGCGAGAACCATAAAAGGAGCTTCCATGGTGTGTTTTTTTCCATCTATGGTGATCTGTCGTTCTTCCATCACTTCAAATAGCGCGGCCTGTGTTTTGGCAGGAGCCCGGTTAATCTCATCTATCAGGATAACATTGGAAAATACAGGCCCTGGTTTAAACTCAAATTCGGAATTTTTCATGTTAAGTACTGAAGTTCCCAGAACATCGCTTGGCATAAGGTCTGGCGTAAACTGGATCCTGCTGAAGCCTGTTTCCAAACTTTTTGCGAATAACTTGGCAGTAACTGTTTTTGCCACGCCGGGCACACCTTCAATAAGCACATGCCCGTTTGAAAGTAAACCCACAATAAGAAGTTCTACAAACTCGTCCTGCCCCACAATTACCTTTGCCAGCTGTTCCTTCAGTTTTTCCACGGAATACCTTAATTCTTCAAGCGGCACACGGCTGCTAAAGTTTAGCTCCTCATTTTGTATTTCCTCCTTAGGTTGTATCTCTTCGTTTTCCATCTTTTAAATCTTTAAAACTGTTGATCGCGCGGCTAAGCTGAAGAAATTCTTCTTTGCTTACCTCTTTTTTATTTTTAAGGCGATCTATTTTATTAAATAATTCTTCGGCATCTTCCGGCTCTTTTTCTACTCTTGCAGCCAGGTTTTTGTAAAATTCCTTTCCGGCTTCCTGGGTAGAGAGACGATAGTTTATCCGGATAAATTCTAAAAATAATTCAATTTTTTTATCTGTAAGTTCTTTATACCGCTTTTGCTCAAGGTACAAATCTGCCACTGTTTGAGTGAATTCGTAAGTTTGGTTTTGTGGCGGTTTTACTACGGGGATTGGCCGCTGCTTCCTTTTTCCTTCAAAAACAATAAAGAGTACACCTGCAATAATCACAAAATAATATGCCCATTTTAAGGATCGGCTGCTTAGCAGAATGTAAAGCGGGGAAGAATAAAAGGCTTTTCCAGATTTATAATAAGCATCCCAAAATATTTTGCCACCGGGATGGAGGTAAGACAAAACTTTTTCGGCATATTCATAATTACCGTCTGAGAGTATAAAATAATTGCTAAACGCCTGCGGACTTGTATGTAACAGGATCTCGCCGTCCCCGTAAGGCACTTTAATAAAATTAACTTTTTCTTCTTCATGGTCAATATCATCTTCAAGGCCTGCCACTCCCAGAACCACATGTTGCGCCGTATCTATTTTGCTGAAGAAAATGGCATCTATATTATGGTTTAGTTTATAAGCAGTGTCGCTCTTAAGTTCAGGATTTACAAGGTTGAAGCGTGGCGCTGAAGTAAAATCTTTTTCGCTCATAAATTCACTGGTTTCAATATCCAGTGTATCCAGTAAATTAAGGCTTAGGTAATTTGCAGAAAGAAAAGCAGAATTTCCTTTTTTTACCCATTCCAGTAAATCCTCCAGTTCGTTATCGTCTAATGCGATGTAATGATTCAGGAAAAAATAGGTGCCGCCGGGCACACTGTCCTGCTGAAAAAATTCATAAGGCGGAATATTAATTTCTTCAATTTTGGTCGACTTGCTGTTTTTCCAGCTTTCAAAGAACACAAAACTTCCCAGGGGAATTTTATCTTTGGCGGTATAACTTGGGGTCCAGTTCACCGGTTCCGGCTCGATGGCCTCCATATATGTTAGCGCAAGAATAAGTAGCACAAACAGGGCAAATGTTATTTTGAAAGTTTTATTCATGTGCCGGATTTTTCAAAATATCATCCATTTGGGCGAAACCTTTTTGAGCAAGACGGAATTCTGTTTCTGAAACTTTAAAATCCCCGTACCATACAAATTCGTAAAGCCTGGTGATTTTACGAAATTGCTGCTTTACATTTTCAGTGGAAATCTCAGCCAAATAATCCTCATTTGTCTTTTGAAACTGATAAGAAATCACTCCGAGCTCATCCATCTTTTTTAAATCAAGAAGATAGTAGTAGCGCACTGCCAGGCGATATTGGTTATTTTGGATAGCCTCTTCAATTAATTTACCAATATCTTTAGACTGGATAATTTCTTCCTCTTCAGATAAAAACACTTTGGACTCTGCAGGTCTTTCCAGCAGGGACCTTCCCGGATCCAGTTTTGTGATTAACCAGAAAACAAATCCCAGTACCGCGGCCAGGATAATGTATGGTAGTATTCTTATGATAAAGTGCAAAATCCCGCCGGGAGTATATTCTCCAAACAACCAATTCAGAAATTGTTCATATTTTAGATTTAGCCATTTTTTAAACCTGGTCCACCAGGAATCCGTTTCGGTTCTGTTTAGATATTCAAACTCCGGCTGACTTTTAAAGTTTTCAATCTGCTCTTCATCAAAAGAAGTTTTGTGAAGTGCAGGCGTATGGTCATATTGAATTTCAGCAATGGAATCACCGGTATTTTCTGCCTGGGAAAAGACATTTCCGAAGCAAAAAATAGTGAGTAAAAGTGCTAAAATAAGTCTATACATTATTCGTGTTTTCCCAAATTTTCTATTGATTCAAAAGTTCCCGTTAAATTTTTCTTCTCATTCAAATTGAAATAAACGAAGGAAAGTCCCAATGGAAGAATCGAATATAAAATATATTGAAATATAGAGGCAATTATAGATAACAGCATGTAAACCCAGTCAAAAACTCCTGAAATATCTCCTGCAGAATTTTCCTGAAAGACCGTAAACATTTTGATAATGGTATAAATGAGCAGGGGAAGCTGAAAAATAAAACTGATGACATAGATTAGCAAAACAACAACAAAAATGGTAAAAAATGTAATCCACCAATTGTCTTTTACCAGTTGAAAAGCTTCCGAAATACTGTCGGTTACATTTGTTCTCCTGAAAACAAGGATTGCAGCACTAAGTCCTAGCGGCACACTTATATAAATGCCGGGAATTAGAAATAGGATTAGGCCGGCAAGGGTTAAAATCCATACGATAAGTTGTAGGCCAACCAGTTTCCCTATATCTTTTTTAAGTCCCCGGCCTACTTCAGCCTGTACCACTTCACCGTTGTTGGCCATGTAAGACCTTACATAATGTAGTACTGTGCCATTAAGAACTGCCGAATATAATAATACGGATACGGCTAAAATTATTACTGCCAGAATAACCTCTCCTTCATTAAAGGCTCCTGTACTAAATACCGGGCTTCCCACCGTGGAATAGGTATAATATGTTACGGCAGCAATAAGAAGGATAAAAGCAGGGGTAACGAATTTGAAAAAGCTGGCGAAGAAAGTTTTGTAGTTTTCCCTTAGAAACTTAAACAGAACACTAAGGATATCGCCCAATTCCCTTTGTTGCTTAAATTTGATGTATTTGCTGTTCATTGCTTGATTTTTTATTATGTAGATAGATTGGATAGAAAACGTAGTAAAACAGGATTAGGCACAAAGAAAGTAAAATAATGGCTATGGCAAGCCAGTCCGGCATTTGAGTTATGCGGGTAACAAAACCTTCCAGTAAACCTGCGATAATAAAAAAAGGAATGGTACTGATTATTATTTTTAATCCGCTTTTTATTCCTGAAGTAAAAGAGCGTAACCTTGAATAAGTGCCGGGAAACAGAATACTATTTCCTACCACAAGGCCGGCGCATCCCGCCACGATAATAACAGAAATTTCAATGGTACCATGTATCCAGATAGTTCTGGCCGATTCCCAAAGCAATCCTTTGTCGTAGAAAAAATACTGGAAAGAACCCAGCATCACGGCATTTTGCATGAGTATAAAAGCCGTGCCCAGGCCGGCAAGAATTCCCAGCGTAAAGGCAAATAACCCCACCCTTATGTTGTTAATTGTAATTCCCAGGAACATATCGATTTCTGCTGCCTGTTTATAAACGGCCATAGGATCATTATTGGCAATATTTTCGAGGGTCATGTTTACATAAGCATCACCAAGGATTCCCCGTACAAAGGCGCCATCACTGGCCGCAGAAAAAGCACCAACCACGGCAAAGAGGGCAAATATGAGAAAACTCAGCAATAGTTGCTTTTGATGGTGGTAAAAGAACAGCGGAAATTCTTCAGTAAAAAATGAGATAAACCTGTTTTTTGACTCCTTCTTGTTCCTGTACATTTTCTGATGTGCGGCCGAAGCTATTTCATTCAGGTAAAGTACAGTATTGCTTTGTGGATAAAAGGTTTGGGCGTAGCTTAAATCGTCACTTACTTCAACATAAACAGCAGAGAGTTGCTCCGGGGGAATAGCGGTTTTATTTTTAAGGAGGCTTTCAAACTTCAACCATTTATCCTTATTTTGCTTCACAAAGGCGGCCTCGCGCATGTTTTTTCAATTAGAGGACTCAAAGTAACATATTAAATGGATAATTTTCAAATAGAAACTGCTCAAAATATAAGTATAAACCAAAATGTGGCGGGAGTGGGAGAGCGTATTGTGGCCTTTATCGTAGATAGTTTTATTCTGGTGCTTTACGGAATTTTTATGGGACTTATTATTTCCGGAACAAATCTGGACCGGGGGGGCGATATGATGTATTACCTGGTGTTGGGATTACCTATTTTTTTATATTACTTGCTATGGGAAACTTTCTGGAACGGACAGACCCCGGGAAAAGCAGCCATGCAGATACGGGTGGTGATGGAAGACGGCTCCCGGCCTTCTTTTGCCAATTATCTTATACGATGGCTTTTGCGGTTTGTGGATATTAGCCTTACCAGTGGGGCAGTGGCCGTTGTGGTTATTTTGCTGAATGGTAAAGGGCAGCGGCTGGGCGACATTGCAGCCAGGACAACGGTAATTACAGAAAAGCGCAAAATAGGTATCTCTAGTACACTGGCGGTAGATCTTCCAAAGGATTACACCCCAAAATATCCGCAGGTAACGGTATTAAAGGATGCTGATGTACAGGAAATTAAAGGTATTTTCAGAAAGGCTAAAATTAATGGGAATCACCAGGTTATTTTAATGCTGGCAAAAAAAGTTTCCGAACTTCTGGATGTGGAATATGAAGAAAATCCTATGGATTTTTTAAACAGGGTTGTTTCCGATTATAATTATTATACGCAGCAGTAAAAGAGGAGATTATTGGGCTCCGTTGGCTCTCCGCTCACAATGGTGCATTGCTGCGCTCTATTGCACTTTCAAAATCATTCAATAATCTCCACATCTATATAAACATTATCAATTGGCCATTCGGATTGTCCCGTTTCTACCTGTACAATTTTTTCAGCAACATCCATTCCGTTCGTTACCTCCCCAAATACCGTGTGATCGTTGTTAAGATGTGGCGAACCACCTTTGTCCATAACAATAAAAAATTCATAAGGCGAAGAAGCCTTACTCACGTTCTGCTCACTATATTTTGCTGCGGAAAAAGCACCATAGGTATGTTTGTGG
This sequence comes from Autumnicola musiva, assembly GCF_031846585.1. Lineage (NCBI taxonomy): Bacteria > Pseudomonadati > Bacteroidota > Flavobacteriia > Flavobacteriales > Flavobacteriaceae > Autumnicola > Autumnicola musiva. The sequence continues at coordinate 362,377 of NZ_JAVRHK010000003.1, forward strand.
CCGGCATCAAACTCACTGGGAATAAGATAAGAACCAATGTCATGCCGCATTTCATTTGTACTTATATTATCTGAATTTCCTCCCTGTATAACGAAGCCCGGTGCAACGCGGTGAAAGTAAGTGTCATTAAAATAGCCTTTTTTCACCAGCATTATAAAATTGGCCCGGTGCAATGGAGTATCTCTGAAAAGCCTGACTTCAATATCTCCAAAACTGGTTTTTATCCTAACTCTGTTTTCCGGGTTCTTTTTTCCATATTCTGTTAAAAAAGGAATCAGTTTTTCCTGTGGAATAGGATAGGCATCACCTAATGCTTCTTCTGTTTCTTCTTTTTCTTCGGAAATATTTTCAGCAACACCAGTTGCGGTAGAATCGGCATTTTGAATCTTTTCGGCTACTGTTTCTGCTGCACTTTTCTGAGAAGATTTATTATCTTCACAACTTGCGAAAAACGAAACGGAAAAAATTAAAATTATAAAATGGCTGGGTCTCATGAATTTCGAAATCTTTAAATCAAGAATCTCAAAATTAAAAAAAATAGGGCTACCCGGCGAACCTGCACACCATAAATTAGCTCCGCAAATGCGAATTGATGAATTGGCTAATACAGATATGGGTAATCTTAAATCAAACAAAGCAGGAGTAATGGCCCTGTTTTATCCGGATAATTCCTCCCAAACAAATATGGTTTTAATCCTGCGGAAAACATATAAAGGAGTACACTCAAACCAAATTGGTTTTCCCGGTGGCCGGGTTGAAATGACAGATGGAAACCTTGAGGAAACCGCATTAAGGGAAACCGAAGAAGAAATAGGAGTTCCCAGGAAAGATATATCCATCATTAAAAAATTGACTGAACTTTACATCCCGCCGAGCAATTTTTGGGTCTACCCGTATATGGGAATCACTGAAAAAACTCCGATTTTGATTCGGCAGGAATCTGAAGTGGAAGCTATTCTTGAAGTGAAACTGGAGCATTTTATGGATGACATAAATATGGTAAAACACCGGTTGAGTACTTCTTACGCAAAAAACATTGAAGTTCCTGCTTTTAAGCTAAATGATCATATTGTATGGGGAGCTACGGGGATGATGTTGAGTGAATTGAAGGAAATGTTACGGCAGGTGCTGTAAGGCAGGAATTCTTATATTTGCTCCCGCTCAGGCAGCAGATAAATTTAGTGATTAAACATGGGCTTGTTTAAAAAAAATCCTTTCGGTCATATTTTATTTTTGAAGAAGTGGCTTATCCGCATTTTTGGCGTGATGACACACAGGAGGTACCGCGGATTTAATGAGCTGAAAATTGAAGGTTCCGAAATAATTAAAAACCTTCCCGATAACAATGTGCTTTTCGTTTCCAACCACCAAACCTATTTTGCAGATGTGGTTGCAATGTTTCATGTTTTTAACGCCAGCCTTAGCGGTAGGGAGGATTCCATCAAAAATGTGGGATATATCTGGCAGCCTAAAATGAATATTTATTATGTGGCTGCCAAAGAAACCATGCGCGCAGGGCTTTTAACCCGGATAATGGCTTATGCCGGGGCAATTACCGTTGAGCGTACCTGGCGGGAAAAAGGCCAGGAAATCCAAAGAGATGTTAACCCCCAGGATTTTGAAAATATTGGCGAAGCACTGAAGGACGGCTGGGTTATCACTTTTCCTCAGGGTACCACCAAACCTTTTAAACCAATTAGAAAAGGTACGGCCCATATTATTAAAAATTATAAACCAATTGTTATTCCTATCGTAATTGATGGTTTTCGCAGATCTTTTGATAAAAAAGGACTCCGCATCAAAAAACGCGGAATTCTCCAGTCTTTCCAGATAAAGAAGCCTTTGCAAATAGATTATGAAAACGAATCTATTGAAGAAATTGTAGAAAAACTGGAGTACGCAATTGAGCAACATTCATCATTCCTGAAAGTTATTCCTGCTCAAGAGCTGAACGCCATGGAAGAGCTTAATAAGAAGCGGGAATGGGAATATTAGGAAGTTGAAAATTATGTTTAAATGAACTTCAATTTTCCATATTTCTAAATTCATATTTCAAACAACCACCCCGCCCTACGGCCACCCCTCCTTAAAAAGGATGGGAGCTTTTATTCTGGAGGTTTAAATTTTTAATTCGGAATTTTGAATTCATTAAAATTCATTCAGAAGAAGGAAAAAACCAGAAAAAGAAAGTTTTCCATTGTACATTTTCAAATCTTTTCTTCATTATTTTCAAACTTTGAAACTCTACCTTAATTTCACACATCCAGTTTCTGGAGTTCTTTATAGTTCCGGTTTAATCTTCTTAATAAAATTCCGTAAATAAGCCTGTAGAATAACCAGATAAGCCCCATTAATAAAGCGAGACCTATAATTATCATAAAGGATAATTTTATCCATGCCAGTGTATTAAAGTTATAGTTGGTAGCAGCCGTAACTTCTGCCGTTGCGCTATGATGATCAATAATAAAATACAGGGAAATAAGGCCGGTAATTGCAGATCCAATAAGTATAAAGGCGATATAATACTTCACCGTTTTCCGGGTTTTTAGAATATTCTTCATCAATTCGGCAGCACTGTCGGTAGAATTGATCCTTCTATAGTTCCTGTAAAACTGAAATATGAAAATAAGCGTAATTAGGTAGCCTATAATATTGGAAACAATGGTAAATTCGGTTAGCTCTAGTTCTTCAATTTCCTTCCAGTAGTTCTTATCAATAACAGCAATATCCAATATGGCCCAGAATAAAAACTCCAGGATACTTATGATAAATATCCATTTTACAATAGAAGAAGATTTCTTCCATATCATGTTATAAATTTCATCATAAGAAAGGCGGGGGAGATTTGCTTCCCTGCTTTTCCAGTCTTTTTTTAGTAAATCCAATCCATCCATTTCTCCACTACGGATTTAATATTGTTCTTAATTTTGTTTTTACCCTATTCATCTTCACTCTTGCATTTACCTCGGAAATTCCCAATGTTTCTGAAATTTCCCTGTAATTTTTGTCTTCCAGGTAGAGAAAAACCAGTGCCTTTTCAATATCGTTTAGCTCTTTAATAGCATCATACATCAGTTTAATTTGTTGCTCTTCTTCATCGTTATATTCTTCAGCTTTTATTTTAAAATGAACAGTATCGTAATCCTGAGTCTGTATTCCGCGCTTTTTCTTACGATAAAGTGTAATTGCTGTATTAAGCGCAACCCTGTACATCCAGGTACTAAATTTTGCATCACCACGAAATTTAGGATAAGCTTTCCATAGCTGAATGGTGATTTCCTGAAATAAATCGTTGTGTGAAGCCTGATCGTTTGTGTAGATACGACATATCTTATGCGCTATATTCTGGTTTTTTTCCAGATTTTTCACAAACTGATGTTCTAATTCCTTGTTCACAATAATAGGTTGGCTTTTATTGGTAGTCTTCGCAACTATAATGTTACAAAAAAGTATAAAGTATAGTTAATGCCTCAGCATTTTTTCTCTCCCATAAGCAGAAATCTTAAATTTGAGTAAAACCAACTAATACATGAATATTCCTAAATCAGATCTGCCCAGGGTAGTAATAATAGGAGGAGGTTTTGCCGGAATGTCTCTTGCCCGAAAACTGCTAAAGGAGGATGTGCAAATGGTGTTGCTGGACAAGCATAATTACCATACATTTCAGCCTTTGCTATATCAGGTATCTACGGCCAGCCTGGAACCGGATTCTATCGCTTACCCCTTAAGAAAAATAACAAGGGACAGTAAAAGGTGCTTTTTTCGACTTACTGAAGTTTCTTCTATCTCGCCTGAAAAAAATCTTATACATACTAATATTGGCGATATTGTATATGATTATCTGATAATTGCAACGGGTACAAAGACTAATTTCTTCGGAAATAAAAGTATTGAGAAGAATGGGATGTGGATGAAAACTGTTCCGCAGGCCCTGAATATTCGTAGCCTCATTCTTGAAAATCTTGAGCAAGCGGTGATTACTGATAATGAAGAAGAAAGAAGGGCATTATTAAATTTTGTTATTGTTGGCGCAGGTCCCACCGGTGTAGAAATGAGCGGTGCTATTGCAGAGCTTAGAAATAACATTGTTCCCAAAGATTATCCCGATATTGATCCTAATGAAATGAATATCCACCTTCTTGAAGGTTTGGGTCGTGTATTACCTCCCATGAGCGAGGAATCTTCTGTAAAAGCAGAGAAATTTCTTAAGGAATTAGGTGTACATATCCATCTGAACACCATGGTGGAAAATTACGATGGAAATCTGGTGAAAACCAATACTGACCTTTCCTTAAAAACAGCAACTTTTATTTGGTCTGCCGGTGTAACCGGTGCACCGGTGAAAGGATTAAATGCTTCAGCGATTGTAGATAAAGCGAATCGTTATGAGGTAAATACTTTTAACCAGGTTAATGGTTATGAAAATATATTCGCAATTGGTGATATTGCACTGATGCAAAGTGAGGAATTTCCAAAAGGTCATCCAATGGTTGCCCAGCCGGCTATTCAGCAGGGGAAACATCTTGCCAGAAATATTATTAGGCTTATAAAAGGAGAAAAACTGGAACCTTTTAATTACAATGATAAAGGTACAATGGCAACGGTGGGAAGAAATCGTGCAGTGGTAGATATGGGAAAATTAAAATTTGGAGGTTTCCTTGCCTGGTTTATCTGGATGTTTGTCCACCTTTGGTTTCTTATAGGCTTTAGAAATAGATTAGTTACCTTTTTTAATTGGGTGTACAATTACATTAAGTTCGATAAAGCAGCAAGGCTTATTGTGCGGCCTTTTAAAGCGAATAGAAAAATTATGGAAGTTGATGATGATGTGTAACCATCGCTTTTAATCTTTCAACTACTTTCTATTTTAAAAAAGACATCGAGTGCTGAAATGTTCTATTTTGGCACTCGGTGTTTTTTTATCTTCTCATCCTTCACAAACTGGCTCTAGCTACTTTTTTAGAAGCTTTTGTTTTAATATCTACTTTTAACCATTTTAATTTTCACTTTCTGATTTGATGGTCAAGCGCTTTTTTGATTCTAAAGAAGGGATTATTTACAGTTAGCTAAAGAATAGTCAATTTTTACAATGTGAAGATTCTCTATTCCTGTAGAATAAAATTAGCTTTAGGTTTACGAAATTTTGATCTTATTTCCTTCTGTAACAGTTCAGCCTCAAAAATTGACATTTCAGAAAATCAATTTTTTGATATAAGAACAATAAGTTGAAATTAGCAAATAATTGTACAGCATAAATGAAATTGACTGGTAAAATATTAAAGGTTTCGGTTCTTATTGCAGTAGTAGTGAGGTTACTGGATTCTGTTTTTAATGCCAGGATGGGTAAACTTCTAAATTGGGAAATTTGGGGGATTTATCTCTTTTATTCATTTGTCCTGACGGCCATCAATGGCTCCTATTTCAAATATTTTAACCGGAAAATCGGTTGGGGCAGGGCAGGGGTGAAACGCGTACTTTTTGCTTCCGCCGGTTCCATAGTTCTTACTCTTATCGGGTTTTTCTTTTGCCGGCTTATAGATAATATAATTTTTAGAGGAGTGGAATTAAGTACGTTTCTTCAGAAGGAAGAGTTGAGGTATTACTTCCCACCGTTATTATTTACGATCATAGTTTCGCTTGTGTTTCACCTTATTTACTTTTATAAAGCCCTTCAGGAACAGAAAATTACCGAACAAAAAATTATTGCTGGTACAGCTTCAGCAAAATTCGAGAGCCTTAAAAATCAGATAGATCCGCATTTCTTGTTTAATAGCCTTAATGTACTTACCGCACTTATTGATGAAAATGCTGAACAGGCCCAAAAATTTACCACATCACTTTCTAAAATTTATCGCTATGTTCTGGAACAAAAGGATAAAGAGCTGGTAAGCCTGGAAGAGGAGCTGTCTTTTGCTGTTACTTATATGAAGTTACTAAAAACGCGCTTTGAGAACAGTATATTTTATGAAGTGGAGGAGAATCTTGATATTCCTGAAGCCAAAGTAGTGCCACTGTCTTTGCAGCTACTTTTGGAAAACACAATCAAACATAATGTGGTAAGTGAAAAGAGGCCTCTAAAGATCAGGATTTATGTGGAAGATAGATATTTAATTATTAAAAACAACCTTCAAAAGAAAGAGGTGGTGCAGCAAAGAAAAGGAGTGGGCCTTCAAAACATAGTAAACCGTTATGCTCTGATGACCAGGAGGAAGGTAGTGATAGAAGAAAAGAGAGAATATTTTAAAGTAAGATTACCAATATTAACTAAACAAATTTCAAATATGAAGATTTTTGAAACTAACCGGGGTGAGGCTTATTTTAGAGCCAGTCAAAGGGTAAAGGAAATTAAGGAATTTTATGGAAATCTGATTTCATACTGCGTGGTAATTCCTTTTCTTATATTTATTAATTATTATACCTACTGGAGGTTTCAGTGGTTTTGGTTCCCGCTGTTCGGATGGGGAATAGGACTCGCCATCCACGGTTTTTCGGTATTTGGCTATGGTTCAGATTGGGAAGAACGTAAGATAAGGGAAATAATGGAAAAAGGGAATCAGCAAAAATGGAAGTGATGAAAAATATTAGTGAGAATATGAGCTATAGGGCTGCAAAAAAGAAAGCAAAGGAGATTAAAGGTTTTTATGTTCATCTGCTTGTATATTCCTTTGTCAATATAGCAATTATTGCAGTAGCGTTTTATCAGGATGAGCATTGGGGTGCTCTTAAGGAAATTTGGACCTATTCAACTGCCTTTTTCTGGGGAATTGGTGTATTTGCACATTGGGCAAGTATATTTGGTCCCAATATTTTCTTTGGAAAATCATGGGAAGAGCGTAAAGTGCGGGAAATAATGAGCAAAGAGGAAAGAAAAACCTGGGAATAAGTGGAATATTAAAGATATGATTAAAGCACTGATAATAGAAGATGAAAAACCCTCAGCGCGGCGCCTGCAACGAATGCTGAAAAAGATTGGTGTGGAAGTGATTTCTACACTGCATTCAGTAGAGGAGAGTACATCCTGGCTGTTACAGCATGAGCAAACTGAGCTTATATTCTTGGATATTCAACTTAGCGATGGCCTCTCCTTTGAAATTTTTGAGAATGTTGAGGTAGACAGTGCAATAATATTTACAACTGCTTATGATGAATACGCTTTAAAAGCATTTAAGCTGAACAGTATAGATTATTTGCTGAAGCCGATTGATGAAGAGGAATTGGAAAAAGCTGTGGACAAATACCAGTCGAATAGGAATTACTCCCGGCAAAACCTGGATATGAAAAACCTGAAATCGCTGCTAAATTTTTCGGCTTCAGAATATAAAAAGCGGTTTACAGTGCCAGTGGGACAACATCTCAGGCTGATTAGTGTAGAGGAAATAAGTTGTTTTTATTCTGAAAGTAAAACAACCTACGTTCATACGTTAGACGGGCGTAATTACCCTCTTGACATTTCTCTGGAGAATTTGGAACAGCAGCTAAATCCCGAAAAGTTTTTCAAGATCAGTCGGCAGGCCATTATAAACGTTAAAACAATTGAAGATATTATAGCTTATTCCAATTCACGACTTAGGCTCAAGGTGCAGTCTTTTCGGGGCTTCCCATTAATTGTTAGTAGAGAAAAAGTGAAAGAGTTTAAAAGATGGCTTACGTAGAATGTTAAAATTGCCTATTTGAAAAACCACAGGGAATTAATCTCCGTATATATAAGTGAAGCTCAAAGAGATAATGAATTTAGTAATGATTCTTTTTGGCGAATTCAATACTTTGAGTTTTAATTTTTTTTGGTTGGTTATAGAAAGGCTTGTTCGTTGGGGGCAGGCCTTTCTTCTTTGCCTAATATTTAATTAAGGAGTTCCAACAGTTCCCATTACGTATAGTTGATCCATAGTAGGAGTTTCACTACCTCCTTCGGGTTCCAGGGTAATACCAAAAGCTTCAGAGTTATTGGCATTGCGTAATTGGAAAACCTTATTTTCATCTTCTGCAAAATCACTCAACAAGCCTATGCTGGTAGGTCTTAAAGGCTGCACGGTAAGAGACCAAACCTGATAAACCTTACCACGTGGAGGTTCAGGAAGTCCCTGGGCATCTATAAAAGCCTGGTTCGCATCGATATTCCAGAAAACGGTTGCATAAGAATCTGGTGCAACAGCTTGTCCTGCAAGTTGTATTCTTGTGGTATTTCTGTCTCTTATAATAGCCAATAATTCTTCAGCTCTTTCGGCGTTTTCCCGGGCATCTGCTATTTGTTGTTCCATTTGCGCATTTCTGGTCTGCTCTCTTTTTAAAGCCTCACGTAGATCATTATTTTGGTTAAAAAGAAAGAATAATCCAATAAGAAGCAGAAGACTTGCTGCCCATCCCATGTACGTGAAAATGCTTGAAGTTTTGCGGTGTAAGGGAACAGTTTTTTCTTTTTTGGCTGCAATTTTAGATTTGATGGAAGCCAGCAAAGATTCAGGATTGTATGGAGCAACGGAAACAGCAAGTTGAGAAAGTGCTTTCTCAATCTCTTCTACTTCCTCCCTTATTTCAGGATGTTTCTTAAGTTCGCGGGAAACCTCACGACTTTCCTCTTCACTTAGTGCCCCGCACACATAAAGTTCAAGAATTCCCGATGATATGTATTCATGTAAATCCATATTATTCTAGTACAAGCTCCCTTAAACTTTTTATACAGGCACGGTTTTTTGTTTTTACAGTTCCCAGTGGCATTTTTAATTCTTCTGCGGTTTCTTTTTGGGTAAATCCCTGGAAGAAGAGCAAATCAATTAGCTTTTTACATACCGGTTCAATAGCATTTAAAAATTTTTTAATCCCTATTGCATCTGTGGCGGCCGCATAATTAGTTCTGGTCTCCAAAATATCTACGAAATTATCCGGTTGCAGGTTTTGTCTTTTATTTTTGAAATCTTTCGAGCGTAGTTTATCTATTGACGCATTCCTTGCAATATTTAAAATCCAGGTGAAAAATCTTCCTTTATCAGAATCGTATGAAGATGCATTGTTCCATATTTTCATATAAACATCCTGCAAAATTTCTTCCGCGACTTTTTCATCTTTAACAATTGCGAAAATTATACCGTAGGTGCTTTCAGAATATAGCTGATAGATACGTTCAAAAGCCCGTTCATTTCCATTTTGAAGCTCTTGGATAAGGCCATCTTGTTGCATGAGGAATATTAAGGTTCTGTAAATATATAAAAATAAACTTCTACAATAAAAAAAGCAGCCAATCAGCTGCTTTTTTATTTTTATTTTGATACAGGTATTACATGGTTATTTCTCCACAGCCTACTCTTGTACCGGCATCTCCCGATGGTTGTGATGTGTAATCATCTACACCATCATGAACAATAACTGCTTTTCCAACAATGTTTTTATTAGGATCATCACATCCAATACACCATTGGTCCGTACTCATACTTACAGTACCTTCTCCGTTACTATTTACTTCAAAGTTACCAATATCACCACGGTGATATCCTTCTTCATCTCCCCACTCACCATGAGGTTCGTTAGTTGGATTCCAATGACCGCCGGCAGAAGATCCATCCTCAGCAGAACAATCTGCATTTTCATGAATATGGATAGCATGGGTTCCTTCAGGTAATCCATTTATGGTTCCTTCCATTGCTACTTCTCCGTTTTCTTCTGTAAAAGTAACGGTGCCGGAAAGTTCACTACCACTTTTAGCCTGAAGGTCTACAGTGATTTCCTGCGTTTGTTCAGATTCAGCATTTGTTTGCTGTTCCATTTCCGAAGTTTCCTCCGCATCCATTTGATTTACTGCGTCATTCTCTCCCTGGTTGTTTTTACAACCTACAATAAAGATAGAAGCGCAAAATAATAATGTTAAGCTAATACGTTTCATAATTTTAGGTTTGGTTTTAGTAATTTTCTACCTCTAAATTAAATGGAATGATAGCATCCACCAAAGTTTTAAGTATAGCTTAACAATGGAATAAGGTCTATATGAGGCCAGTAATATTGTGGAAACAGAAAAAGGGGATTATAATATTTTGGTTTTTACCTGTATTTTTCCGGTAAGGCTTTTATGTACAGGACATTTATCGGCAATTTCCAAAAGCCTTTCTTTCTGTTCTTTATTAAGGTTGCCACTAATTACAATCTCTCTTAGAAAGGTATCAATTTTACTATCTTCTTCTTCACAATTGTGGCAGTCGAACGCGTGCTGCTTTGCATAATCTATATGTGTTTCCACGTTTTGAAGAGGCCATTTTTTTCTACGGGCATACATTTGTAATGTCATAGAAGTACAGGCAGCGAGTCCCGCCGAAATTAACTCATATGGCGTAGGGCCATAATTATTGCCTCCAATTTTAACAGGTTCATCTGCTATAAAATTATGTATACCGGTTTTAATCTCTGTAGTGAGGCCCTCGTTACCCAGATTTGCCACAGTTTGATGATCGGTTTCCAAATCCACCTCTTCTTCTGCAGGGATATAGCGTTCTGCCCATGATGCAATTAGCTTTCCTGCGTAAGCCGGGTATTTCTGGTCATTTAATAGATGATCTGCACCATCCAGAGAAACAAAGCTCTTGGGGTGGCTAAGCACTGAATACAGCTCTTCGGCATTTTTTATTTCAACAATTGCATCTTGAGGAGAGTGCATTATGAGCACAGCTTTATCTAAATTTTCAAGTTTTTGCTGAAGGTCATGTTGGTGCAAATCCTCCAGGAACTGCTTTTTTATTTTAAAAGATCTGCCACCTATATTCACCATGGCATCTGCGTCTTTTTGCAGATTTTCCATCTGTTCTGCCAAGAGTCCTTTAACATGGGTCACGGTAGAGGGCGCAGCAATGGTGGCTACAGCCTTCACAGAAGAAATCTTTTCTGAAGCCATTAAGACGGCAGCTCCCCCAAGAGAATGTCCTACTAAAACAGATGGGGCATTATATTCTTTTTCAAGAAATTCTGCGGCGGCAATTAGGTCTTCAATATTACCTGAAAAATTGGTGTCAGAAAAATCTCCTTCGCTTTCTCCCAGGCCTGTAAAATCAAACCTCAAAACTCCAAAACCCTGTGAGGCCAGATTCCTGCTGATGACCTTTGGTGCAAAGAAGTTTTTATTGCAGGTGAAGCAATGGGCGAAGAGTACAAAATTCTGCGGCTTTTGATTGGTGGGAACCTCCATATATCCTGAAAGCTTATTCCCGTTTTTATTATTGAATGTAACTTTAGATGTCCTCATAGTATCTGCTTTGAAATTGATAAAATAGAAAAATTAATTGGGTTGAGAAAAGTAAAAGAGGCATTCCGGAAGTTAATTATGAACTTCCGGAATGCCTCTTTTAGAATCAGCTGAAAAAATAATTTATTCCAGTTCCTTTATTTTAATATTTCTGTAAGAAACCTGATTTCCATGATCCTGAAGTGCAATATGACCGGTGTCACTTTTACCGAAATCTTCCCATTCAGCAAATTTAGATTTACCAACCATTTCCTTCCATTTTTCACCTTTAACTGGAAACTCTGCCACCTTTGTGCCGTTTAAAGTTACACTGCCTTTATTTGTTTCGTGGTTAATCATGATGGTTTGTTTATTCCATTCTCCTGCAGGTTTGGTCACATCTTCACTTGCCGGTACCATATCATATAAAGCTCCAGATTGACGTATGGCTCCATTTTTGGCGTCCGGGTGCCTTTGATTATCCAGCACCTGAATTTCAGGACCGGTATAGTACGGCTCATGGTATTTCTCCATTTCCTGAACTCCCCACATCACACCGCTATTACCTCCTTGAGAAATTTTCCATTCAAAATTTAGTTCAAAATTTTTGTACTGTTTCCTGGAAATTAGATTTTCAGAACCTTCTCGCTCTCCTTCAGCAGGAGTGAAAACAATAGTGTTTCCTTCTTTTTTCCATTGATCTGAAACAGAATCGGAATTGTATGCCTTCCATTGATCCAGGTTTTCCCCGGCAGTTAGATCTTCCCATTCGTTTTGATCTGTATTCATAGCCTGTTCTTCATTTATTGGTTCTTCCAGCTGATTTTCTGTTTCGCTGTTGTTTTTACAGCCCGCAGCAAATATTACCAAAGCAATTAAACCTGCATTTAATTTATTCATTAGTTTCAACTTAATTGGTTCCTAATAATTGTTTTAATTTTTCTTCATCAATTTCGGAACCGGCAAAATTATCAAATTTTTTGTCGGTTGCCTGGATGATATTTTTGGCTATAAAAGGAGCACCTTCCTTAGCACCCTGTTCCGGAGATTTTATACAGCATTCCCATTCCATTACCGCCCATACATCACAGCTATATTCTGTTAATTTGGAGAATATAGTTTTGAATCTACCTGGCCGTCTCCCGGGCTTCTGTATCTGCCAGCACGGTTCACCCAATCTTCATAACCTCCAAAACTTCCTTTTTTCCCGGTTGGATTAAATTCGGCGTCTTTTACATGGAACATTTTAATGTAATCGTGATAAAAATCAATGTATTGCAGATAATCGAGTTGCTGCAATACAAAATGGCTGGGATCATATAAAATATTTACCCTTTTATGATTGTTGGTGGCCTCTAGAAAACGTTCAAAAGTAACCCCATCGTGAAGGTCTTCCCCGGGGTGTATTTCATAACACACATCAACATCCTGCTCATCAAATTCATTTAAAATAGGCAACCATCTTTCTGCTAATTCCTGAAAGCCCAATTCCACCAGCCCCTGTGGCCGCTGTGGCCAGGGATGGGCGGTATGCCAAAGCAGGGAGCCGCTAAATGTACCCATTACATCAAGCCCAAGATTACGACTTGCTTTGGCAGCACTTTTAAGCTGATCTATAGCCCAGGCGGTACGCTCTTTAGGATTATTATGAAGTTCTTTAGGAGCAAAATTATCAAACATCTTATCGTAGGCAGGATGCACTGCAACTAACTGTCCCTGGAGATGGGTGCAGAGTTCTGTGATCTCAAGGCCATAAGATGAAATTTTACCTTTTAGTTCATCGCAGTAGTCTTTGCTTTCTGCCGCTTTTTTTAGATCAATCAGGTTTTTTTCCCAGGTTGGAATTTGTATTCCTTTATAGCCTAATCCTGAAGCCCATTTACAAAGCCCGTCCAGCGAGTTGAAAGGTTCTTTTTCATCAATAAATTGTGCTAAAAATACAGCAGGTCCTTTAATTGTCTTCATATCTGTTATTCATCAATTTTCACCCATACATTTCCCTGTTGGTGGGAGTGCACGGTTTTTTCAATAAAATTCATTCCACGAAGGCCATCATCGAGGGTGGGAAATTCTCCATCATAATTTTTTTCCCCATTAATGGCTTTAGCAACACCTTTATAAATGTTACCCATAGAATCAAAAATACCTTCGGGATGGCCCGGGGGCAATTTTGTTCCATTCAGAGAAAAAGCGCTATTATATTCATGGCCTGGCTTAAGAACCTGCATAGGTTCGCCTTCTTTCAATAAATAGAGATAATTGGGATTTTCCTGTTCCCATTTTAATCCGCCTTTTTTTCCGTAGATATTTACAGAAAGATTGTTTTCCTCACCCGTGGCAATCTGGCTGGACCGCAATATTCCCTTTACATATTCTGAAAATCGTAAAAGAACTGTACCGTCTATATCCATGGCATTATCTTCATACATGTAGTTAAGGTCTGCCAGGATTTCTTTCACCTGAAGCCCCGAAACATATTCGATCATGTCAAATGCATGTGTTCCAATGTCGCCAATGCAACAGCTTATGCCCGATTTTTCAGGGTCAAGCCTCCAGATGCTGGAACGCTCCTCCTTATTGTGAATAATAGGATTTATCCAGCCCTGGTAGTATTGTACATCTATTTTTTGAATTTCTCCAATGGCTCCGCCGGCAATCATTTCCTTCATTTGGCGCACCATTGGATAGCCTGTATAGGTATAGGTTACGGCAAAAATACTTCCCGATTTCTCCTGGGTCTCTTTCAGAATTTTGGCTTCTTCATAGGTAGTGGTCATAGGTTTTTCACATATTACGTGAAAACCATTTTCCAGAAGTTTGTTAGCCATGGAAAAATGAAGAAAATTAGGAGTCAATATGGAAATCACCTGCAGGCGCTCTTCTTTTGGCAAAGATATTTCTTTAGCTATTAGTGTTTCCAGATCTTTGTAGACTCTATCGGAGCCAATTCCGACTTCTTCAGCAAATTGTAAGCTCTTTTCAAATTCAGAATTAAAGGAACCGCCAACCAGTTCATATTTATCATACATAGCAGAGGCTATGCGGTGAAGAATGCCAATTAATGAATCACTGCCTCCTCCTAGAATTCCAAGTTTTATCTTTTTACCCATGATTTAAATTTCTATGTCTTTTTTCTCTATTTTTTCATTCCTGAAGAAGATAGCGAAAAGAATCATTACGCCAAAAGCAAATGCTGCCGGAAATATCCAGATTGAATCCCATTGGTGCAGCTTTTCTCCCAGTAGATTGGCGTCACTAATTAAACCGGCCACGTAAAAACCAATCAGCATTCCTACCCCATAGGTTGCCAGCGTAATAAGTCCCTGCGCCGAACTTTTAAATTTTTCTCCGGCTTTAAAATCGGTGTATCTGGCCTGTTACAAATATCTCTGTAAAATGATTTCTAGTGGTAATTTTCATGTTACTGCTTTTCTTTTTCTGAATTCAACTTAGTTCCTTTTTCTATTAGTAATTCTTTTGTTGCGAGAATGCCTTCTTCAGGAGATAAATTTGTTCCTTCATATTCCACCCCCACATAGCTGTTATAGCTAACTTCTTTAATAATTTCCAGCATTTTGCCATAATCTATTGTAGTTTCTTCGCCTTCATCATTAAATGCGTATGATTTTGCACTAACGGCTTTGGCATAAGGCATCATCTCGGATACACCTTTATATTTCGGGTATTCTTGTACACATGAAGCTTCCCACCGTTCACCTCCTTCACGTTTAAGACAGAAATTTCCAAAATCTGGTAATGTTCCGCAGTTTTCCATATTTACATCTTCCATCACTGCAATAAGAAGATTGGCATCTGAAGATAAGTAGCCGTGATTTTCTACCAGTACATTTATATCTCTACCGGCGGCATATTCTGCAAGATCTTTTAAACCGGCAGCAGCCGATTTTCTCCAGATATCCCTGTCTTCACTTCCGAAGAGGTTTACCCTGATGGAATGACAACCAAGAGTTTGTGCTGCATCCACCCATTTTTGATGATTTTTAACTGCCTGTTTTCTTACAGCGGCATCAGGTGAAGCAAGATCCCCCTCGTTGTCAACCATAATAAGAACATTTCTCACGTTATATTCTTCGCTTTTTTGCTTCAGTGTATCTATAAGCGATTTAAAAGCAGCTTCCGGATCTTCGGCATCTTTATATTTATCCGAATAAAGCTGACTCACATATTCTATTCCTTCAAATCCCAAATCACTGGCTTTTTCAGCAAAATCTATGGGATTCATAGTTCCGTTCATAATAGGCTCGTGTAATGACCATTGTGCTAAAGAAATTTTGAAGAAAGGATCTTCGGCTGATGCTACAACTTCTGTATCAGCTTGTTGTTCATTTCTTTTATCGGAATCTTTGCAGGACGCAAATGTCAGAAGGATTAATATTAACAAGGATGATATTCCTGTAGCCCCGGAGAGAAATTTTTTCATATAAGTAGAGAAAATAAATTCTTAAATTATTTGAATTTTAAAAGTAGACTTTTTTTTAAAGATGTAAAATAATAAGCTTAAATTTCTATATTTGACATTACACCGTAAAATTTACTATCAATTAACTGCTAAAGTGTGACTAATTTATACGAAAATGATAACTATGATGCCATAGTTGTTGGTACAGGCATAAGTGGTGGCTGGGCTGCTAAAGAATTGTGTGAAAAAGGCTTTAAAACCCTGGTGCTGGAACGGGGGCCTATGGTAGAACATATTAAGGATTATCCAACTATGAATGATGATCCGTGGGATTATAAGTTTAAAGGACAATTAACTCGGGAAGAGGAAAAGCGGCAGTACAAGCAGGCACGTACCGGATATACTACGAACAAATCCAGCGCACACTGGTTTGTAGATGATATTAAACATCCGTATAATGAGGTGAAAAGATTTGACTGGATGCGTGGATATCATGTTGGAGGAAGATCTATTATGTGGGGGCGCCACAGTTACCGGCTTAGCGATATTGACTTTACAGCCAACAAAAACGATGGTGCAGGAGTAGACTGGCCAATACGGTATAAAGATATTGCTCCCTGGTATGATTATGTTGAATCCTATATTGGGGTAAGCGGGGAGAAGCTGGGATTGCCTCAGCTGCCGGATGGAAATTTTCTTCCTCCCATGGAGCTTAATTGTGTAGAAGATCATTTGAGAGAAAAAATTGCTGAAAACTTTAACGGCCGGGTTATGACGATGGGGCGTGTGGCCCATATTACTGGAGATAAAAAGTTTGAAGGCCGTAATAAGTGTATGTACAGGAACAGGTGTATCCGGGGTTGCCCTTACGGAGCCTATTTTAGTAGTAATGCCTCAACACTTCCAGCAGCTGGCAGAACGGGAAATATGACCCTACGGCCAAACTCGGTGGTGCATGAAGTGGTTTATGATCCTGAAACCAAAAGAGCTACTGGAGTTAAGATCATAGATGCGGAGACCAAAGAAAACATAGAATATAAGGCCAATGTGATTTTCTTATGTGCATCTGCTATGGCTTCTACAAGCATACTTATGCAGTCAAAATCTGATCGTTTTCCTGACGGAATGGGAAATGACAGTGGCGAATTGGGCCATAATGTTATGGACCACCATTTCAGAGTTGGGGCATCAGCAACTTATGATGGTTTTGAAGATTCTTACTACAAGGGAAGGAAGCCCAACGGAATTTACCTCCCTCGTTTCAGAAATATTGACGGTGGGGAAAAAATGCCGTTTACACGTGGTTATGGCTACCAGGGTGGGGCCAGCAGAACCAATTGGGAAGAGAGCATTGCTGAAGCTTCGTACGGAAAGGAATTAAAAGAAGCTGTATCCAAACCCGGTAAATGGACAATGGGACTAATAGCCTTTGGGGAAACCTTACCTTATCATGAAAACAGGATGTTCCTTAATTATGATAAAAAAGACGAATGGGGCTTACCAACAATAACTTTTGATGCGGAATTTAAAGAGAACGAATTACTCATGCGTAAAGATATGCAGGAGCAGGCCGTAGCTATGCTGGAAAAAGGAGGTTTTCAGGATATACGTGCTTATGATGAACTTGGGGCACCGGGACTGGGAATCCATGAAATGGGAACCGCAAGGATGGGAAGAGATCCTGAAACTTCAGTTTTAAATGGCAATAATCAGGTACATGCCGTGCCTAATGTATATGTTACAGACGGTGCTTTTATGACTTCTTCGGGATGCCAGAATCCTTCGTTAACATATATGGCGATGACGGCAAGGGCTGCAGACCATGCATCAAAGAATTTTAAAAAATCTAACGCTTAATTTTTTCTTATCATGAAAAGAAGAGAGGCATTAAAAAATATCGGACTTGGAGCAGGAATAATGGTGGTGGGACCTACAACTTTAAGTCTGTTGCAGAGCTGTAAGAATGAATCTGAGTATGAGTGGCAGCCTGTTTTTTTATCTGCTGCAAATGGCTTTGTCCTTAAAAAAGTCCTGGATATAATTCTACCCGCAACAGATACTCCCGGGGCGGGCGATTTAAATATAGCTCAATTTCTGGATTCCTACATGGCTGAAGTAGCTCCTCCTGAACGGCAAGAGGAGTTCCGAGAGTCCGCTGATGCTTTTGCAGAGGCCTTTAAAAATGAATTTGATAAAGATCCAGGCGAAGCAAGTGAGGAAGAATTTGAGAAAATTGTAGAGAAGTATCTTCGTGCCACTCCCGCGGAAAAAGAAAAATACATGAAGCGGAACAGTGAAACTCAGGACCCTCAGGATAAAGATCCTGTACAGGAACCCAAAGAAGAAAATACTTCTAATCCCGATGTAGGTGCATATGCTTATCTGCAAGACGTTAGGGAAATGGGTGTCTGGGCGTGGAAAACCAGCGAACAGATTGGGGAAAATGTTTTATGGTACGATCCAATTCCGGGACAATATATTCCGTGTGGCCCTGTGGAAGAGCTTGGAAATGGAAATGCAATGGCTTTATAATCACTAAAAATTTCATCTGAAATTTTTTCAGTTTAAGAGAAGACGAATTTTTCTTCCAATTTTCAGGATAATTATCGTAAACCGTCTGTATACTATCGCAGATGATTTTTATGTATAAAATTTTTAGCTTGAAGTTTTACTTTTCTTGTATTCAATAGGAACTAATACTTATGGTGAGAGAACATTTTTAATAAACGGATTGAGCCACTACAATTAAAAAGATACTAAAACCTTTAAAATTAATTCGGGACAGCTATTTTAGCTTTTTCAGATAAAATATTTACATTCACTCGGGTTACTTCGCCCAAATATTCTCCGTCTATTTGAAACGGAACGGGTTCTTCGCAAGTAACCTTAGCCTCTTTTACAGGTATCACCTTAACAAAATCTTTGCTTAGGTTAGTCTCATTTCGCAAGGTGTTAAGTATTTCTCTAAAATCAAAATCCTTAAATATCAGAATTTCCATAATACCGTCATCTATCTTTCCATTGGGGTTTACATTTGCTCCTGTACCATATTTTTGTGCGTTTGCAAAGGCCAGTAAAATTCCTTTTTCCGTAATTTTTTCATTTTCAGTTTCAATAGTGAAGCTGTACGGGTATTTGCCTTTTATAAGAGTGGGAACAGTTTGCAGCAGGTAACCAAACTTTCCGCGAAAAGTAGATTCTTCATAATTTTTGATTAATTCCGCATTAATTCCTAGGTCACTCATATGAAGACCAATTTCATTATTGAGGCAAATAAGATCAATATCAATAAAATTAGTTCCCAGGGCTACATCTATCTGTTCTTCTAGGGTATCTGGGATTTTTAAGTTTAGTGCTAGTGCATTAGCCGATCCACCGGGTATTATCCCCATTGGTATATTAAAACTTTTTGTAGCTTCAGCAACAAGTTTAATTGTACCGTCCCCTCCAGCAGTAATAATTCTCGATGGCTGTCTTTCTTCAGTTATTTTACGTATATTTTCCAGATCATTTTTTCCTTTTGTATGGTAGATAAAAAGTTCAGCACCTTTACTTTCAATTATTATCTTTAATTCATCTACCATATTTTTTTTATTAATGTCTCCTGAGATAGGGTTTACAACTAATAAAATTTCTTTAATATCTCCCATAGATTTATTCATATAGTTAAAATTAAGTATTTTAGAAATGATTGTTAGTTAGAGAAAAATTAAAGCTTTTGAAACTCGATTTAAAATTATACCGTGGATATGTTAATGACCAGGAACTTGTAGTATTTGGACATCTTTTTAAATCCTGGGCACCCGATAAATACCGCTTGGACCGCAGGGGGATTAGACATGCTTTTTCGATTATTCATATGTTCAGAATTAAACCACTGCCTAATGTAAAAATCCGGCTTAAGTTCAGGGGCTTAGATGTTACCACTAAAACACAGGATGACGGCTACTTCCGTTTTTCCATACCTTTTACAGAAGAACTGGAAAGCGGTTGGCATAGCTATGAGATTATTTGTGAATTGCATGAATTTGGAATTATTGAAAAAGGAGAATTGCTTAAACCTTATGAGAGTAAATTTGCCATTATATCAGATATAGATGATACTTTTCTTATATCCCACAGTAACAGTTTTTTTAAAAAATTGTATGTAATGCTCTCAAAAAATGTAAATAAGAGAAAGATATTTGATGATGTGGTGAAACACTACAGGGCATTGAGCATTGCAGGACAGGACAGTAAAGAGGCTTCCAATTCCTTTTTTTATGTTTCAAGCAGCGAGTGGAATCTATATGAATTTATTGAAGAATTTGCACGTATTCATGAGCTTCCAAAAGCGGTTATTAAATTGAAAAAAATAAAAACCGGTATTCGTGATTTTCTCTCTAGTGGAAGAGGAAGTCACAATCATAAATACGAGAAAATTAAAGACATTATCTCATTTTATCCAAAATTGCAATATGTATTGTTAGGAGATGATTCTCAAAAGGACCCATACCTATATGAAAGGATTTGCAAAACATATCCACTTAGCATTGGTGCAATTTATATTAGGCAAACCAAAGGTTCCCAGAAAAAAGAAGTACAGGAAATACTAAAAAACATTGAAGATATGGGTGTAGTTACCTGTTATTTCAGAAATAGTGAAAAAGCTATTGAACATTCCCGGGAAGTAGAAATTATTTAATTTTTCATTTCGTGTTGTTTCTTTCGAAATACTTCAGGTATTTTTGATTGTTCAGATATATTTGTGACATTCTAATTTCTCAAAATTCATATTTTTGAAACTTTTAAAATTTGTTGCCGGGCATACTAAAATCAGTCAAAAAAGTCTGAAAAATACATTAGGCTTATTAGAGCAGGATGCTACTATTCCCTTTATTGCCAGGTATAGAAAAGAGAGCACCGGCAATCTTTCTGAAGTAGAAATTGAAAAAATTTCAGGACTTATCAATACCTGGAAAGAGCTTGAGAAAAGAAAATTAAGTATTCTTAAATCAATTGAAGAACAGGGAGCCCTTTCTGATGTGCTGCGGAAACAAATTGAGATATCTGCAAATCTCATTCAGCTGGAAGATATTTATTTGCCTTACCGCAAGAAAAGGAAAACAAAAGCAGATATGGCGCGTGAGCAAGGCCTGGAGCCTCTTGCTAAAATCATTATGGCGCAAAACACAGATCATCCTGAAGGGGCTTCAGAAAAATTTGTAAAAGGAGAGGTTTCTTCAATTTCAGAAGCCTTGCAAGGTGCTAAAAATATAATCGCCGAATGGATAAATGAAAACAAGATCGTACGTGCCCGTTTAAGACAACTCTATGGAAAAACTGCAGTGATTTCTTCAAAAGTGGTAAAAGCTGAAGAGCACAAACCCGGGGCGGAAAAATATCGGCAATATTTTGACTGGTCCGAAAGTTTAAGGCGAATTCCTTCTCACCGATTTCTGGCTATTCATCGGGCAAACGCTGAAAATATAGTGAGAATAAAAGTGGAGGTAACTCAAGAGGAAGCTATTGAACTAATCTCAAGAATTATTATAAAAGAAAATACTTCTAAAGCTTCTGTACTACTTTCAGAAGCAATAGAAGATGCATACAAAAGATTATTAAAGCCCTCTTATACTACCGAATTTTTAAATGCAGCTAAAGAAAAGGCCGATGAAGAGGCTATAGAAGTTTTTGCATCGAACCTCGAACAGCTGTTAATGGCACCGCCGCTGGGAAGTAAAAGGATTTTAGCTATTGATCCGGGCTTTAAATCGGGTTGTAAAGTGGTTTGCCTTGATGAAAATGGCAATTTGCTCTATAATAAAAATATATATCCTCATCCGCCTCAGAAGGATTATACCATGGCGATGAAAAAAATAAGATCCCTTATAAATGCTTACAGAATCGAAGCAGTATCCATAGGAAATGGGACTGCTTCGCGAGAAACGGAAAGGTTTATAAAGAAAATTAATTTTGACAGGGAAGTTGCCGTTTTTGTGGTTAATGAAGCAGGAGCTTCGATTTATTCCGCATCAAAACTTGCCAGGGAAGAATTTCCAGATTACGATATTACCGTTCGTGGTGCGGTTTCCATTGGCCGCCGGTTAAGTGATCCTCTGGCAGAATTGGTTAAAATTGATCCAAAATCTATTGGAGTAGGGCAATATCAGCATGAAGTAGATCAGGCTAAATTGAAACATAAACTTGACACCGTGGTTATGAGCTGCGTGAACCGGATTGGGGTAAATGTTAATACAGCCAGTAAAGAATTGTTATCCTATGTGTCTGGCATCGGCTCTGGTATTGCATCTAACATAATTAAATATAGGAGTGGGAACAATGGTATTAATACCAGGGAGGAATTGCAGAAGGTACCACGCTTAGGGACTAAAGCTTATGAGCAGTCTGCGGGTTTTCTTAGAATAAAAAATGGGGATAATCCTTTAGATAACACCGGAATACACCCTGAAAATTATGCTATAATTCAAATAATAGCAGACGATTTAAATCTAAAACTTCAAGATCTGGTTGGGAATAAAGAGGTAGTTAAAAGTTTAAATATTTCAGACTATAATTCTGCGGAAGTAGGTTTACCCACTTTGCAGGACATTGCCAAAGAACTTGAAAAACCAGGTTTGGACCCACGCAGTAAGATAACATCATTTGAATTTGATCCTTCCGTAAAAACTATCGAAGATTTAAAGGAAGGAATGAAGTTACCAGGAATGGTGAATAATATTACTAATTTTGGATGTTTTGTAGATATAGGAATAAAAGAAAGCGGGCTGGTACATATTTCTAAATTAGCCACAAACTACGTTTCTGATGTTAATAAAGTAGTAAAACTTAACCAACACGTAGAAGTTACGGTTATAGGTGTAGATATAGATCAAAAAAGAATCCAGCTTTCTTTTATAGAATAATAAAAAGGCTGGCATAAAAGCCAGCCTAGTGAGGTTAAACAGATGTAGTTACAGATCTCTTTTACCCTTGTAATTTCTGTTGCGAAATTCTTCCCGATCATAAAATGGATCCTCTTCTCTTTTTTTTCTTCTTTCCTCTTCTTCATCGGTAATTCTCTTATCGGCTTCTTTTTTCGATACATCTCCTTTTTCTTTGCTAAAAGACTGATCTGAAATATATTCATCCTGGGGTTTCCCAGAAGATTGCCTGCTGTCAAAGTCCCTGTTAAATGAAGTATTGCCACGTTCATCTGATCCACTCTCCTTTTTCTTACGGGCCTGATCATCTTCACTTTCGGAGGTTAAATGTTGTTTTTCTCTCTTGCTTTGGAATTCCTTATCGTAAGAAGTATCTGCATGCCTTGAAGAATTAATGGCCCCGGTTCCAGGGCTATCTTCAGTACCGCGGTGCCTTGGATGTTCTCTTTCTTCAATTTCCCTTCTCTTTATTTCTTCATCAGATAAGGAATTTAAGGAAGTACCGCTATGTTTCCCGTCATCCACCAATTCTCCTGCTTCTTTGCTGGTTCCGTGAGTTCTTTTTCTTCCTTCGTCCGGGGAGCTGCGCTTATAAGATTTCAACACATTATTTTCGTAATGCCGTTCAACATTTGTTCCTGAGCGGTACCTTTTTGTTTCTGCAAATGTTTGGTAATCTACAGTATCAGTAAAAACAAACTTCTGGTCCCTATCAAACCCTACCATCCCTATTGGAATAATAATATGATTTTCCCCCTCTTCATTAATAAATTCATGTACATTTTCATTAGAGGGACTACCGTAAGGATCATGATTTGCTTCAATAATGGTGTTATCTACTTCTACATCCAGATAAACAACCCTGTCAAGTTCTTTATTTACAAGCAGATTATCAACTTTGCCTATTACCCTATTGTCTCTGTCCTTTACCGACCATCCGCGAACATCGGGATCATGTTTGGAAATTTTATAATCTGATAGCTCACTAAAATGATATAAATGCTTATTCCTGGTTTCCATATTGTTATTTATTTTAGATGGTTAATTTTTTGATCAAAGAATAATTACTACACTAGTGCCTCATTTTCATAGTAGAATTGTACCGGCAATAATTTAATATATAAGAAATTAGAAGAAGTCTTTAAATTTCTTATTTTCATATTTAAGCTTATTTCTTCCGAGGTTTCAGGTAAATTTGATGATTTTTGATTAGATCTATCCTGCCAAAGAAGCAATGATAGAATGATGCCGGCAATTATCAATATCAGAAATATCCACGGCCAAACCGGTTTCTTTTTCTCTATACTTATATCTGCCATGGTTATTTACTTTTAATATTTCATTTCTAAGGTAATAACATAAATTCCAAAAATATTTAAGCTTTATATAATGTATTGTTAATTAAGGCCTAAGAAAATTTTATCTATCATGGTGTATAAAAAAGCCGGAAAGTTTTGCTTTCCGGCAGATAAAAAAATCGTTAACAAAAGATGTATTTTAAAAAGTATCTGAGGGGAATACTATAAGGCTTTCATGACCATCTTTGCCAACGGCCGCGACTCCAAAGAAGTAATTGTCTATCACCACTCCTTCAAGTGTAAATTCATTTACATCTCCCACAAAACGGGAATAATCCCAGGTAGGAGAGGTTGTATCTCTCCAATATATCTTATATCCTGCAACATCTCCGCCTACTTTATCCCAGCGGAGTTTTGCCGAGGGTTCTACAATTCCACCTATTTCTACATTTTCGGGAGCGAGAGGAGCCCAGGCGAGGCTGGCCATGTTTATAGCGTTTACTGCCGTTAATTTTTTGGCATAATCAAAATTTACTCCCTCTATTACATCTCCATATTCAATCCCATTTTCTGTTCTTATATCCTGGTGCTGACGAATATAATTTTCATGAGCTTCCATAATCCTAACCCCAGCATAACCAAGATCATTAAATGACCGGTGATGACCTCCGCGCCCAAAACGGTCGAGTCTATAGATCATTATTGGATTCATCTCGGGCATGTAAGTTTCTGTGGTTTTATGGATGTACCTGGCAAGCTGTCTTGAAATTCCATCTACTTCGCCGCCATAATACCTGCGCATCTTTCTTTCCTGTTCTGTTTCGGTGGGAGGAACAGGCTCAGAAAAGATTCTAAAATCACGATTGCTAATTACCCCGTCAACTCCTTCAATGTTTCCAATCATGTCATTATTGAGAACACCAATAATGTCCCAATTGTTTTTCTTTGCATATTCCGCAAGCCCCTTCCCGCCAAAAAGACCCTGTTCCTCGCCGGAGAGTCCAACATAAATAATGCTGCTTTCAAAGTCATACTGCGATAAAACCCTTGCAGCTTCTATAGTTCCGGCCATTCCACTTGCATTATCATTGGCGCCGGGAGCATCACCAGTATAATCCATGGTGTCTGAATTACGGGAATCTATGTCTCCGCTCATAATGATATAACGGTTTGGGTATTTTATTCCCTTTTGAACAGCGACAACGTTTACCACAAGGGCTTCATGCGGCACGCTGCGTCCATCTTCAGGAGTAACCAGGTTTTTTTGATAAAATACCTCCAGGCAGTTATCACAATCTGTCGAGATTTGATCAAATTCAGATTTTATCCAGCGCCGGGCGGCACCAATGCCCCGGGTGTCAGATACTGTATCGCTAAAGGTATTTCTGGTACCAAAGCCTGCAAGTTTCCTAATATCCTCTTCAATTCTATCAGAGGATACGCTATTGATTATTTCATAAATCTGCGGATTGGTTTCCTGAGATAAAACAGAAGGGGAAAAGAATGAAAATATAAGGAGAAAAGTAAAAGGGACTAAATTCTTAAGCATTTTATTGATTTTATTTTTGGGTAAGTTAACGAAACTTTCTTCTATACTACAAGCCGAAGACGGGAAGAGCAATAAAAAAAGCCCCGACAATGCCGGAGCTTTTCTATAATATTAATAATTAATATATTTAACTGGCCTTCATTTCATGAACTTCAGCCTTGGCTTCATTAATTTTTTCTTTAGATTTTGAGTTGGTCAAATTAGCTTTTGATTTTGCTTTTAGAGCATCCACTTTGTGATTTAAAGAATCTGTGAAGTTGTTTATTTTACCTTTGGCACCAGAGATATAATCATCAGAGGTTTGAGAAATAGCTTTACGGGTATCTGTTCCTTTTTTAGGAGCAAGTAAAAGACCCGCAATTGCTCCTGCGGCTGCTCCTGAAATTAATCCTAACAACAATTTTCCTGATTTCATAATAGTTATAGTTTAGATTTTAGTTCGTAATTTTGGTTACGATGTAAAATTAATATAATATCCTCTGGTTTACCATAATAGCCTAGTTAACATTGCCATAAACTTTTTGTGTAAAAGTAAATATTCTTAACATTCCCAAAGCTTAATTTTTATCCGCGAATGATTGCAATAAAGCCCGGACTTTACGGATATCTTCCACATAATATCTTGCGCTGGTTTGCTTTATCCCTACTTTTACAGTAATAGCACTGTCCGGCAATTCTTTGAACATAAACTCATCGGTCCAATCGTCTCCCAGGGCAAAAATGAAATCAAAATTCTTTCCTGCCAGTTTTTTATTGGCAGACTTTCCTTTATTCACTCCACTACTTTTTATTTCCAGCACCTTATTTCCTTCCAGCACACTGAGTCCACGGTTAGATATAAGTTCCTTTAGAACATTAGAAAGTTCATTAGCACGTCTTTCCCCGAGTTGCGGATCTGCTTTTCTAAAATGCCATGCCAGGGAATAATTTTTTTCTTCTATAAAAGTACCTGGAGTACGGTCTACAAAATTTTCTATTACCGGGCGTACCGCTTCCATCCAGTCATTTTTAACATTTTCCGATAACTGCCAATCACTGTTGGACTTTCTTAACCAAGTGCCATGCTCAGAAATAAGATCTATAGGAGTATCCTCCCACCAATTCCCTAACGTATCTTTATCCCTTCCGCTAATAAGAACTACTTCAGTGTTTTCCTGCTTAATCAATTGTGAGATTAGTACTTTCAGTTCCTCGTCAGGTCGTGCATTTTCAGGTTTATCAGTAAAATTCACCAGGGTTCCGTCATAATCCAGGAAAAATATTCTATTACTGGCATTATTATAACGTTCCTTAAGGTCTTTGAGTACATTCGGCGTAATTCGCATTGCTTCAAAAGCCTGACGATTGTCTTCGGTATTACGTAAGGATTTCATGAAATCCTGCGCCCACTTTTCCACACTGTAACGTTTCAGTCTTTTCTGAAGCATTTTATTACGCTCTATCTGCTCTTCCTTTGGCATTTCAAAAGCCTGCTTCAATGTTCTTGCAATCTGGTCAAAATTATTAGGATTGATGAGCAGGGCTTCATTCATTTCATGGGCAGCCCCGGCCATTTCGCTTAATATTAAAATTCCGGTATGGTCTGTTCTGGTTGCTATATATTCTTTAGCCACAAGGTTCATCCCATCCCGTATTGGGGTTAGAAGTGCAATGTCACAGGAAGTATAAAGATCTACAAGATTTTCAAACGGCATGGAGCGGTAGAAATACCAGATTGGAGTCCAGCTAACCGTAGAGAATTTACCGTTAATTCTTCCAACAAGTTCATCAATTTCCCTTTTTAGCCGTTGATACTGCGGAACATTAGAACGGGAAGGTACTGCCAGCATTACCAGGCGTACCTTTTCAATAAATTCGGGATACTTATCCAGAAAGAATTCAAATGCGCGTAACCTGTTGGCGATACCTTTAGTATAATCCAACCTGTCCAGGCTTAATATGAGTTTTGCATCCGGAGTGGTCTTAAGGTGATGATCCAGCCTGCGTTGTAATTCAGATTTATCTTCAGCGGTATTCTTGAAATGGTTAAGAGCTGCCTTTTCAAATTTTTCGTAATCTATCCCCATGGGAAAGGAATCAACTTTTACAATCCTGTCAGGCAGGGTTATTTCATTAAAATCTACCTGATGCCTTAAAATCCTACTCACCGAGCTCAGGAAGTGTCTTTCATAATCGTAGGTATGAAAACCTATTAAATCTGCTCCTAAAACTCCCTCCAGAACTTCTTCCCTCCATGGCAGGGTTCTGAAAACTTCATAAGAAGGAAAAGGAATATGGTTAAAAAATCCAATTATTGCATCCGGTGCATGTTCGCGAATCATATTTGGAACAAGGAGCAATTGATAGTCATGAACCCAGATATGATCTCCTTCTTCATAATGTTTCAAAACCTCTTCAGCGTATTTCTGATTTACTTTCTTATAAGTTTCCCAATACCAGTCATCCGATTCAGTATATTCCATAAAGTAATGGAAGAGTGGCCAAACCGTCCGGTTGCTAAAGCCGTAATAAAATCCATCAATTTCTTCAGAAGTGAGGTTTACCGCAATACAATCTTCTTCTTTTGCTTTTACTTTTACATCTTCTATAAGATGCCCGGGAATTTCTTCTTCAGGCATTCCACTCCATCCAATCCAGATACTATCACCTTCCTTATGAAAAGATTTGAGTCCGGTAGCCAGTCCCCCCACACTGGGAGTTACTTCTAATTGGTCATTTTCAATGTTAATTTGTAAGGGTAAGCGGTTGGATATAATAATTGTCTTGCTCATATTTTTGATTGGTTCTGTTGCAGCCAAGTTGAATTTTCTTAAATTTCCGAAAATCATTTTAGAATACCATTCTTTTAAAAGAACTTTAAGAATATATGGAAAACTTAGATTACGGAATAATCGGAAACTGTAAGAGTGCCGCTTTGGTCTCTAAGACAGGCTCCATGGATTGGTGTTGTCTCCCCAACTTTGATTCAGCAGGAATTTTTGCTAAACTTTTAGATGACGAAATAGGAGGAAGCTTTGAAGTTGAAGTGGGCGATGACTATACTATAAATCAGGAATACCTTTGGGAAACAAATGTATTAAGTACAGTTTTTGAAAATGGAGAAGACGCCTTTCAGCTTATTGATTTTATGCCCAGATACCCCCGTGAAGATGGTTCTTTTTATGCCCCGCCGGATGTAATAAGATTCTTCAGATTATTAAAAGGTGCCCCGAAGATTAAGATTAAGTATGATCCACGGCTGGAATTTGCCCGTGAGGATACTTTTAATGAAAATAAAGGTGAATATATAAAAAGTTATACCAGAGAAGGTAAGTATGACTCGATATTCCTCTACTCAAGCTTTAAACTGGATGATATTCTTGAACGCAGGGAAATTACCTTAACAGGAAATGCTTATTGCCTCTTAGGCTATCACGAGAAACTTATAACACAGTCTCTGGACCGGTCTTATCTTAAATTTCAGCGTACTAAGACGTATTGGATGAACTGGAGTGAAAAAACTACCAGATATTCCCATTATCAAAATGAAATTATGAGAAGTGCGCTGGTATTAAAAGCATTGAGTTATAAAAAATCCGGCGCTGTGCTGGCTGCAGCTACCACTTCTTTACCAGAAACTATAGGAGAGGAGCGAAATTGGGATTATCGCTTTTGCTGGATAAGGGATGCTTCCATGGTCATAAAAGTAATGGCCGGACTGGGACACGTGAAATCGGCAAAAGATTTTCTTCAGTTTATCATCAATATTATTCCCAATAAGGATGAAAAGATCCAAATTATGTACGGGATTAACGGAGAGAAAGAATTAACCGAACATATCCTGGGTCATTTAAAAGGCTATAAAAACTCTAATCCTGTACGAACAGGAAATGCTGCGTATATTCAGAAGCAAAATGATATCTATGGAATATTGATGGAGGTGATTTATCAGCAATTTCTCCAGTTCGAAACCTCCCTGGAAAATAGTGAAGAGCTATGGACCATAGTACGAGGAATCGTGATGATTGTTGAAGAAAACTGGGAAAAACCCGATAAGGGAATTTGGGAATTACGTACGGAAGACCGTCATTTTGTATTTTCCAAACTTCTCTGTTGGGTGGCAGTTGATAGGGCAATCAAGATAGGAGAAGTACTGAGAATGGGTGTGAATGATACGAAGTGGAAAACCCTTAGAGCCGATATTTACAATGATATTTACAACAACGGCTGGAATGAGGAAATCGAGGCATACACGCAGTCCTATGGTTCTAAAGATCTGGATGCGTCTACTTTACTTATGGAATCCTACGGATTTATTGAAGCACGCGATCCACGCTTTATAAGCACTGTTAAAGCTACGGAAAAAGAACTTTGCCGGGATGGCCTTATGTATCGCTATAAAAATAAAGATGACTTTGGAGAACCTACTTCTTCTTTTACTATTTGTACCTTTTGGTTAATAGACAGCCTTTATAAAATTGGCGAAAAGGAAAGGGCAAAAGCTATGTTCGATCAACTTCTTTCTTACAGCAATCATCTGGGATTATTTAGTGAAGATATTGATTTTGAGACGAAGCGGCTGTTAGGAAATTTCCCTCAGGCGTACAGCCACCTTGCATTAATTGAAACTGCAGCTAATTTTAGTAAAGGACTGGTTTCTGAAGAAAATTTTTTAGGAGTCTTCTGATTTTTGCTGGATAGGGCCGGGAATTTCTATTCTTGTACGCGGCAGGCTTTCAGGGTAATTCTTTTGAAGAAATACAAGTATTTTTTCTCTTAGAAGTACCCTGAGGTCCCACGCCGTAGGTGAATCCTTGGCACTAACCAGTAAACGGATCTGTACTGATTTTTCTGTGGTATCAGTAACCTGCACCACGTTTACGTCTTTGTCCCATAGAGGTGTGCTTTCTAAAATCCGGGTTTGTTCAGCTCTTAACTCTTCAAACGGAACATTATAATCTGTATAAATATAAACGGTTCCAAGAATGTCGGCCGATTGGCGCGTCCAGTTTTGGAAAGTGTTTTCAATAAAGTAAGTAGAAGGTACTACCAACCTTCGTTTATCCCATATTTTCACAACAACATAGGTTAGGGTAATTTCTTCAATACGGCCCCATTCTCCTTCAACAATTACTACATCTTCCAGCCTCATTGGCTGGGTAATTGCAATTTGTATTCCGGCAAGCAGAGTTCCAATTGCTTTTTGTGCTGCAAGTCCAATAATAATCCCTGCAATTCCTGCGGAAGTTAAAAGGCTTACTCCTACAGAGCGAATGCTTTCAAAACTCATAAGAGCAATTCCAAGGGCCAGAATAACAATTATAAAAATAACTATGTTCTCCAGGATCATAAATTGAGTATAAACTTTTCTGGCTTTAAGGTTATCTTCAGAAGAAACATCATATTTCCCCAGCATGTGGTTTTTGAAAATTCTTAACCCTATAACTAAAAACCAGGCGATGCTAAGGATAAACCCTATAGTTGTTATATGCCCCACAACAACGTAAGTATATTCAAAATGAAAAATTTCACCTAGAATGGCTACCTTTCCCAGCAAACAGATAAGAAAGATAAGTAGTGGGATTTTTATTCGTTGCGCAAAATTTACCGGAAGGACATTACGCGGATCTTTACCTATTTTTTTAAGAATGTAATAAGTAATGCCAAAAAGAGCAATTAACACTACTATTCCAACAATTGAATATTTAACCCATTCCTGATCCATATCATTCATAAAATAAACTTCTTTGGGGATTTCCTTAAATCTATTAAAAAAGAAATATTTTTGTGCTAAATTCAGAAAAATTAAAAAGCTTTTAACTGATAACATTTCTCGTAACAACTATTATGTACAAAGAAATTCTTACTATCTCAGCCATTCTATTTATGTTGATTCCTATTGTCACTATCGCTCAACATCAGTCTGTAATAGCTGAAAATGCTGGACCAGAACTTGTTTCAGACGATTTTGAATTTACCGAAGGTCCTGCGGCAGACAGGTTGGGTAATGTGTATTTTACAGACCAGCCAAATAATAATATTCATAGGTGGAATTTAGAAACAGGAGAAATTTCAGTATTTCTTGAAAATGCAAAAAGGGCTAACGGGCTTTTTATTGATAATGAAGGAAATATCCTGGCCTGTGCCGATAAAAATTTTCAGTTAATAAAGATTACGCCACAAAAGGAAATGAAAGTGCTAATAGATAATTTTGAAGGAAAAAATTTGAATGGTCCTAATGATTTGTGGATGGATAATAAAGGCGGGATATATCTTACAGACCCTTATTATCAAAGACCATACTGGGAACGCACTTCTCCTGAACTGGAAAGTCAAAATGTCTATTATCTGGCTCCTGGTGCAAAATCGTTAGTTTCTGTAGCAAAAGGCCTTGTGCAACCAAACGGAATAATTGGAACTCCAGATGGAAAGAAGCTGTATGTAGCAGATATTGGTGATAATAAAACATATTCTTATTCTATTGCAGAAGATGGCAGCCTTTACAACAGGAAACTTTTTGTGGAACAGGGATCAGATGGTATGACCCTGGATAACGAGGGAAATGTTTACTTAACCGGAGATGGCGTGACAGTTTACAATGAAAATGGAGAGCAAATTCATCATATTCCGGTAGATGAAGACTGGACGGCAAACGTGACTTTTGGGGGAGAAAATCATTCAACACTATTTATAACTGCAATGGATGCTTTATATAGCCTTGAGATGAAAGTAAAAGGAACACGCTGGTAATATTCAAATAATTACAAAAAAGCCGCTCCGGAGGGGAACGGCTTTCATCTGATTATGAACGCAATGTATGTTTAAAAGCAATATTTATTTTCTGAAGTCAGTTTCTCAGCAATTGTATTTCTCAATTGAACCACGTTTGGCTGATTTTGATATTTGGTGAAACGTTTTAAGCCCATTAGCATCATACGCTGTTCGTCACCTTCAGCAAAAGAAACTATTCCTTCTTTTGCTTTCTGGTTTACGGTGTCTACAGCATGGTACAAATACAACCTGGCCATTGCAATTTGCTCTTTTTGAGCATCTTCACCATAGCGTTTTGCATTTTTCTCTGCTCTTAAAATCGCAGATTCCGCAAGATAAATTTCAATCAAAATATCTGCGGAAGCCATTAAAAGCTGCTGATGTTCTTCCAGCTGAGGTCCAAATTTTTGGACGGCACTTCCGGCAGTCATTAAAAACACCTTTTTCAGTTTACCGACCATTTCCTTTTCTTCTGCAAATAATTCAGAATAATCAGGTTTGTCCATAGAAGGGATTCCGGTTAATTCATCTGCAACTGCAGTCGCAGGCCCTAAAAGGTCAACATGGCCTTTCATGGCCTTCTTAACCAACATTCCTACCACCAACATTCTGTTGATCTCGTTTGTACCCTCATAAATCCTGGCAATACGGGCATCTCTCCAGGCAGATTCCATTGGGGTATCTGCAGAGAATCCCATTCCGCCAAAAATCTGGATCCCTTCATCACTACAATTCTGGATATCTTCGGAACAGGCTACCTTTAAAATCGAACATTCAATGGCATACTCTTCCACTCCTTTAAGCTCTGCTTCAGCATGAGAACTGCCATTTTCCACCCTTATGTTAATACGATCTTCAATATTTTTAGCCGCACGGTAAGACGCCGCTTCTCCTGCATATGCTGAAGTGGCCATTTCGGCGAGTTTAGATTTTATAGCACCAAATTTGGAAATTGGAGTACCAAACTGCACCCTGTCATTTGCATATTTCACTGAAAGATCTGTAACCCTGCGTTGTGCATCCAAAGAAGCTGCGGCCAGTTTAATTCTCCCGATGTTCAATGCATTCATGGCTATTTTAAAACCATTTCCGCGATCTGAAAGCATGTTTTCCACCGGAACCTTAGTGTCGTTGAAGAAAACCTGGCGGGTAGAGGAGGAGTGGATTCCCAGCTTTTTCTCTTCTTCGCCAAAAGTAATTCCATTCTCAGGATCATTTTCAACTATAAAGCCGGTGATGTTTTTATCATCTTCAATTCTGGCAAAAACAATAAAGACATTTGCAAAACCGGCATTTGAAATCCACATTTTTTGTCCGCTAATGTTATAGCTTTTTCCGTCTTCAGAAAGAACCGCTTTGGTTTTTCCTGAATTCGCGTCGCTTCCTGCTCCCGGTTCGGTAAGACAATAAGCACCAAACCATTCCCCGGTCGCTAACTTGGGAACGTATTTTTTCTTCTGTTCCTCGGTTCCGTAAAGGGTGATCGGCATGGTTCCAATTCCAGTATGCGCACCAAAAGCAGTGGCGATAGAACCCGTAGCTCCCGAAATGTAATCGCAAACCAGCATGGTCGAGACAAAGCCCATTCCCAGCCCGTCGTATTCTTCAGGTACTGCAACTCCAAGAAAGCCAAGTTCCCCGGCTTTGCGCATTACTTCTTCAGTTAAATCACAATTTTTCTTTTCGAATTCTTCCTTATTCGGCCAGATTTCGCGTTCCACGAATTCCTTTACAGAATCGCGCATCATAATTTGTTCGTCGTTAAAGTCTTCAGGAGTGAAAACATCTTCGCAGTTGATTTCCTTCACCAGAAACTGGCCACCGCGTAGTAATTCTTTTGAATTTAATGTTGTATTGCTCATGTTGTTTGTTATTAATGGAATCATGAAAAAAGAGCCAGGAATTAGGACAAGGTATCGATGAATTTAGAAATCATTCGCTGAATTTGTTGAACCTTTTCCTCTAATGCTTCAAATTTTTCTTTGGTTATATACTGTTCTTTATATGCGATAATTATCTGTGTTTCCCATTCAAAGGAAGAGCCAAGGCTAGCTTCCAGATAGGTTCTAAAATGTTTGTTTGTAGATTTACTCGTGCCCTCAGCAATGTTAGACGGGATAGAAACAGCACATCTCGTAAGCTGGGAAACAAGATTGAATTTTTCAGAATCAGGAAATGTTTTTACGACATTGTATGTTTCCTGAACCAGAACGATACTTTCCTGCCAAATTTTAAGATTTTTAAAATTGTGCCTTTTCATTTTCTAGCTACCTGATTCCTGTTTCCTGCTTCTTGTCTCCCTTTTAAATCTAATTTAAAACCTCATACACTCCCGCAGCTCCCTGCCCGGTTCCAACACACATGGTTACAAGGCAATGTTTGTTCTTAAGATTTCTCTTGCGCATTTCATCAAAGATCTGAACAGAAAGTTTTGCACCTGAACAACCGAGTGGATGTCCCATTGCAATCGCACCGCCGTTTACGTTTACCAGATCCGGATTTAATCCTGTTTCCCGAATTACCGCTAAAGATTGAGAAGCAAAAGCTTCGTTAAGCTCTACCAGTTCCATATCCTCTTTTTTGAGTCCGGCGCGCTTTAAAGCTTTAGGAATAGCAATTACAGGGCTTATTCCCATTACTCTTGGATCTACTCCGGCAACTCCATAACTTACAAGCCGTGCAATAGGTTCAAGGTTCAGTTCTTTAACCATTTCTTCATTCATCACCATTACAAAGGCAGCTCCATCACTCATTTGTGAAGCATTACCTGCCGTAACGCTACCCCCATCAGCAAATACCGGTCTTAAACGGGAAAGCGCTTCTACAGAAGTATCTGCGCGGGGACCTTCATCCTGGCTCACGGTATACTTTCGGGTTTCTTTCTTTCCTTCATCGTTTATAAAGTTTTCCTCAACCTCAATAGGAACGATCTGATCCTTAAATTTATCTTCTTTAAGCGCATTTAACGCTTTTTGGTGAGAATTATAAGCAAATTCATCCTGGTCTTCACGGCTGATATTGTACCTTTTTGCAACCTCTTCTGCAGTTAATCCCATGCCCCAGTAATAATCTTCGTGGCCTTCTTTTGCCACCTGATAATTTGGAACGGGTTTGTAACCACCCATTGGAATATAGCTCATACTTTCTGAACCACCCGCAATAATACAGTCTGCCATTCCCGCCTGAATCTTTGCAGAGGCCATCGCAATAGTTTCAATTCCGGAAGCGCAGTACCGGTTTACAGTCACGCCGGGAACATCTTCTATATTGAGGCCCATCAATGAAATTAAACGTCCCATATTTAAGCCCTGTTCTGCTTCTGGCATTGCATTTCCAACCATTACGTCGTCAATACGTTTTTTATCCAGCTGCGGAAGCTCTTTCATTAAATGTTCAATAGTTTCAGCAGCCAGTTCATCCGGCCTTTTAAATCTGAAAACCCCACGTGGAGCCTTTCCCACTGCGGTTCTATATGCTTTTACTATGTATGCTGTTTTCATGTTTTTAGATTTTAGATGTTAGATCTGAGATGAGAGATCATCAAGAAGAAAATTTCCGGATAAGTGTATAATTCATTTTTTGAATCTCTATCAATTCTTCAATAACAGGTTGTATTTTGTCTTCTGAAATTAAATTGAGACGATAAGATAAAATTAGCTGAGTACATAATTCGTTAGAAGAACCGTTTGCAATACCAAGAAAATTTTTAAACTCTCCATTGGTGTTTCTTCCAGCACCTTCAGCGATATTAGAAGCTATTGAAATAGCACTTCTCCTTATCTGGCTGGTTAAGCCATACTTTTCTTCAGAAGGAAATTGAGAAGAAAGTAAATAAACCTTTTTTGCAATGTCCATTGCTTTCTGCCAAATTTTTAGGTTTTGGAAATTATGCATCTCTAAAATCTTATATCTAATATCTCACTTCTAACTAATTCCTAAGCGGTTTCCCTTTTTGTAACATGTGTTGAAGTCTTTCCAGCGTTTTGCGTTCTCCTGTTAAGGAAAGGAACGCCTCACGTTCAAGGTACAGTAAATATTGTTCGCTTACGTAAGATGCTTCGGAAAGATTTCCTCCGGCCATAACATAGGCCAGCTTGTTGGCTATTTTCTTATCATGTTCGCTAATGTATTTTCCTGCAAACATCTGGTCGGTACCTACTAGAAAAGCTCCCAATGCCTGTTTCCCTAAAACTTTAATATCTGTTCTATGGATAGGTTTGGTATATCCGTTTTCGGCCATGAGCAAAGCATGTTTCTTGGCAATCGCAAGCTGTCTGTCCGGGTTCACCACTACAATATCTTTTCCTTTCTGAAGAATATTTGTATCAAAAGCTTCATAAGCTGAAGTGGATACTTTTGCCATTCCTATAGTAAGGAAATGCTCCCTCAACCTGTTAAGTTCCACATCATCCTTCTGATAAGTGTCTGAAGCCCTCACCGTCATTTCTTTAGAGCCACCGCCGCCGGGAATTACCCCAACGCCAAATTCAACTAAACCAATATAAGTTTCGGCTGCGGCAACCACTTTATCTGCGTGAAGCGAAAGTTCACACCCGCCGCCCAGCGTCATTGCGTGCGGCGCTGCAACTGTGGGAATAGAGGAGTAGCGCATACGCATCATGGTGTCCTGAAAATATTTAATAGCCATGTTCAGTTCTTCAT
Organism: Autumnicola musiva; assembly: GCF_031846585.1. Taxonomy (NCBI): domain Bacteria; kingdom Pseudomonadati; phylum Bacteroidota; class Flavobacteriia; order Flavobacteriales; family Flavobacteriaceae; genus Autumnicola; species Autumnicola musiva. The sequence goes on from NZ_JAVRHK010000003.1 coordinate 399,179, forward strand.
ATTCCTGTTCTACCGCCATCATAAAGATCATCCCGATATTTGCACCCACAGAGAAATTTTTCCCATTATTGGCAACCACTAATCCCTGGTAATCTTTTTCAGCAATATCAATCGCTTTGTTAAGTCCGTCCAGAACATCACCACCAATGGAGTTCATCTTACTGCGGAATTCCACATTCAGGATTCCGTCGCCAAGATTTTCAACCACAACTCCACTGTTTTTAAAGATTTCTTTGGATTCCCTGATGTTGTCAAGAATTATAAATGCATCCTGACCGGGAACTTTTACCTGCTCTTTCTTCGGAATATCATAATAATAGGTATTGCCGTTTTTTACGGTGTAAAAACTCTTACTGCCGGTTTCCAGCATCTCCTTTACCCATGCGGCAGGTGCATAGCCTTCCGCTTTCATCATTTCAATTCCTTTTTCTACTCCAATGGCATTCCATATCTGGAAAGGCCCATGCTCCCAGCCAAATCCGGCCCGCATGGCATCATCTATTTTGTAAAATTCATCGGTAATCTCAGGAATTCTATTTGAAGCGTAAGCAAATAAAGCTGAAAAGTTCTTTCTGTAAAATTCACCGGCCTTGTCCTTACCATTAATAAGAACTTCAAAGCGGTCTTCCACTTTATCTATGGTTTTGGTCTGCTCCAGTGTACCGAAATTTGCCTTTTTTTGATCCCGGTATTCCAGCGTATTTAAATCGAGTGATTTGATCTCGCTGGAACCGTCGTCTTTTTTGATTTTCTTATAAAAACCCTGTCCGGTTTTACTTCCCAGCCATTTTTTCTCCATCATGGTCTGGATAAAATCCGGAAGGGCAAAAAGATCGTGGGCTTCATCATCTGGAACGCCTTTATGCAGCCCGTTTGCCACGTGAACTAAAGTATCAAGTCCAACAACATCAACCGTTCTAAAGGTAGCCGACTTCTGGCGGCCAATTACCGGCCCGGTAAGTTTATCTACCTCCTCAATGGTCATATCCATATTCTTCACGGTATGGAAAAGGCTCATAATGCTGAAAATACCAACCCGGTTTCCGATAAATGCCGGAGTATCTTTTGCGACTACAGAAGTTTTTCCGAGGAATTTCTCTCCGTATTCGTTTAGAAACTGAAGTACTTCTTCTGAAGTATTTGGCCCAGGAATAATTTCAAATAATCGCAAATATCGTGGCGGATTAAAAAAGTGCGTTCCGCAGAAATGCTTCTGAAAATCTTCACTTCTCCCTTCGTTCATTTGCTGGATTGGAATTCCCGAAGTGTTGGAAGTAATTAATGTTCCTTCTTTTCTATGCTTCTCCAGGTTTTCGAAAACCTGTTGTTTGATATCCAGCCGTTCCACAACAACTTCGACTATCCAGTCAACTTCAGAAACTTTAGAAATATCATCTTCAAGATTTCCGGTTTTTATACGCCTTGAGAAATCCTGATGGTAAATAGGGGAAGGCTTGGATTTTAAAGAAGCCTGGAGAGAATCATTAACAATACGATTTCTCACGGCTTTATCTTCAAGGCTCAAGCCTTTCTTTTTTTCTTTATCATTAAGTTCCCGGGGAACAATGTCCAGCAGCAAAACCTCCACGCCAATATTGGCAAAGTGGCAGGCAATTCCGCTACCCATAATTCCGGAACCTACAACAGCAACTTTATTAATTCTTCGTTTCATTCGTTGGTTGGTTTATAATGTTAGTACATAGAAGACTATTCATTCTTATGAACAGGATTTAATGCGATTTCTTCTTTATATATTTCTTTTTCTGTGATAAGATTGGTGATGGTACTGGCTACCCTTGTAAAGGTTTTAAGTTCTTCTTCGGAAACATTTTCTTTTACGGCTTCGTCAAACCTTAGAACTACCTTTTTGGAGAAATCACGCATTTCTTTGCCAAAATCTGTTAAATGTATCAATACACTTCGCCCGTCCAGCGGATTTTTCTTTCGAATAATTAATCCTTTTTCCTGCATGGTTTTCAAAATTCTGGACAGGCTGGTGGCTTCCATTCCCATTTTTGGTCCAAGGGCTGTTGAAGGTGTGCCTTTTTCAGGATCTATACTTAAAAGAGCAAAACCTGTAGCCATGGTGCTACCGGCTTTTCCGGCCTCTTCATTATACATTTTTGACACCGCCATCCACGTTGCACGTAAAACATAATCTATAGTCTTTTCCTTCATTTTTGCTAATGGGTGAACTCCAAAGTTAATAAATAATACTATGCGTGCATAATAAATATACGAAAATTGTTGATTTACTATTCCTGTTTTTTAATGCTATTAAAAACAAAACTCTCCTGTTAAAGAGAGTTTTATAAACTTATAATGTAGAACTTTTAGTTCCGGTAAATCTTATTGTACAGATCGCCGTATCGGTCTTTGATATTTCTTCTTTTTAATTTCATGGTAGGAGTAAGCTGGTTATTTTCAATACTCCACACTTCGGGAGTGAGTTCAAATCTTTTAATCTGTTCCCAATGGCCAAATTTTGAATTATAGAAATTAATTTCTTCCTGTATGCGTTTATTTACTTCAGAATTCTCTACAATTTCTTTATAAGATTCCCCAATGTCTATTTTCTTAAGTTTCGCCCAGTCTTTTATAAAATCAAAATTCGGTTGAATAAATGCAGCCGGCATTTTTTCTCCTTCGCCAATTACCATAATTTGATCAATAAACCGTGATTGTTTCATGGTATTTTCAATAATTTGGGGAGCCACATACTTTCCGCCAGAAGTTTTAAACATTTCCTTTTTACGATCGGTTATTTTTAAGAAGCCGTCTCCGTCCAGTTCACCTATATCTCCGGTATGAAAAAACCCTTCAGAATTTATCGCTTCTTTGGTTTTTTCTTCATCTTTATAATAGCCCATCATAAGATTAGGGCCTTTGGTAAGAATTTCCCCATCTTCGGCAATTTTCACTTCTACTTCATCAATCACTTTTCCCACCGTTCCAATTTTAAAACCTTTATTCCGCTGATCGTTAACCGCAATAACCGGCGAGGTTTCCGTTAACCCATAACCTTCCATAACAGGCATTTCAGCGGCAGCAAAAATGCGTGCTAATCTTGGTTGTAATGCAGCGCTGCCGGAAACTATCAATTCTATGTTGCCACCTAAACCTTCTTTCCACTTGGAAAAAATTAGTTTCCTTGCCAGTTTCAATTTGGTTTCATACCACCAGCCATTTGCACCATACGGTTCATATTGCAGACCCAGTTCCACCGCCCAGTAAAAAAGCTTCTTTTTAATGCCTTCGAGGGAATTGCCCTTAGCTATAATTTTATCATATACTTTTTCCAGCAGGCGTGGAACAGCAGTAATTATATGGGGTTGTACTTCTTTAAGATTATCGCTTAGTTTCTCTATAGATTCAGCAAAATAAATAGAAACGCTGTGATACTGATAGAGGTATAGAATCATCCTTTCAAAAATATGGCATACGGGAAGGAAACTAAGAGCGGTATATGCACCAAATTCAAAAGGCACGCGGGGAGCACTGTCTATTACATCACGTACTATATTACGATGAGAAAGCATAACTCCTTTAGGACGTCCTGTGGTACCCGAAGTATAAATAATAGTGGCAAGATCATCTTCTTTTACGGATTTACGAAGCTTTTCCACCTCGTCCTGATTGCTTTTATCCTGTCCGGCTTCTAAAACTTCTTTCCAGTTTTTACAACCTGGAATTTCATCAAAGCTGTAAACATCCTTAAGCTTAGTTTTTTTTCTTATAGCATTTAGTTTTGCTAGTACTTCCTTATCGGATACAAAACAATATTTGGCTTCACTATGGTTAAGTACATATTCATATTCATCTTCTGAAATAGTAGGGTAAACAGGTACATTTTGCGCAGCAATCTGTAAAACACCAATATCCAATACGCTCCATTCCGTTCGGTTAGAAGAAGAAATTACGGCAATTTTATCATTAGGTTTTATACCTAATCGTAATAAGCCCCTGCTTAGGGTATTTGCCTTATCTATATATTCCTGCGTGGAGAGAGAATGCCATGAACCGTTGTATTTGGTACTTAAAGCGACCTCCAGAGGGTGATTTTCCAATTGATAATAAGGAAAATCAAAAAGTCTTTTTATCTCTATCATGCATTTATCAATGTGTTCCCTGCAAAATAGGAATTTTAGGAGCTATTTCAAATGAATTTTATAAAAAAAGATGCTATACATTATTGACCTTTTAAAAGCTTAAGACTTATCCCGTCCCGATCTTTCCTATTTCATAGAAGATTATAAAATAGGATTACAAGTTCTACTTCAATTTTAAAACTTTCAGTCTTCTGAATATTTTGTGAAAGGAGCTTTTCAATAACAACTTTTTTTGTGCTAAGGTTCTATTAAAATTTAATCCACTGCGTTAAACTGCTTTTAAATTTGGGATTTATCCTGTAATGAATAAAGTATCTATGTAATTTAAGGCAACAACTGAAAAGAAAAACGAAATTATTATGAAAAATTTGAAGACTATCCTGCTATGCTCAATACTTGTAATGGTATTTGCCTGTGGACCACGTGTACAAACCGTTAATCCGCCGAGCGATGCATTAAGTAGCTATGAAACTTTTGCTTATTTGCCCAATACCAATGCTGAAGTTCCCGGAAAAAATTATAATGATGAAGAAGTTAACCGAATGATCGTGGAAACTGTTAATCAAAATATGGAACAGACGGGTTATACTCTGAACAGGGATAATCCTGATTTATTGGTACTTATTAGTACAAGAACCGAGATAGAAAGGGAAAGAACTACAGATCCGGTGTATGCCACTTATCCATATACCGCAGGTGTAGGAGCTGTTAGCCCGTATTATGGTTCATATTATTATCGTGGTTACGGTGCTTTTGGTGGTGGAATTGCAGGTTATGATACAGATACTTATGCTTATGAAGAAGGTACGGTGATTATCAACCTTGTAGACAGGCAGACAAAAGAAACGGTATGGAAGGGAATGACTTCAGATCCTCTTTACGATCAGGCAAACCCGGCTGCAATGCGTGACCTGGTAAACCAGATTTTTGAAGAGTATCCGTTGAATAGCAATTAATTCAATACTACTTTGAAATTTTAAAAACACCTTTTTCGGAATCAATTCTGAAAAAGGTGTTCTTGTTTTTAATCATAAACTGGTAAATATGAAGAAGTTTTCAATTCAATTTTCGCTTATGTTGTTGGTGTTCTTAACGGCATGTGGGGGAGAAAATACAGAATCTAATGTAACTGCACCGGGAAAGGAAAAAACAACTGAATCCAAAATTTTAGGTGTGGGGGCAGATGTTCTTCAGGATAAGACTCCGTTAAGGAAAATGGATGTATATCTTGATGGTTTTCATTTTTATAACGGTAATATGGGGGGACAAATGGAAGCGCACCACTACGTGACTCAAATTAACGAGGATTTGTATCAGGCAATTATTTTTGACGGGAATAATGATGACGCAAAAATTATGGGGATAGAATATATTGTTACTGAAGATCTTTTCAAAACCTTACCTGCTGAAGAAAAAAAGCTGTGGCATTCGCACGATTATGAAGTAAAATCGGGTACATTAATAGCTCCCGGTATTCCTGAAGATATAGAACATATTCTCATGGAAAACCTTGTTTCCACCTATGGAAAAACAATCCATACCTGGCATACAGATCGTGATAAAAAACTGCCTTACGGGCCGCCGCTAATAATGATGGGGTTTACTGAAGACGGACAATTACGCCAGGAATTAATAGATAAGAGGGATAAAAATTTCGGAATTTCAACAGCAGAGAGAAGACAGGAGCGGCAGGACATTCCCTGGCCAGAAGTAGATTCCCTGGCAAATGCATGGGAAATAGGAGAATTGAGGCAGGTACAAATTATAGATTCCGTACCGCATTCTCTTTTAAATATGGAACAAGGTGCTTTGGAAGAAGAACTTAAATAAGTTTAAAAAATCGGTTAAACAAAATGACAAATTCGGGACTTAAAATTATTATTACCGGTGCCACCGGAATGGTTGGTGAGGGCGTATTACGGGTGTTTATGGAACAACCTGAAGTATTGCAAATTTTGCTAGTGAGCCGCAAACCTTCAGGAATTCATCATGAAAAGCTTAAGGAAGTCATTCTTAAAGATTTTTTCAATATTAGAGAAATCAGGGATGAAATAAGCGGGTATGATGCCTGCTTTTTCTGCGCCGGAATTTCCTCTTTAGGAAAGAAGGAAGAAGAATACCGGAGAATAACATACTATCTTACAATAGAGTTTGCAAAAACCTTTGGTGAACAAAACCAGGATGCGATTTTCACATACGTTTCCGGCGCAGGTACTAGTCCCGATGGTAAATTAATGTGGTCACGAGTAAAAGGTGAAACTTAACAGGATTTGCAAAAACTCCCGCTCAAAACTTATAATTTTCGTCCTGCTATCATGAAACCAAGAAAAGAAGCACAGCATGCTCCTGAATTTTATCAATATTTCCGCTGGCTGCACAACACAGGGCAAATATTATTTCCTAAGGTATTCTCTACCACAGATGAGGTGGGGCTGGCAATGCTGGAAGTTACCAAAAATGGATATTCCAAAGCAATACTGGAAGTAAGTGATATTAAAAAATTAAGCTGAGTATATTTTATTTCTCTGTTTTTAGAAATAAAAGAGGTTTAAAAAGCCATTTTACATCAACCTGAACTTGTTTCAGGTTCTTATAGAATGCTGATAATAGGATGAATAAGATTCTGAAATAAATTCAGAATGACGATTAAACTTTTAAACCTCTTTCTAAAAACTGAAAAATTATTTCCGACAGATTATTCTTTTTCTTCCAGCCATTTCCTGGCATTCACAAAAGCTTCAATCCACGGCGAAACTTCGTCTTTTCGGTCCCCGGGATAATAGGCCCAGTTCCACTGGAATGTAGAACGCTCCAAATGCGGCATCATTACTAGGTGTCTTCCGGTATCATCGGTTAGCATCGCGGTGTTGTGGTTAGAACCGTTTGGATTGGTAGGATATTTATCATAGCCATACTCACCAACAATGTTGTATCGCTCTTTGGAATAAGGAAAGCTGAATTTCCCTTCTCCATGAGCCGCCCAGATTCCCAATGTACTGCCCGAAAGCGAAGACAGCATTACCGATTTATTTTCTTTTATTTCTACAGAAGTGAAAACACATTCAAATTTCTTCGAAGCGTTATGAAGCATTTTTGGCTTTTCTTCATGATCTGGATTTATCAAGCCTAGTTCAATAAATAGCTGGCAGCCATTACAAACTCCAATCGATAGCGTATCTTCTTTGCTGAAGAAATTATCCAGCACGGTTTTAGCCTTTTCGTTGTAGAGAAAAGCACCGGCCCAGCCTTTGGCACTTCCCAATACATCAGAATTGGAAAATCCTCCCACTGCCGCGATAAATTTTATATCTTCCAAGGTTTCCCGCCCGCTTATGAGATCGGTCATGTGTACATCTTTTACATCAAAACCGGCGAGATGCATGGCACGGGCCATCTCTCTTTCAGAATTTGATCCTTTTTCCCTGATAATTGCTGCTTTAATTCTTGTGTGGGATCGGGCGGAGTCAAGAGCAGGAAGCTTTCCGTCAAAATGTGCCGGAAACTTGAATTTTAAAGGTTGCACCTTATAATTGTTGAAACGTTCCGTAGCCTTATCCTTTCCACTTTGTTTCTGGTCCAGAAGGAAAGAAGTTTCAAACCATTTATCTCTTAATTCTGAAATATTAAAGCTGAAGGTTTCTGTACCGTTTTTAATTTTCAGTTTGTTTCCTTCAGTAGCATTGCCAATTTTAAAGAATTCTATGTTATTATCAGCTAAAACTTTTTCAGCCGAAGCATCTTTGGCCTGGAACACGATTCCGCAGTTTTCATTAAACAGAATCTTAACAGAATCTTTTTCATTTAATGCTGAAAGGTCTAATTCTGCTCCCAGGTTTACATCGGCAAAACACATTTCCAGCAAAGTGGTAATCAATCCACCGGAAGCTACATCGTGTCCTGCAAGAATAAGTTCATTCTTTATAAGCCCCTGGATATTAAAGAAAATATCAGCAAACTTTTCATCATCTTTAATAGTAGGAACATCCGTGCCCACCTTGTTCAGGGTTTGGGCAAAGGAAGAACCGCCAAGCTTGAAAGCGTCCTGGGACATATTGATATAATAAATATCGCCACCATCTTTTTGAAGAACTGGTTCCACAACTTTAGTTATATTATCGCAATGCCCGGCTGCCGAAATAATTACGGTTCCGGGAGAAATCACTTCTTCATTTTGGTACTTCTGCTTCATGGAAAGTGAATCTTTCCCTGTAGGAACATTTATGCCCAAAGCAATGGCAAAATCTGAAACGCCCTGTACCGCCTCGTAAAGCCTGGCATCTTCTCCTTCATTATTGCAGGGCCACATCCAGTTTGCCGAAAGGGAAACAGACTTTAGTCCTTTTTCAAGGGGTGCCCAGATAATGTTTGAAAGAGCTTCGGCAATAGAATTTTTAGAACCTGCAGCCGGGTCCACAAGTGCCGAAACAGGGGAGTGGCCAATTGAAGTTGCCACCCCTTCTTTCCCATTGTAATCCAGCGCCATTACTCCGCAGTTGTTCAGCGGAAGTTGCAAAGGTCCTGCAGTTTGCTGTTTTGCAACGCGTCCGGTAACGCAGCGGTCGACTTTATTTGTTAACCAGTCTTTACAGGCAACCGCTTCCAATTGCAGCACCTGCTCTAAATAGGCTGGTATATTTTCTGAAGAGTAGGCTACATTTTCATATATTCTACTCATAGTTTTATCATTCATGATGGTTTTTGGAGAACTGCCAAACATATCGGCCAGATCCAGGTCCATAGGCTTTTCTCCAGATGTTTTTCCTTCAAAAGTAAAGCGGTGGTCTCCGGATACATCTCCGACTTCATACATAGGTGAACGCTCGCGATCTGCAACTCTTCGAAGAATATCCAGTTTGCCTTCTCCAATTATTAGCCCCATGCGTTCCTGGGATTCATTTCCTATAATTTCTTTTGCTGAAAGTGTGGGGTCTCCAACCGGAAGTTTTTCCAAATCAATTTTTCCACCGGTTTCTTCCACAAGTTCACTCAGGCAGTTTAAATGTCCGCCAGCACCGTGATCGTGAATGGAAACAATAGGATTTTCTTCACTTTCCACCATTCCGCGAACGGCATTGGCAGCACGTTTTTGCATTTCGGGATTTGCCCGTTGGATGGCATTTAATTCGATTCCGCTGCCAAATTCTCCTGTATCTGCTGAAGAAACCGCTGCACCGCCCATTCCAATACGGTAATTTTCACCACCAAGAACAACAATTTTATCACCTTTCTTCGGAACATCCTTTTTCGCCTGGTCTGCTTTTCCATAACCTATTCCGCCGGCAAGCATAATCACTTTGTCATAGCCCAGTTTGCGGTTGTGTTCTGCATGTTCAAAAGTGAGCACCGAACCTGCAATTAACGGTTGGCCAAATTTATTACCAAAGTCTGAAGCTCCGTTAGATGCTTTTATTAAAATATCCATTGGCGTCTGGTATAACCAATCTCTTTCTTTCATTCCTTCTTCCCAGGAGCGATCTTTTTGTAGTCGGGAATAGGAAGTCATATAAACCGCAGTTCCCGCCAAAGGCAAAGAACCTTTTCCACCGGCAAGACGGTCTCTTATTTCGCCACCGCTTCCTGTTGCCGCACCATTAAAAGGCTCTACAGTAGTAGGGAAATTATGAGTTTCGGCTTTGAGGGAAATGACCGACTCAAAATCTTTATTTTCGTAATATTCCGGAACATCGGGAGCTTTGGGTGCAAACTGCTGCACTTTAGGGCCCTTTACAAAAGCAACATTATCTTTATATGCGGAAACAATTTCGTTTGGGTTCTCTTCGGAAGTTTTTCTGATGAGTTTAAAGAGGGAAGAAGGTTTTTCTTTCCCATCAATAATAAAAGTTCCGTTAAAGATTTTATGACGGCAATGTTCCGAATTTACCTGGGAAAAACCAAAGACTTCAGAATCTGTCAGTTTTCGGCCTAACTTGTCTGCCAATCCCTGGAGGTAAGCCACTTCTTCAATATTTAGCGCCAAACCTTCTTTCTGGTTATAAGCTTCAATATCGTCCACTTCAATTATCGGCTCCGGATTAATGTGAATATCAAAAATATCCTGGTCCAGGCCATCATATTTCTGGGAAAGCATTGGATCGAAATCATGAAAATGTTCATCTACCCTTAGAAATTCCTCAATCCTAATGATGCCGCGAATTCCCATATTTTGGGTAATTTCTACAGCATTGGTGCTCCAGGGTGTGATCATTGCGGCACGTGGACCAACAAAAAAATCTGCCAGAGCAGATTTATTTATTTGGGTGGTGTCGCCAAAAAGCCAGTTTATTTTTGATATATCTTGAGCTGAAAGGTTGGTGTGTGTTTCCACAGCAAAAACCTTTGTGGTTTGGTTTCCGAAGAAAAGAATCATTCCAGGTTGTTTTGTGTTGTTTGCAAATTTAGCTTTTTTGCCGTGAATATCCGGAAGCGAAAATAAAAAAACCGATGCTTTTCAGACATCGTTTTTATAGAATAAACGGAACTTGAATTTAGTATGTACCAATTCCAGTGCTTTGTTATTGCCTCCACCTTCAACATATTCTGAAAATAATAAAATGCCATCCTCGTTACCACCGCCGGTTCCTTCACCATCTTCATCCTCATCGTTTTCATCTTCATCACCGTTGTTTTCATCTCCAGTAGTATCTGGAGGGGTAGTAATGTTGTTGTCGTCATCAGAGCTGCAGGCTGCCAGAGTAAACAGACATATATAGGCTTTTTAATGCCATTGATTAAGAATTATAAAAATTAGCATTTATTTTTTTTGAAGAAGAGCCATGTAAAACCCGTCGTAACCAGTTTCAGAAGAAAGGATTTTTTGATCTTTAACTAGTTCAAAATCTTTTCCTTCTTCCCGTTTCAGGAAGTTTTCTACCTGCTGCTGATTTTCAGATGGCAAAACCGAACAGGTGGCATACACCATTTTTCCACCAGGTTTCAGTATTTTAGAATATTGATCAAGAATTTCTGCCTGGGTATTTTTAATTTTTGAAATAAATTCAGGTTGCAGTTTCCATTTGGCATCAGGATTTCTACTTAAAACTCCCAATCCGCTGCAGGGCGCATCTATTAAAACCCGGTCTGCACTATTATGCAGTTTTTTGATTACTTTGGTAGTATCAATTTCCCTGGTTTCAACATTGTGTGCTCCGGCTCTTTTCGCGCGGCGTTTTAGTTCTTTCAGTTTATTTCCGAAAATATCCAAAGCAATAATTTGTCCTTTATTTTCCATTAAAGCGGCAAGGTGAAGCGTTTTACCGCCCGCACCGGCACAGGTATCTACCACGCGCATTCCCGGCTCGACATTAAGAAAATGGGCTACAAGTTGTGATGATGCGTCCTGGACTTCAAAATTGCCATCTTTAAAGGCTTTTGTTCTAAAAACGTTTGCTCTTTCTTCCAGTTCCAGGGCTTCCGGATAATCTTTTAAAACACGGGTTTGAATGTCTTCTTCAGCTAAAATTTCCTGAAGATTTTCCCGGTTGGCTTTAAGTGTGTTTGTCCTTATTATAACTGGAGCGAGATTATTAAGCGCATGTATTTCTTTGGTCCAGGTTTCTTCACCCAGTTCTTTCACACCCATTTCATCCAGCCAGTCCGGAATGGATTCTTTATATTTCCTGATTTTGCTAAGCGCATCAAATTTACCTTTAATTCTTCGGGTTGGAGTGTCTTCAATTTGTTTCCAGTCCGGTAAATCTATTCCTCTTAAAGTAGCCCAAACGGCAAAAAGCCGGAACAGGTTTTCCCTTGAAAAGGGGTCTTTCACTTCGGCAATTTCAGCATAAAGCCTTTTCCAGCGAACAATATCATAAGTAGTTTCAGCAATAAAACTTCTATCCCTGGCACCCCAACGTTTATCTCTTTTTAAGGTTTTTTGAATGACCTTATCGGCATATTTGCCTTCGTTAAAGATTTCAGACAAAGCATCTATGGTGGCGAAAACCAGGTTTCTGTGTAAGCGCATATATAAAATTTAAGGCTGCAAAGGTAAGGTTTTTTGCTTCGGAAAATTTTATCTTTGATTTTATGCCGAAATTATCAGTTTTCATCATCGGTTAACCTGAAGATAACTTCAATGAAAAACATACTTTACTTCTTTATTATATTTATTATTTCATGTAAATCTGAAAAGAAATCTGATAAAAAATCAGAAACAGCTTCAGAAGAAAATTTTACAAAAGTAGAAATTAAGAATATCCTCAAGAATGATTCTTTAAGTATCAGGGCTATAAAAGTGATAGGAAATAATCTTGCTTTTGCTGCTAATAACGGAACTTACGGCTTATATAATTCCGCAGAAGAAAAATGGAAAACAAATGTGCAGAAATATGATACCCTAACTCCAGAATTAAGGGCTGTGGCAAGTACAGCGAATGATTTTTTTATGCTGAGTGTCGGGAATCCTGCCTTGCTTTACAAAACAGGCGAAAATGGGAAAATGGAGCTGGTTTATAAAGAAGAGGATGAAAATGTGTTTTATGACGCCATGGCTTTTTGGAATGATAGCGAAGGAATTGCCATGGGAGACCCTACCGATAATTGCCTTTCTGTGATTATTACCCGCGATGGTGGATACACCTGGAATAAAATATCCTGTAAAAATTTGCCGGAAGCTGCCGATGGGGAAGCTGCTTTTGCTGCCAGTAATTCTAATATTTCAATTCAGGGAGATAATGTCTGGATCCTTTCAGGCGGAAAGAAATCAAGAATATACTATTCTCCCGATAAAGGAGAAAGCTGGGAAGTGTTTGATACTCCGCTGCTTCAGGGAGAAGCTACTCAGGGAGGGTACAGTCTGGATTTTTATGATGCTGAAAATGGAATAATTATAGGGGGTGATTATACTGTGCCTGAAGGAAATACAGGAAATAAAGCTATTACCAAAAATGGAGGAAGAACCTGGGAATTGATTGCAGAAGGGGAGGAGCCGGGTTACAAAAGCGGAATACGATATGTGCCTAACAGCAGGGGAGAAGAGATTGTGGCAGTAGGATTTACGGGAATTTCTTATAGCAAAGACAGTGGAAAAAGCTGGAATACTCTTTCCAATGAAGGATTTTATACTTTACGATTTTTAAATGACTCTACAGCCTATGCGGCAGGGCAGGGGAAAGTGGCAAAGCTACTCTTCAGGTAATATTGTGCCCATAAAAAAGTATTCCGGATAACATGAGCTATCCGGAATACCATTACTAACTAACTAACCAAAAAACTAAATCTAAAGTTTTACTTTTTCCTGTTTTCTTCTTCGCGCCTTTTTCTGTCGCGATATTCTCTTATTAATTTCTTATGAAATTCATCTTCAAGCCGGTGCAGTTTTATTATATCCTTAGTGGACAGGATTTCCTTAAGATCCTGAAAAAGTTGTTTTTTTATTACATACTCCTTTCTTTCAATATCCAGGTATTCTCCTAAAACTTTTTCGGCCTGCTGTTCATTTATACATTCGGTATCAAGAAGTTTGGTATCTTCCTCGCTATGAAGCTGCCTTCTTCTGTTTTCATATTCTTCATAAATTGGCCAGAATTTTTGCGCAATTTTATTGCTCATATTTAATTCCTGAGTAATAAAAGCTGTCTTCAAGGCCTTAATCTGTTCCCTGTCATCCTGCGCGTTAGATTGTAGAACACAGAAAAACATCAGAAAAAAAAGTAAAATTTTCTTCATAGATTATTCATATATATGAGCAGGGTCTTCCAAATGCTCATCCAGATACTCAACAACCGCATTGGAATTTACCTCTCTAAAATCTGCATCTTCAATATTATAACCATCTTCATAAAGATAATTGGTTATTTCTGACTCCGGCATGTCCAAATACCCTTCTTCTATATAATTTTCTATAGCAGAGAGTTCAAGGTTATCCCATGACGCTTCGGCCTCAGTCTGGACAAACAGGCTGTTAATTACAGCAAATAAAACAGCTGCAATTCCGGCAACATAATAAAAAGTTCTTCTGCTAAAAATAGAAATTACTCCGGTGTCTTCTTTAGCAGGTAATTCTACATTAAAATTCTCAAGGTAAGCCTCAGGAGTTTTAAAGCCGCTGGAAACTTGTTTATTATGTAAAAAAGATTCTTCTGATTTAGAAAATAAGCCATCCATCAGGTCCTGTTCAAGATTCCCGAAATAATCATCGGGGATTTTAAAACCCGATTTTGATTTGTGTGGTAGCTTATTCTTTTTCATTTGCTTGTTTGACTCCGCTTTTCACAAAAGGTTTAATTAGTTTTTAAAAAATCTTCAATTTTTTTGGCTGCGATATGATAACTGGCTTTTAGTGCACCTTCGCTGGTTTCCAAAATTTCAGCTATTTCGCGGTATTTTAGGTCTTCAAAATATTTCATATTAAAAACCTGTTGTTGCTTAGCCGGAAGGCTGGCGATAGCTTTTTGCAATTTTAGCTCAATTTCACTGCCGTCGAAATAAACATCACTTTCCAGATTGGAAATAAGCTGCTCCTGTAAATCCTCTGAAGTGATTTGAAGCTTTCTCGCTTTTTGATTTAAAAATGTTATCGCTTCATTAGTTGCAATCCTGTACATCCAGGAGAAGAGTTTACTTTCTCCTTTAAAGTTACGGATATTTTTAAATATTTTAATGAAGGTGTTTTGAAGAATGTCATCGGTATCATCATGGTTTTTTACCATATTCCTGATATGCCAGTAAAGCCTTTCCTTATGTAGCGATACGAGTTCCCTGAAAGCATCCTGAGCAGTAGCTTTGTTCCTGAGACGTTCTACTAAATCAATTTCAGACTTATCCAACTCCTTTCTCTGTTTGCTGAACAGTATTTGTTTTTGTTCACGGCTTAAAGATATTTAAAAATTTGGAGGCACTATAAAAGGATAATCATTTATTATTAAGTAGGAAAAATATGTCGGGTGTGAGGTAATTTTCGATGAAAAGCAAAATTTTAATGTTTAAATACATTAATTACTTGTTTAAATAAATATTAGCTTTATATTTACATTATCAAAATAAGGATTTTAATCTTTTTTGCCCCAAAATTAAAACCTATTGAAGAGGTTGTTTTCATTAGCCCCAAAATGGAGACAACATTAATAAAAATGGATGAAACCTACTTTCATCCATTTTTTATTTTAAAATGTTAGTTCAAAACGTGTAGGAAATTACCACCTGGGAGTTTTAATCAAAAGACTGCATTTCTACAAGTTTGCGGTAATTGCCATTTTTAGCAAGAAGTTCTTCGTGCCGTCCGGCCTCCACAATTTCTCCTTTTTGCATTACTACAATTTTATCTGCATTCTGAATAGTAGAAAGGCGGTGAGCAATTACAATAGAAGTCCGATTTTTCATCATGTTTTCCAGTGCTTTCTGCACCAGTTTTTCACTTTCGGTATCCAAAGCTGAAGTTGCCTCGTCTAAAATCATGATGGGCGGATTTTTAAGAACGGCCCTTGCGATGGAAATTCGCTGTTTCTGGCCGCCACTAAGTCTATTACCGCTATCACCTATATTAGTTTCCAGTTGCTCTGGTAAATCTTTTACAAATTCCCAGGCATTGGCGATTTTCAGGGCATCTATAATTTCTGCTTCCGAAGCGTCTTCTTTACCTAAGCCAACGTTGTTCCTGATGGTATCGTTAAACAAAATAGAATCCTGAGTTACTAAACCCATAAGGCGGCGTAAAGAAGCCTTGGAGATATCCCGGATATCGATATTATCTATCTTTATTGCACCTTCATTTACATCATAAAAACGGGTAATAAGATTGGCAATAGTCGATTTTCCACTGCCTGACTGCCCTACCAGCGCAACAGTTTCTCCAAGCTTTACCTGCAGGGAAAAATTTTTCAGGACCTTTTCCTTTTCATATTTAAATGAAATATTTTCAATTTGTATATCTGAATCAAAAGATTGCTTCTGTACCGCATTTTCTTTATCCCTAACATTACTTTCGGTTTCAATGATCTCCAGAATTCGTTCAGCACTGGCATTTCCCTTTTGGACACTGTAAGTGGCTTTGGAAATTGCCTTTGCCGGAGTGAGGATATTATAAGTAAGCACCAGGAAACCAATGAATGTAGAGGCATCCATAGACCCTTCAATTAAAACCATATTGCCACCAAACCAAAGAATCACAGTTATTACCACAACTCCAAGAAATTCGCTCATAGGAGAAGCTAGATTTTGCCGGTGGAGGAGGGAATTTAGTATTTTGTTAAGTCTGCCGGTACTATTCCCGAATTTATGCCTGAACCTGTCTTCGGCATTAAAACCTTTAATTATTTTAAGGCTGGAAAGCGTTTCCTCAACAAGAGAGAGAAAATGTGCATTTTCCTGCTGTGCACTGGTAGATTTAGCCTTCAGCTTTTTCCCAATAGATGAAATGATAAGGCCTGCCAACGGTAAAAATATAAATACAAAAAGTGTTAGTTTTGGACTTATAGCAATCATCGCAAATAAGGTGAAAATAAGGGTTAGGGGTTCCTTGATGAACATTTCCAGCATACTTAAAAATGATGACTGGATTTCCTGTACATCGCTGGTTATCCTGGAAATAAAATCTCCTTTTCGTTTTTCAGAAAAAAAAGAAACGGGTAATTCTACAATTTTGTCATAGATTTTATTTCTGATATCTCTTAACATGCCATTCCTGAGATTGGCAATAAAATACATGGCCAGATAATTAAAAAAGTTCTTTAACAGGAACAGTATAATTACCAGTACGCATATAGTTATGAGCGCTGAGATTTGCCCATATTCTTCAACCCGTTGGTTCAGAAAATAATTTGCATAGTCACTGGCGTAGTCTTTTAATGTTTCAAAGCTCCCATTCCATTGAGGCTCATTAAGTATTGGTTCTTCTTCCTGAAAAAGCACTTGGAGCATAGGTATAAAGGCCAAAAAAGACAGGGTACTGAATATGGCGTAGAAAACATTGGAAATAATATTCAGTATCGCGAAGCGCTTGTAAGGCTTCGCGAACTGAAGTACTTTTCTAAAATATGACATAGGCGCGCAGGGCTGTTAGCCCAATTGGAGTTCTTTCTTTATTCTGGAAACTTTGTCGGCTAATTCCTTATTTACTTTCGCGTGATTTTCAACTTTGTCCAATTCTGCATTCACACTAATATAGAACTTAATCTTAGGCTCAGTTCCACTGGGGCGGGCAGCAATTTTTGTTCCGCTTTCAGTGTAGTAAATCAATACATTAGATTTTGGAATATTTATTTTTTCTTCGGAGTGATCCTGAAGATTTCTCGAAGTTGAAGCCTGGTAATCTTCAATTAAAACCACTTTTTCACCATCAATTTCTTCCCACGGATTTTCCCGAAGATCAATGAGCATTTGCTTAATCTCTTTTTCACCTTCAATTCCTTTTTTAACAAGGGAAATCAGTTCTTCTCGATAAAGGCCATATTCTTTATAAAGTTCAATTAATTTCTGATAAAAAGAGCCACCTTCTGCCTTCATTTTTGCGGCAATTTCACAAGCCAGCAGGGTAGAGGTAACCGCATCTTTATCCCGTACAAAATCGGAAACCATGTAGCCGAAGCTTTCTTCGCCGCCACCTATAAAATCGAGTTCAGGATGATCTTTTATGAGCCTGGCAATCCATTTAAAGCCGGTTAGTACTTCATGATATTCCACATTGTAAGATTCTACAATGTTCTTCAGCATTGGCGTAGAAACAATGGTGGAGGCCACAAATTCGTTCCCGTCCAGCTTATTTTCTTTTTTCCACTGTTCCAGCAAAAACCAGGTCATTACCAGCATGGTCTGGTTACCGTTTAGCAAAGTCATTTTCCCTTGCAGGTCACGTACTGCAATTCCCAGGCGATCACAATCGGGATCGGTTCCAATTACAATATCGGCGTTTTTTTCATCGGCGAGTTCAAGTGCCATTTTTAAGGCTTCAGGCTCTTCAGGATTAGGTGATTTCACCGTAGGAAAATTACCATCCGGTTCTTTTTGCTCCTGAACGATATTTAAATTCTTAAAACCTGCTTTATCAAGTACATCGGGAACAAGAGTGATTGAGGTTCCATGGAGGGAAGTAAAAACGATCTCAAGATTTTCCTTTGCGGAAGCCGCGATATCAAAACTGCCATTTTTGACCGAAGCTTCTGTGAATGCCTTATCTACTTCAGTATCTATTGTATGGATAAGATCTTTGTTTGCTTCAAAATTGATATCGGAATATTCGGTATTATTAATAACCTCTACCAATTCTTTATCCTGCGGCGGCACCAATTGCCCGCCATCCTGCCAGTAAACTTTATAACCATTATATTCCGGCGGATTATGGCTGGCGGTAAGTACTATCCCGCAGTGACAGTTAAGATGTTTAACCGCAAAGGACAATTCGGGAGTGGGCCTAAGGTTTGAGAAAAGATAGACTTCTATTCCGTTAGCCGAAAAGACATCTGCCACCACCCGGGCAAGTTCTTTACTGTTGTTTCTGCAATCATAAGCGATTGCTGCTTTTGGCTGTTCTTTCGGAAACTGTTTTTTTAGAAAATCAGATAACCCCTGGGTGTTTTTTCCGAGGGTATATTTGTTGATACGGTTTGTGCCAACACCCATTATCCCACGCATGCCGCCGGTACCAAATTCAAGGTTTTTATAAAAACTTTCTTCTAATTCCTGTGGATTGTTCTCCAGCAAATTATTGATTTTATTTTTAGTTTCCTTATCAAAAGTTTCAGAAAGCCATGCTTCAGCTTTGGAACGTATTTCAGGTTTTATCTGTGACATATTTTCTAATATTTACTAGCAAAAATAGTATTAATAGCGGAATGAAGTTAAAAATTTTGGGTGGTTTTACTAATTAAATAGCGTTCTTTATCTCTCTTAGATCTTAAAATAAGCTCCCCGAGAAATCCTGCCAGAAAAAGCTGGCTACCAATAATCATCACAGTAAGAGCGATGTAAAACCATGGATTAGAAGTTACCAGTACGTTGGGAAGCCCGTGATATAGCTTGTAAAGTTTGGAAATTCCAATCCATCCGGCAGAGAGAAAACCAAAGATAAACATGAGCACTCCCAGGGCTCCAAAAAGGTGCATGGGACGCCTACCGAATTTAGACAAAAACCAGATACTGATTAGGTCAAGAAAACCGTTAATAAAGCGTTCTACACCAAATTTTGTTTTTCCATACTTCCGGGCCTGGTGCTGTACTTCTTTCTCAGTTATCTTAGTGAAACCGGCATTTTTGGCCAATACAGGGATGTAGCGGTGCATCTCACCATACACATCAATATTTTTCACCACCGCACTTCGGTAAGCTTTAAGTCCGCAGTTAAAATCATGCAATTTCACCCCGGAAGTTTTTCTGGCTGCAGCATTAAAAAGTTTTGAAGGGAGGTTTTTAGACAAAACATTATCATAGCGCTTCTTTTTCCAACCGGACACCAGGTCGTAATTTTCTTCCTGAATCTTATGGTAAAGCTCCGGAATTTCTTCAGGATTATCCTGAAGGTCGGCATCCATGGTAATTATCACCTCGGCCTGTGCTTTAAGAAAACCAGCATGCAGGGCCTGGGATTTACCGTAATTGCGGTTAAATTTAATGCCTTTTACAAATTTATCATTTAGGGAAAGTGCTTCGATAGCTTTCCAGGAATCATCGGTACTTCCATCGTCAATAAAAATGATTTCATAGGAAAAGGAATTGGACCGTAAGACTTTTACGATCCAATTATATAATTCTAATATAGATTGTTCTTCGTTCAGAAGAGGAATGACGATAGATAACTGCATAAATTTATGCTTCGTACGGGTTCTTATTTCTCTTTATAAAGCCTACTACAAGAGCAATTAAAAAACCGAAAAAGATGTTACCTATTAATGACACAGCAGTAATGATCCATGGTGAAGAAAATTTACCTGCCATCTCCATTGACTGATCAATTTGACTTTGCGGCATGTCTGGAAAGCTTTCCATCATTTGTTCGCGTTGTAAATCTGACATTTGAGACATATAATCAGGCTCAATTACAAAAATAAGAAGCAACATCCATAATGCGCCCAGAATTCCTCCAATAAGAGCTATTCCCACTCCAATCTTTAATGCTTCTTTTACAGATAAAAATCCGCCGTTTTCCTTCTTGTAGGCATCTGTTCCCATCCATATTACTCCGGCGAGAATCAGGAATCCTACTACTGTGTAGATAAAACTAGGATTTAGATATGCATTGGTTACATACATAATTACTCCAAGGAGTATAGAGATTACTCCCAGAATTACTCCGTAATTAAGAATGATTTTTTTAGAATTTGCATTAGGATTTTCCATTGTTTTAAAATATTGATTAGTTATATGGAATATTAGTAGCAAAGATAGTAAAACGTTACATACAGAAATTTCAAAAAACTTTATGTTTAGCCTTGGATGTAAGTGAGAAATGATTAAATTTGCATCTCGAAAAATAAAAGTTAATAGCGATGAAGCAGGGAATCCATCCGGGGAATTATAGACTAGTAGCATTTAAAGATATGTCTAATGAAGACGTTTTCTTAACAAAATCTACAGCAAATACTAAAGAAACCATTGAAATTGAAGGAACTGAATATCCTTTGGTGAAGCTGGAAATTTCAAGAACTTCACATCCATATTATACTGGTAAATCTAAACTTGTGGATAGTGCAGGTAGAATTGATAAGTTCAAGAACAAATACGCAAAATTCAAGAAAAAATAGTTTTTCCTGTATTTTAACAATATATAAGGCTGTCTGTTAGGCGGCCTTTTTTATTTTCCAATAGTGCAGGTATTTCTTTAAATCCAATATTGCTGAAAATGAACTACATATTATTTGACGGCTCCTATAGAAATCAATTACTTCCGTTTACATTTACACGCCCTGTGGCCGATATACGCATTGGCATCCTAAGCATCCGTGAGAAATGGGAAATGTGGCTGGGTAGTACTACTTCAACCATTACCGAAGATTATCTGGCAGATAAATGGCCCATGGTGGAAATGGAAGAAAATGTTATGATTAACGCGGCATTTCTTCCTACCACTGCGCTGGTGGAGCAGGTAAGAGAACTTGTAGCTAATCAGGCTATATTTTATGAAGAGGAAGTGGTGGCTTTCTATGTTAAGGAAGATCAGGAAGTTAATTTTGATGAATTTGAGCAAATTGAACTGGCTGGAGAGCCCTTGTTTATCGCCCACACCTGGGATATTTTTTCAAAAAACGGAGAGGCTATAAAAGCAGATTTCGATTTTATTACAGAGGATAAAACCTCCCAAAGCATTCCTGAATCCAATCATATAGTCAATCCCGGTGATATTTTTATTGAAGAAGGCGCTTCTGTGGAATTTTGTTCCTTAAATGCATCTGCTGGCCCAATATACATTGGTAAAGATGCCCAGGTTATGGAAGGTAGTTTAATACGCGGCCCATTTGCCATTGGCGAAGCTGCCGTGGTGAAAATGGGTGCTAAGATTTACGGCCCAACAACCATAGGACCCGGTTGTAAAGCAGGTGGCGAAATAAATAATTCGGTGCTTATGCAAAATTCCAACAAAGGGCACGATGGTTTCCTTGGCAATTCTGTTCTGGGGGAATGGTGCAACATTGGAGCCGATTCCAATAATTCGAATCTGAAGAATAATTATGCCGAAGTCCGCCTTTGGGATTATGAAACAGAACGATTTGCACCTACAGGCCTTCAGTTTTGTGGATTAATGATGGGGGACCACAGCAAATGCGGTATCAATACCATGTTTAATACGGGAACAGTTGTAGGAGTGAGCGCAAATATATTCGGAGCAGGATTTCCGCGGAATTTTATCCCGAGTTTTAGCTGGGGTGGAAGTGCAGGAACAACCACCTACAAAACACAAAAAGCATTCGAGGTTGCAGAAATTGTGATGAAAAGAAGAAATGTAGAATTTACTGAAGAAGACCAAGCCATCCTGGAACATGTTTTTGAAGAAACGAAGAAATGGAGAAGAGATTGATTCTAATTTGAAAATTTTAGAATGTCTTAATTTGAAAATAATGGTCCTTTTCTGAAATTGGAGAGGATCATTATTGCTTTAGCCTCTATCTTTTATCAGGGTCAAAAATTGCAATTTTCGACATTGATCTTAAAAGGAAACTCTTTTCATCCAATCTCCATAGCATTTTTGACTGGTAGTTAAAATTCGGTACATTTGCAGCCCTTTATATGTTGAGAATATTAAACACCGGCTGATTTATGAATGGAAAAAAAGTAGCTTTTTATACACTTGGATGTAAACTAAATTTCTCAGAAACTTCAACTATTGCCCGCTCTTTTAAACAAGAAGGTTTTGACCGTGTAGATTTTTCCGAAGAAGCCGATATTTATGTAATCAATACCTGCTCGGTTACCGATAATGCAGACAAGCGTTTTAAAACTATTGTAAAACAGGCGCAAAAGGTTAATGAAGATGCCTTTGTTGTTGCCGTTGGCTGCTATGCCCAGCTTAAACCTGAAGAACTTGCAGCCGTAGATGGCGTGGATCTTGTTTTAGGGGCTACAGAAAAATTTAAAATAACCGATTATCTTAATGACCTCACGAAAAATGATTTTGGTGAGATTCATTCCTGCGAAATTCAGGAAGCCGATTTTTACGTGGGTTCATATTCTTTCGGCGATCGTACAAGGGCTTTTTTAAAGGTTCAGGATGGTTGTGATTATAAATGCACTTATTGCACAATCCCGCTGGCCCGTGGAATCTCCCGAAGCGATAAGCTTGAAAATGTTTTGAAAAATGCTACTGAAATTTCAGCAAAAGGAATTAAAGAAATTGTACTCACCGGAGTGAATATTGGTGATTACGGGAAAGGGGAATTTGGGAATAAGAAACATGAGCATACTTTTCTGGATTTGGTGAAATCTCTGGATAAAGTAGAGGGGATTGAACGCTTGCGCATTTCTTCCATAGAGCCCAACCTTTTGAAGAATGAAACTATAGATTTTGTGTCTTCAAGTACTACTTTTGTGCCGCATTTCCATATTCCGTTGCAGAGTGGGAGCAATGATATTCTGAAGGCTATGCGCCGCAGGTATATGCGGGAACTTTATGTAGACAGGGTGCAACAGATAAAAACTGTGATGCCTGATGCCTGCATTGGGGTGGATGTGATTGTTGGTTTTCCAGGCGAAACCGAGGAGCATTTTCTGGAAACTTATAATTTTCTGAATGAGCTTAATATTTCTTATTTACACGTTTTTACCTATTCTGAAAGGGACAATACTCCGGCTGCGGAGATGAAAGAAGTGGTTTCAAAAAAAATAAGAAAGAAAAGAAGTAAAATGCTGCGGGGTCTTTCAGCTAAAAAGAGAAGAGCTTTTTATGAAAGCCAGATAGGGAATACAGCTACCGTGCTTTTTGAAGGCGAAAATAAAAAGGGCTACATCCATGGTTTTACTGAAAATTACGTAAAAGTAAAAGCACCCTGGGATCCTTCCCTGGTAAATACATTGCACGAAATTGAGTTAAAAGAAATTGATGAAGACGGTCTGGTGCGGTTTGAATTTCTGCACGAACCGCATCCAGTTGCTGTTTAAATATTTATACCCACAGGAAGAAGGTCTTTATATTTTCTACGGTTCCTGCGCATAAATTTTGCGATTTCCGGACTGGTAGGCATTACCCGTGTATTGCGTTCTTTTATTTCATTAAGAACTGCTTCAATAAAAGATTCCAAATATCCTTCATTCCGAAGATGTTCAGACATGTGAACTTTTGTAAGAAAAATCTTTTTCTCCTGCTGAGAATACTCGATAGTAGTGAGTTCATCATTTATTGTAGTTTCAAACTGTCTAAGAAATTCATTATCTGTAATCTTTAGCTCATCATTCATATTATATAGAATTAAATTAAAAAATGAAAGGTTATGAAAAATCAATAGTTTGGAAATTTTTCCTTCAACTACGGAAGCCGAATATTCTAATGTTCAACAGCATTAGAAAGCATTAAATACCTGTACCTTAGCTTCAAAATATATACCAAATTTTAAAGGATTGTTAAACCAGGAGGCAATTTTGAAGAGTACTTCCCCAATTTAATAAGAAACCTGCAGCTTTAAAAGCACTTGTAGCTCTATTTGCTATATGAATGGAAAAAATATTACTAAAACTTATAATTAATTTTGTTGAAGATAATTATCTCCGGCTCTTGTATTAGCACACAAAATTGCCTTAATTTTGATGCTGACTTCAGCAGGTTTCTGAATAATATTATAAATGACTGTTAAGAAAGAGATTTTGCATGTATATTTTATGCCTGGAATGGCGGCCAATTCTTCTATTTTTGAGCATATTAAACTTCCACATGATCAATTTCAGGTTCATTATTTAAAATGGAGTATTCCTGAAGAGGGAGAGTCTTTAAAAGATTATGCCCTTAGGATGAATAAATTCGTGAAGCATAAAAATCCGGTACTTATTGGAGTTAGTTTTGGCGGGGTTGTTGTTCAGGAAATGAGTAAGTATCTGGAAGTTTACCGCTTGATAATAATTTCCAGTGTAAAGTGCAGGGCCGAGTTACCTAAAAGAATGAGATTTGCAGCAAAAACCGGTATCTTCAGGCTTCTTCCGGTTGGATTATTGGATTTTGTTGATCATTTTGAAAAAATTGCGGTAGGCAATTTTCTAAAGAAAAGAGCAAAACTATACCGTCAATACTTATCAATTCGTGATAAGCGTTATCTTAGGTGGGCAATTGAAAATATGGTAGTTTGGAATTGTAACGAAGCCAATGACAAAGTGATCCATATTCATGGTGATAAAGATGTAATTTTCCCTATAAGGTACATTCAGAATTATATTAATGTAAAAGGCGGCACTCATGTAATGATCATAAACCGTTTCCGGTGGTTTAATAAACACCTGCCGGAAATAATACTGAAAGGAGAAATTGTAAAAAATAAGTAATGTAATACTATGAAATATTTAAAGAAAGGCCTTATAATCATCGGAATTTTAACTGTTTGTGCGTTGAGTATTAATGCTGTACAGGATTTTCCTATTGATGCCCTTGAAGGAGTACAACAGGATTCTGTTAGTAATAAAAATGTGGCCTTAAATTATCGTATTAAAGCTTTAAAGGTTCCTGAGAATATTGAATTTGCCGGAGAATCGGTTCCTCTGGAAGACCCGGATGTTTATGAAAGGCTGGACAGGGAGTTGCTGGTAAATACTTACTGGCAATCCAACGCTTTGCTGTTAATGAAAAGAGCGCATAAATATTTCCCTGTTATCGAACCCATCCTGGAAGAGGAAGGGGTTCCAAATGATCTTAAATATATCGCGGTAATAGAAAGTGGTCTTACCCAGGCAGTTTCTCCTGCACGGGCTATTGGCTTTTGGCAAATAATGGAAGGTACCGGAAAAGATTACGGACTGGAAATTAATAATAATGTAGATGAGCGCTACAATATTGAAAAATCAACCAGAGTTGCTGCGGAGTATTTGAAGAGAGCCAAAGAAAAATTCGGAAACTGGACCCTGGCGGCATCGGCCTATAATGCCGGAAATGCTGGAATTGCAAGACAACTTGAACGCCAGGAAGTTTCAGATTACTATGATTTACTTTTAGGAGAAGAAACAGGACGTTACGTCTTCAGGCTTTTGGCATTGAAGGAAATAATGACTGCGCCAGAAAAATACGGTTTTGTGTTTGAAGAAGAAGATCTTTACCAGCATATTCCCACTTATAAAGTTGAAGTTGATACGGTAGTCCGTAACTTTCCCGGTTTTGCTAAAAAATTCGGGATCAATTATAAAACCCTGAAGATTCACAATCCATGGTTAAGGGATGATCATTTAAACAATGCTTCCCGAAAAGAATATAAAATAGATATTCCTGAAAAAGGCTACTATCCTGAACTTAAATAACCGGTTTATTGCGGCAAATGAAGAATATTTGCCATTTTTGCCACTGGGGAAGTATCCATTAGGTAGCTGGAAATACCTTCTTCTATAGAATTGTAATTCAGATCGTATGATTTTTTTTCTGAAGCATTGTATGGAAGAAAAATGCTCCTTCTAATATCCATTATTTTTTTGTCTTTTGAGATAAGAAAACATGTAGGTAAGCCCAGAGAATGTTTAAGGGTTTTTATTATAAAAGGATCGTTATTTTTTCTTTCATCTATATAAACCACAAAAACATTACTATTAAATTCCTTAGCAATTTTTTTTGCTGTACTGGCTTTATCCCAGAAAAGTACTACGAATTTTACTTTATCCTGATATTTATCGGCGAGTTTATTAATGGCTGGAATTTCCCCTTTTTCCGGTACGCACCATGAGGCATAAGTAATAAGGTATAACGGCTTGTCAAATTCATATAGACGAACCGGCCTTTTGTTTAATTTATAAAATTTAAAATTATCTATGTACGTACTCCTGAGGCAATTTTTTACAAGGGAGTCAAAAAGAAACCTGCCTCGTTCATAATCATTGAAACGATAAGCTGTTCTAGCTTTGCTTTCATATTTTGGCAAATGCTCATAAAGGGCCTGGGAGAAATAGATTTTTTTACTATCCTCATCTTGTGATTGGGCGCAAAACCCGGAAATAAGAAGAAACAAAAGTAAATATTTCCTCATGCAGGTGCTCTTTAGTTCTATAAAGATACACCCGGGAAAAGTGTGAGGGAAATATACTCGTTAAAGGGTTAAAATACTGGCTAAAGGAATAATACCCTCTTAAAAACATTAGGAATTACAGCATTAAATCTTTTTCATTTGCTGTTTCATCATTTTAATCTGATCTTTCAGCATTCCGTGTTTATCAAGTTTTTTAGCTTCGCCAAGAAGGTTGGTAGCTTCCCTTTTTCTTCTCTTCGTCATGGCTATTCCTGCAAGGTTTAGTTTTGCCATTGCCAGGTCCTGAGACATCGAAAGCCCCAAACGTATAGCTTTTTTAAAATATTTTTCAGCCTGGGTTATATTGGTTTGGGAAAGCATTAATCCATGTAAATACCAGTAATACCCCTGTTGCTTTTGAGTAAGAGCAGATTCCGGGTTTTTAATTTTATCCAGCCACTTCTTAGCCCCTGGAAAATCCTGTTTCCGCAGTTTTAGAAATGCTAATAAAATCATCTCGTTCTTAAAATACAGGAACACAAAAATTCCGGCTAATAATAGGAGAGCAATTCCATTACCTATATTGGCTTCAAAGAATTGCCAGAAGGCCCATATTATTATTAATCCGGCTAAAACTAATTTGATATTTTTATTAAACATGTTTCTCTTTGTTTTGCAGGCGGCAAAGGTAATAAAAACAATTAAAAATTATTTTAATTTAGTGTTTGTAGGAGTTAAAAAGCTTCGTATATTTGCCCGCAGTTTTAAGGACTGCTTTTAAAAGATTTCACAGAAGATTAAAGATATTTAAAATGAAAAGAACGTTTCAACCATCTAAGAGAAAAAGAAAAAACAAGCACGGCTTTAGAGAGCGTATGGCTAGTGTGAACGGTAGAAAAGTCCTGGCGAGAAGAAGGGCCAAAGGCAGAAAAAAACTATCTGTATCTTCTGAAAACAGACACAAACACTAATGATTTTTAGTATCGAAAATAATAAAGGTGTTACTTTTTAAGTAACGCCTTTTTTTATATCCAATAGCTTCTTATTTTTATAATCAAATAACCCAGAAAATGCCCAAAAATAAAAACCTTAAAAGTATTTTAATAATAGGCTCGGGTCCAATTGTAATTGGCCAGGCCTGTGAATTTGATTATTCCGGAACACAAGCACTTCGTTCTTTGCGTGAAGATGGAGTGGAAACTATATTGATAAATTCCAATCCGGCAACCATCATGACCGACCCCTCCATGGCAGATCATGTATATCTTAGACCACTTACCACTAGGTCTATTGTGGAAATCTTAAAAAAGCATCCCGGCATAGATGCGGTCCTTCCTACAATGGGAGGCCAGACCGCGCTCAATTTATGTATAGAAGCTGATGAAAAAGGAATCTGGCAAGATTTTGGGGTAAAACTTATAGGAGTAGATATTGATGCCATTAATATTTGTGAGGATCGTGAGAAGTTTAAGCAGCTTATGGGAAAAATTGGTGTTCCTGTTGCTCCGGCTAAAACAGTAACCTCTTACCTGCAGGGAAAAGAAGTTGCTCAGGAATTTGGTTTTCCACTGGTGATCCGGGCATCTTTTACTCTTGGTGGAGGCGGTGCAGGTTTTGTTCATCGCCAGGAAGATTTTGAGGAAATGTTAACCTATGGTCTGGAAGCTTCTCCAATTCATGAAGTTTTAATAGATAAGGCTTTACTGGGATGGAAGGAGTATGAGCTTGAATTGCTGCGGGACAGGAATGATAATGTGGTTATTATTTGTACCATAGAAAATATGGATCCTATGGGAATCCATACCGGTGATTCCATTACCGTTGCACCTGCCATGACGCTTAGTGACACTGCATTCCAGAGAATGCGTGACCTTGCAATTAAAATGATGCGGAGTATTGGCGACTTTGCCGGTGGATGTAATGTTCAGTTTGCGGTAAGCCCCGATGAAAAAGAAGAAATCTATGCCATAGAAATTAATCCAAGGGTTTCCCGTTCTTCTGCCCTGGCCTCCAAAGCTACCGGTTATCCTATTGCCAAAGTGGCAACAAAGCTGGCAATGGGTTATAATCTTGATGAGCTGGAAAATCAAATTACTAAAACCACTTCAGCATTATTTGAACCTTCTCTTGATTATGTGATAGTAAAAATCCCACGCTGGAATTTTGACAAATTTGAAGGTAGTGAGCGCACCCTCGGCCTTCAGATGAAATCTGTAGGGGAAGTAATGGGGATTGGGCGCTCTTTTCAGGAAGCATTGCATAAAGCCACCCAGTCTCTTGAAATCAAAAGAAATGGATTGGGAGCTGACGGAAAGGGCTACACCAAGTACGACGAAATTATAGATAAGCTTACCCACGCAAGCTGGGACAGGGTTTTTGTAATTTATGATGCCATTCAGGCGGGTATTCCGCTAAGTCGCATTCATGATATTACAAAAATCGATATGTGGTTCCTGAAGCAGTACGAAGAACTTTTCGCGCTGGAAATAGAAATTTCAAAATATAATATTAATACGCTTCCCAAAGATATTTTTCTTGAAGCCAAGCAAAAAGGTTTTGCCGACAGGCAGATTGCTTTTATGCTGAAATGCCTGGAAAGTGAAGTATATAATAAACGGGAAGAGCTCGGGATAAACAGGGTCTATAAACTGGTTGATACCTGTGCGGCAGAATTTAAAGCGGAAACACCTTATTATTATTCAACTTTTGAAGCTGAAATAGAAACGGCTGACGGTAAAAAATATGTTTCCAACGAAAGCATTTCCAGTGATAAAAAGAAAATTGTAGTTCTCGGTTCCGGCCCAAACAGGATTGGCCAGGGGATAGAATTTGATTACAGTTGCGTACATGGTGTTCTTGCTGCTGCAGAATGCGGTTATGAAACCGTGATGATCAATTGTAATCCTGAAACTGTTTCTACAGATTTTGATATTGCCGATAAACTTTATTTTGAACCGGTTTTCTGGGAACATATTTATGATATTATACGGCATGAAAATCCCGAAGGCGTGATAGTACAGCTGGGGGGGCAAACTGCCCTTAAACTGGCTGAAAAACTGGATCGCTACGGAATAAAAATTATGGGTACCAGTTTTAAAGCATTGGATTTAGCAGAAGACCGCGGAAGCTTTTCCCGATTGCTGCAGGATAATGATATTCCTTATCCTGAATTTGGCACTGCTGAAAATGCCGAAGAAGCACTTGCCCTTGCCGATGAGCTGGATTTTCCAATCCTGGTCCGGCCTTCTTATGTTCTTGGTGGCCAGGGGATGAAAATTGTAATTAATAAACAGGAGCTGGAAGAAACGGTTGTAGATTTACTTAGAAAAATACCCAATAATAAACTGCTGCTGGACCATTATCTTGATGGTGCCATTGAGGCTGAAGCCGATGCCATTTGTGATGGGGAAGATGTTTACATTATAGGTATAATGGAGCATATAGAACCTTGCGGAATACATTCCGGAGATTCCAATGCGTTATTGCCCCCGTTCACTCTTGGTGACCTGGTAATGCAACAGATTAAAGATCATACCAGGAAAATTGCTGTTGCCTTAAACACCGTGGGGCTTATAAATATACAGTTTGCTATTAAAGATGAGCAGGTTTATATTATAGAAGCCAATCCAAGGGCTTCCAGAACAGTGCCTTTTATCGCCAAGGCTTATAAGGAACCTTACGTAAATTATGCTACCAAGGTTATGTTAGGAGAGAAAAAGCTGAAGGATTTTAATTTTAACCCCCAGCTGGAAGGTTATGCCATAAAACAACCAGTATTCTCTTTTAATAAATTCCATAAAGTAAATAAACAGCTTGGTCCTGAAATGAAAAGTACCGGTGAAAGTATTTTGTTTATTGACAGTTTAAAAGATGATGCTTTTTACGACCTGTATTCAAGGCGTAAAATGTACCTTAGCAAATAATTGGCTTAAAGCCCAATGTTATATGTGTTAGATAATAATAAAGGCTGCTCATTCGGGCAGCCTTTATTATTATCTAATCTTAATTCTAGATTAGTCTTTACTCAGTTTTAAAATCTGAACAGAATTTTTTCCATCTGTAGATTTCCAGAGTTGTTCTTTCTTTTTATTGGTAACCATTATCCATGTCTTGTCAAATTCTGAATCTTCGGTAGGATTTTTACTGGTGATGGTCATCAGATCATCCCCCTGCATAATCCATTTAAAATCCTGCACATCACTAAATTCACTCTGGAACATATTATATTCAACGTTTTTTTCCCCGGTTCCGTTTTTGTTAATCACCAGTTTTCCCGCATTCCGGGTAGTAAAGTTCTGACCTTTCTGGTTATCTACCTCATAACGGTCAATATTCCAGGTTCCTACTACATTTGGACTACAGCTAATAATAAGTAAGGAACAAAACACGCCGATAAATAAAACTTTTTTCATAACTATTTATTTTTGTCTCAATATACTATAAATTGCATCTTTTAATATGATCTAAGGCCTTTTAGCCTAAATTTTTCACTAAATATTAGCAGATGAAAGAATTGGTTTTAACATTTGGAGGTGTTTATGGAGCACTGGGAGTAGTATTTGGAGCTTTTGGTGCACATGCACTAAAAAAGCGACTAAATGAAGATCAATTGAAAAGTTTTGAAACAGGCGTAAAATACCAGATGTACCATGCGTTGATATTGATAATTTCCGGAATTGTATTTCCGTTTCTCACCTTGGGGCAGGAATGGGCTGCCTGGTGCTTCATCATAGGGGTGTTTCTCTTCTCTTTTAGTATTTACGGATTGGTTCTTACTGATGCAGCCGGTAAAAAATGGAAATTTTTAGGTCCTGTAACTCCGCTGGGAGGTTTACTGCTCATAATTGGCTGGATTCTTTTTACTGTAAATATAGTAAGTGTAGCTGTTTACCTGAATATTTAATTAACCCCGCAATTGGTTCTTTTCAATCTAAAATTTTCATCAAATTTCACTGCTGAAGGATTTACAAAAGTCACTTTACCATCGGTCTCTTTCATTTCTGCATATCCTTCTGTTATTGAGGTTTTCTCTTTTAAAAAAACCACATCCCGTACAGACTCTTTTCCTTCCGAATTAAAATAGTATTCCGCAAAAAGTGTATCTCCTCTCATTTCTCCAACAATTTGTCCGTTATTTTTGTCTTTTTCAGCGAGGTGATACATAAGATAACCCGTAACCTGGTCACCGGTTATTTCCAGTCCAAGATTTATAGTATCATTATTTTGAGCGTAAAGAAAGCATTGTTTTTGAGGAATTGATTCATTTTCTTCAACAATAACGGGAGAAGTTTGATTTGTTTCCTTCTGTTCTTCTTTTTTCTCTTTGCATGACCAGAAAAAAGCTGAACAAATGATGAAGCCGAGGAGCTTTGTCTTCATTTTTAAATTTTTAATAAAGATAAAGGATTCTAAAAAAGTATATAATTAGAATGAAAAATTATTTGATTATCCTTTACTGGTAAAAATCCTTTTTGGGATATTGTTTAACTTGTTTCAGCATCTCATTAGAATCAAAAAATAATTATTTGATAATACCTGTATCGAGTTTTGGATAAAGATAGATTTATGATAATATGGAATTATTGCGTAAATCCGGAACCCTCTCTTTTACGGTAATTTTCTGCAAAATATGCAATAATTAGTAACTGGATGGAATGGTAGAGCATAATAGGTAGCAGTAGGAGACCTGTTCCCGCTGCGCTTCCAAAAATAACCTTCACCATAACAGAGCCGTGTACCAACGATTTTTTTGTTCCGCAGAACTGGGTGGCTATTTTATCCTTAATATCAAAATTAAGAGCATTACAGAGGGTATTTAGACCAAAATAAATTATCAAAAAGAAAAGTACGATTAATGCAAACAATTTAATCAAATCCCCAGCAGATACTGTATTGAAAAGATTTGAAGTAAAAGAGTTGCTGAAGCTGGAATAAATTATAAGAATGATGGTGGACTTATCTATTAAACCTAGTTTTTTGCTGTGTTTTTGTGCAAAATCTCCAAGAAATTTCTGAAAAAATAAACCCAGCCCCAATGGCAGGATAATTTGCAAAAATAATTTTAAAAGTACGTTGGTAAATTCAAAATTTGTTGAATGACTTAAGAAAATTCCTAACCAGAGGGGAGTGGCAAAAATGCCAATTAATCCCGAGAGGCTGGCATTAAATATAGCTGTTGGGATATTTCCCCTGGCAATGGCCACCATAACAACAGATGAGGAAACCGTTGAAGGCAATGTGGCAAAAAAGAAGAGGGAGATCCATAATTGAGAAGAAGTTCCCGCTTCAAATAATGGCAGGCATAACAGGGCCAGCAATGGGAAAATTACAAATGTTGTCACCTGGATTACCATATGAGAATGGTAATTTTTGAGTCCTGTCTTAAATTCTGCAGGCGATAATTTTAATCCGTAGAAAAAGAAAATCAGGCCAATCCCAATATCGGTAATGATTTTTAAAGGAAAAATTTCTATTCCCTGCGGAAAAAAATAAGCAATAAAAATAGCCGCAAAAATGGATACTATAAACCCGTTAAACTTCAATTACCTTTCAATTTTTACGTTATCCAGTTCCTGAATGTGCAGGTATTCTTCA
The DNA here is from genome assembly GCF_031846585.1 of Autumnicola musiva. Lineage (NCBI taxonomy): Bacteria > Pseudomonadati > Bacteroidota > Flavobacteriia > Flavobacteriales > Flavobacteriaceae > Autumnicola > Autumnicola musiva. The sequence goes on from NZ_JAVRHK010000003.1 coordinate 432,426, forward strand.
GAAATAAAATCGGTATCATGAAATTCCTGTTTTCTGTTTTTTTTCATGACTTTTCTTCTAAGGCTTTTTGCAAAACGTCTTATATCATCATCTGTTTTAAGAATAAGGCCGGGCACTTGTACAGATTTTCCTTTGCTGTCTTTGGCCACCATGGTGATATGTGAAGAGTTGCAATGTTTCTTTTCCCCGGTCTGTATTGTTTCAGCTTCCACACGAATCCCAATTACCATAGAGCTGTTTCCTACATAGTTCACAGAAGCCTTCATGGTCACCAATTCGCCAATTTCAATAGGACTTAGAAAATCTACGGTATCCACACTGGCTGTAACACAATAGGTTTGCGAATGCTTGGATGCACAGGCAAAAGCAATCTGGTCCAGCAGGGAAAGGATATAGCCTCCATGGATTTTACCGTTAAAATTAGAATGGGAGGGTAGCATTAATTCTGAAATTACTACCTGAGACTCCTCAATAGTCTTAAATTTTTTGATCATAATTTATCTGTCTCTAAAATGTGGGGATTGTGCTTCTCTAACTTCGGTTATAAAATATTTAGTATCACCCCAAAAGAAAAATGTGCTATATCTTTCAATATAGGTGAGCTTTACGTAATTCCCTTCGTTCTCCTGGAGTTGCCGTATCAGGTCTTCTTTATTATCCAGTATCGAAAACTGAAAAATCTGAGCACCGCTTATTCCCTGGCTAATTTCTCCTTCCCAGGTTTTTGAAATCACCCCTTTTTTGCTGAATTTAATAAGTTCTCCACTCCTGGTGCCTTCGCTGTAGGGTACGTAATAAACAAATGCAAAGTATGCTATAAATAGTAAGAATATGCTTCCTAATATAATGTATAAGGTTTTCTTCATTTTAGATGTTTTTATAGAGAATCTGCATGAATTCTTCAATTTTTGAAGGCTGCAACCATCTGGTAACAATTACAAGGTTATTCTTCTGGTCAACAATAATAAAATTCCCCCCGAAGCCTGCAGCATAGAAAATATTTTCATCTATGTTTTCCCATTGCCGCGGCCCGTCTGCATTTAACCACCACATATAGCCGTAATTTGTATTAGCTTTTGATGGCTGTACAGCTTCTTTTATGAGTTCCTCGGAAATTAGCTGATTTCCCTCCCATTTACCGTTGTTCATAAATAGCAAGCCAAATCTGGCCATGTCCCTGGTATTAATAAACATGCCGCCGCCGGAATGGCCACCACCACTTACCGATTGCATTTTAAGGCCGTCTATGGTGGTCCAGGAATCTTTGTACCCATACCAGCGCCATTTTGTAGATGCTCCTATAGGATCCATAATTTCCTCTTTTAGAACCTTAGGAAGTGGCTTTCGGAAAACATTAAGCAATGAATAAGCAAGCACGTTTACCCTAACATCATTATATTTAAAATAAGTCCCGGGCTCATGTAATTCTCTCTCGCGCCATTCATCTATATTTTTATCTGAAGGTGGGCGGTCTGCCCAGTCGTAAGAGCCCCAGAGTTCGCCACTCCAGTCCGAATTTTGCTCCAGCAGGTGTTTCCAGGTAATCTTGCTGTTGTGCGGTCCTTCAAAGGTATCATCCCAAAGATAATTTCCCGCTTTATCATTTACATCAGTAATAAGATTTTGCTGAAGCGCGAGCAGGGCAGTAGTTGAAAGGAAACTTTTGGTAACGCTAAAGGTCATATCAACTCTTTCGGTGTCTCCCCATTCTGCAACTATATAGCCGTTTTTAATGATGATCCCGGCCGGTCCACCACGTTTTTTGGTAGGACCTAAAATTTTGTGGTAAGGTTCACTTTGGAAACCTTTTAGAATAGCCTGCCGTAAATCTCTGGACTCGGAATATTCATTGTCCTGAGCAAATTCAATTGCTTCTGCAAAATCCAGTTGGTATGCTGTAGCTTCTTTTGTTTCCCATTCTCCTTCTGGCGGAAAATAAGATTCCTGTGCAGAAAATGGCAGAGTAAACAGAAAAATTAAAAATAAGCTGAGGATCGTGGTTTTATTTTCCATCTATTGCAGGTTGTTTCTTTCATTGATGTTGTCCTCAGGCTCTACCCGAGCTTTATTAAGCCATTTATGAGAAATTTTTTGCTTTGGCGAAATACCAAGGCTTTCCAGCTTAGCTATATCTTTAATCAGGTTTTGTTGCCCGGTAAGCTTTTTCATTGCACCGTTGTAAGCCGAAGAAGTTGATTTGAGCCTACTACCAACCACCTCCAGTTCATCCAGTAAAATCTTAAATTTATGGTAAAGTGAAGCGGCATGACTGGCAATTTCCAGGGCATTTTGCTGTTGTTTTTCATTGCTCCAAATAGTATCTATAGTTCTAAGGGTAGAAAGCAAGGTAGTAGGGCTTACCAATAAAATATTTTTCTGAAAAGCAGTGTAGAAAAAGGAATTATCCATTTCCTGCGCAAGATAAAGCGCAGGTTCCACAGCCACAAACATTAGTACGAAATCCGGCGAACTACTGCCGTGTAAATCTTCATATTTTTTAGAGCTTAGTTGTAAAATATGATTGTTTAAAGATTTAAGATGATCTTTCAGGTGCCGGCTTTTAGAATTGTCATCCTCTGTATTTACATATTTTTCATAAGCCGATAAAGAAACTTTAGAATCAATGACCATCTTTTTATCATTTGGAAGGTGAATTACCACATCTGGCAAAACTTTATTACCGTCTTCATCTTTGTATGCCTTCTGAATAAAATATTCCCTGTCTTTTTCCAGTCCCGATTTTTCCAGTACCCGTTCTAAAATTAATTCTCCCCAGTTTCCCTGGGTTTTATTTTCACCTTTTAACGCCTTTGTGAGATTATTGGCTTCCTCACTAATTTTTAAATTTTGTTTATTTAAGACCTGCAGATATTTTCCCAGTTCGGCATGGCGGGAAATAAAGTCGTCATTGTTTTTGCTGACTTTCTCTTCAAAAGTTTTAATTTTTTCCTGAAGCGGATTCAGGATGTTTTGGATATTTTCTTTGTTAAGTGAAGTGAATTTTTTAGACTTCTGTTCAAGGATTTTATTGGCGAGATTTTCAAACTGAATGCTGAATTTCTCCTGAAGGTTTTCCAGCTCTTTTTTTTGCTCCTTTTGCCGCTCCAGGAGGTGATCAAAATCAGCATTTTTACGCGTGAGTTCGTGGCTAAGGTTTTCCTTTTCCCTTCGTATTGTTTCCCGCTGCTTTTCTACCTCTGCTAATTTTATTAGCAATTCTTCTTTAGCTTCTTTTGAACTGTTTTTTACTTCATTTAAGTTGTTGGAATTCAAATAATTTAATTCTTTTATATGAAGTGTTTGTTGACTTAATTTTTCCTGAAGTAAGCTTTCTTTTTTGCCAGATTTTAAACGTGTAATAAAGCTTCCGAGGATGATTCCGAAGAAAAGGGCAATGAAAAAAATGGTGGAAAATAAGATAATTTCATCCATGCGGGAGTGGCTATTTATTCCAAAGATAATTAATTGAATTTATCCTGATAATATTATACAATTTAATCCCTTACAGGGTGCTAATTTTCTATAAGATATCCAGAAATTCTTTAGCAAATTTTCTGGTTTATCACTCCTTTTTACACTTGTTGATTTAGGATTTAATCCTGAAGGAAGCCGTCTCCGGATCAAAAAAAATAATGTCTGAGGGAAAAATTCCGGAGAAAGAATTAGCCTTTAATAACTCTTCCGGAGAACCAATTTCTACTTTACCGGGCTGCATCAAAATAATCTTATCACATAACTGGATGGCAAGATTAATCTCATGTGAGGCAAAAACAATTGCTTTATTGGTTTTGCGTGTAAGGTCCTTCAACAGTTTTAAAACATAGGCTTTGTGATAAAGGTCCAGGTGCGTGGTGGGCTCATCTAAAATTACCAGCGGAGTATCTTGGGCAAGTGCTCTGGCGATAAGAACTTTTTGCATCTGCCCATCGCTTAATTCGTAACATTTCTTATCCTGTAGCTCCTCAATATTTACCAGTTTTAATGTGGAAATAATTTGGCGAAGGTCGTTTTTACTGAGTTTTCCAATCCAATTAGTGTATGGCTGCCTTCCCAGCGCCACAAGTTCAAAAACACTCAAATTTTTTGAAATCGGCTGTTCGGTTAATACCAGGCTTATGAGAGAGGCCAGTTCAATATTTTCAATCTTATTGATTTCGATATTTTTGGAAAACACTTTTCCTGATAAAGGTTGTTGAATTCCGCTAAGCGTCCTTAAAAAAGTAGATTTTCCAATGCCGTTAACCCCAATTACTGCTACCAGTTCTCCTTCGCTTATTGTAATATCTACCCCGGAAGCAATTACCCGATTGCGATTCTTTTGCGTATAACCAATGCTTAGATTTTCGGTCTTTAGAATATGTGCAACAGGTTTTTTCAAAACAGGAATTTTCGTTTTCTTACCAGTAACCAAATGACTACCGGCGCGCCAATAAGGGAAGTTATAGCGTTAATGGGTAAGGTAAATTCACTTCCCGGCAGTTGTGCGGCAATATCGCAAATGAGCATTAAAGTGGCACCACCCAGAATTACCGCCGGCACCAGGATACTATGATTGTTTACCGGTAATATTTGACGAATTAAATGCGGCACCGCCAGGCCAACAAAAGCTATAGGGCCGGCAAAAGCAGTTATGCTTCCTGCCAGCAAACTTGTGGCAATGATAATTTTTAGACGATTCTGCTGAATACTCATCCCGAGACTTTTGGCGTATTGTTCTCCCAGAAGTAAGGTATTTAGGTTTTTGATACAGGAAACAGCCAGGGTAATTCCAATTATCCAAAATATCGAGAGAATTCCCACTTCTGGCCAGGAAAGATTTCCCAGGCTGCCAAAGGACCAGAAAATGTATTGCTGCAAATCTTCTGCCGGGCTAAAATAGGAAAGTACACTTACAACAGCTGCGGTAAGGCTGGCAAACATTAATCCTATAATTAAAATGGCCATAGTATCCCGTAGGCGTATTGAAGCAAGCATAACAGCCATTAACACAAGCAGGCTTCCTAAACTGGAGGCTATCACCAGACTCCATTTGGAAAGCAGCAGGGCAGCAAAAGAAGCTCCGAAAACAGAAGCGCCCATAATTACAATGGCCACACCTAAACTCGCTCCGCTACTCAGTCCAAGTACATACGGACCCGCCAGGGGATTGCGAAACAAGGTTTGCATAAGCAGCCCGCTAATGGCCAGGCCAGAACCGGTAATTATTGCTGTAAATGCTTTTGGAAGCCGGTACTCTACTATAATATAGCGATAGGTTTCCCTGCTAACCTCTCCGTTAAAAATGGAAGCGATGATATCCTTTGGAGGAATGTTTACAGAACCCAGGCTGATGTTTAACAAGATTAAAGTCAGCATTCCCAGGAAGAGAAGAAGAAGCAGTAGCAAATATTTTTTAGATGATTGCAATTAGGTGATTTTTCCGCGCAAATATCTGAATATAAAACCTAATTGCTAAAAGATATCCAGAAGAATAAGCAGGTTTTCCTTTACCTTCTGTGCTATTGAAGTTGGTATTTCTCCACTCTTTTTAGTAAGTCTGGTATTGTCTATTGCTCTTAACGGGTCTATCATTATATCACAATCTCAATTTAGATTAGCTGTACCTTTCGGCTAATGTAACCTTAGAACCTCGGTGTCTTTTTGAATATTAGAGGTAATTGGACATATAATAGTAGATGGGTGGCCAGCCTTATTAAGTAGATTTGTCTGTAAAATTATAACCGGCCTTAATTTTCCGGCCTCTGTTCCAATTCGGGGATTTAAATCTGCTATCCAAATTTCGAATTGATTAATCGGCATAATCAATTTCCTCAAAATCCTTGAGAACATTCATAGAGTCTTCTCTCACAAGATAAGACTCTTTTTGAAGTTTTTTCTCGAGTAACTTTCTGTTTTGAATTTTATTATAAAATTGAATGGCTTCTATAAAATATTGATTCCGGGACTTTTGTAGTCCATCAAGAAGCTCTTCAGTTTCACTATAAATATTTTCATCAATCTCAATGGAATTTTTTTTCATTTTGAAAATTCTTGTACCTAAAGGTAATTAATTTTCTTTATTGATCTTCCAGGGCTTTAAAAAAGGTTCGCTGATAATCTGGCATTAGGTTGGGATGAAAAATGGAAATAAGGTCTTTTAGAACAAGATCGGGCCGTTGCGGGCCGAGTTCGTAATATACCACGCCTCCGGTTTCTCCTTTTACCAGGCTTACACTATATACATTCCTGTTTTTTACTGCTTCAAATTGGCGGTAATGTTCAGAATCTGCAAAAAGTTCCTCATAGGTAGTAAACTGGCCGGCGCTTATCCAGTACTTTGCACCCTGTGCTTCTGCAAGAACGCTTTCAAAAGAAAGTGCCATGCTGCCGCTTCCCTCGGTTTCAGAATAAATATAATCGGCATTGGCATCTTTTATAAATTCAGCGGTCCAGGAATTTCCGTAAGGCATATACCACTGATCTTTATACATGGAACCGCTTAAAACTTTGGGAGACTCCTTGCCAGTACTTGCCAGTTCCTTTGCATCTTTGTAACTGGTAGCGATTTGGTTAAAAATTTTTTTAGCCTGCTGACTTTTATTAAAAAATGCACCGAAAAACTTTATCCATTCTGCTTTGCCCAGAGGACTTTCTTCTGTCCAGTCTCCATTATAAACTACAGGGATTCCGGTTTTTTGAATGGTTTCAAAAGCAGAATTGTTGCCGTTAATTGCAAAGCCAATAACTACATCGGGTTTCAAATCGATTAAAACTTCAGTGTTAAGATCTTCATTTTTTCCTAATTCTTTAATTTCTCCGGAATTGATCAATTCCCTGGTTTTTACTGAAGAAATAAAGTCCAGGCCCGGAAAACCTTTTAAAGTGGATGTTACTTCCAGAGCTTCCAGAGCCGGAATATGAGTGGTGGAAGTTACCACAATACGCTCTATGGGAACTTCAATTTTTTGATCATACTCCAGGCCGGCAGGAATTTCTGCATCTTCTTCAGCTAAGAGATAGCGGAATTTTTCTTCGGCATTTGGCCAGGGAGTTTTTACTTCAATAATGGAATAATCATCAAATTTTTCTATTTCAAATCCACTGGCATAGGAAATTTCAACCTGTTCTCCCTGAGTAGATTGAATGTCTTCTGCCTTATTTTCTGAATTTTTACATGCGCCTGTAATTACTAGTAATAAAAGAAAAGTGAATTTTTTCAAGAGGAATGTGTTTAAGATTCAAAAGTAAGATTATTATTGAATATCTGAAATCTACAAACCTATCGTTACCCTAAACTCGATTCAGGGTCTCATCATATATGTTATAGGTTTTTAAAGTTGATATAAGATGCTGAAACAAGTTCAGCATGACGTCAGTTAAGGTTTTTATTCCAGGAGGTTTAATACTCCTATACTTGCCTCGTTGGTAAATGTCTAAAGTTCGGAAACGTGTTCCTCCTATGCTCCGTAGGCTTGCCCCGGAGAACTTTTACCAGGAACGAATAATCAAATATTCTTTAAAAATTTAGGCTGACAACAAACATAAATGTTTATTTTCGCACAAAATTTTTGGTTCCGTGCCGGGTTTTCCGGTACGATTAAAAGGGAATCAGGTTGAAGTTAGAAATACGAAATTAGAAGTTAGAAGCAAATTTAGATTACTTCGTACTTCATCTTTCTTACCTCTGACTTCAAACAAGCCTGAGCTGTTCCCGCAACTGTAAGCTTAGTCCAATTGGGATGCTTGTTGTTATCACTTCAAATACCACTGTTCTTTATGAATGGGAAGGTAAACAACAAGACGCGAGCCAGGAGACCTGCCAAAAGCAAACTTTAAAATCGAGACTTTCGGGATAAAAGTCAGAGGCAGATGAAAAACGCAAAATTTTACATTCTATTTCTGGTGTTGTTTTATGCCTTCCCGGCATTGGCACAAAAAGATTCTATCACTAAACTGGAAGAAGTTGTGCTGAGTGATGTAAAGCTTTTTAGGCATTCCCGCACCCAGGAAATTTCAGTTTTAAATGATTCTATTATTGCCGAAAATGAACCGTCTTTAACTTCTTTATTAAAGTTTAATAGTCCTGTTTATTTTAAAGAAAATGGTGTGGGAGGGGTTTCTTCCCCGTCTTTTCGCGGGACCACAGCTTCACAAACTGCAGTAATCTGGAACGGGATTAATATCAATTCTCAGTTTAACGGCCAAACCGATTTTAATACAGTCAACACTTCAAATTACAATAATATAGCTCTTAGGGCAGGTGGTGGAAGTGTTCTTTATGGCAGCGGTGCAATTGGCGGCAGTATTCATCTCAATAATCATTTTCGGTTTGATGGCGAATTTAGCAATGGCCTGAGGCTCGAAATTGGCAGTTTTAATACTAATATTTTAAATTATTCAGCTGAAGCATCTTCAGAAAAAACCAGCGTTTATATCAATTTTTCCGGAATAGAATCCGAAAATGATTATGACTACCTGGGAACAGAAAAGCACAATGAGAATGGTGATTTTTACAATACCAGTATGAGCGCGGGAATTGCACATTGGCTGAACGAAGACAATATTCTGAAATTTTACAGCAACTTTTATACGGGTGAGCGCGGTTTTTCGGGAACTCTTGCCGCTCCCTCCAATAATAAATATGAAGATTTAAATAGCCGCAATCTTTTAGAATGGAAGGGTTTTTTCAATGATTTTATTTCTTCCCTGAAGCTGGCTTATCTGGATGAAAAATATAAATATTTTGAAAACCGGGACAGTGAAAGTTTTACTTACGGAAACGCGGCCACTTATATTGCAAAATATGACCTTACCTATCAGATAAATCCTGAAATGAGCCTGAACGCCCTGATTGACTACAGGAATACGGATGGAAAAGGCTCTGATGTAGGACAAAATGTTAGGAATATTGGAGCTTTCGCGTTGCTTCTTAATCATAATTTAGGAAAGTTTTTTTATGAAGTAAGTGCAAGAAAGGAAATTACTGACACCTATGAGTCTCCTTTTTTATACTCTGTTGGAGCGGGTTATGCCGTTACTTCTTTTTATGAGGTAAATTTAAATTTCTCAAGAAATTTCAGGATTCCTACTTATAATGACCTATTCTGGGCTTCCGGCGGAAATCCTAATCTTGACCCGGAGACTTCTTATCAGGGGGAAATAAGCCAGAATCTTCACTTTAGTGATTTTGAATTCGGAATCACCACTTATTTAATGAAAATTAATGATTTGCTTCGGTGGGTTCCCGATTCCCGTGGCACCTGGCGTCCTGAAAATACTGAAAGCGTAAAAAATTATGGATTGGAATTCCGCGGAAACTTTGAGAAAAATTACACCGGACACCACTTCAGTTTAAATGCAAATTACAGCTACACTAAAACCAATGATGAGGTGCTTGATAAAGAGCTTATTTATACTCCGAGACATAAAGGCACTGCTTCACTTGGGTATTCATATATTGATTTTTCGTTTTTCTACCAGTTTCTCTATAACGGCAATATTTACACCTCTTCAGATAATAATTATCAGCTGGAAGGCTACACTATTTCGAATGCAGGAATTAATTACAGTTTTGGCAAAAGGGATTTTCTCACTGTAGGGCTGGAAATGCGGAATTTTTTTAATAAAGATTATCAAAGCTTACCGTCCAGGCCAATGCCGGGGCGTTCAATTAATAGTTCACTAACCATTAAATTTTAAATATGAAAATCAACAAAGTTTTTATTTTGGCTTTAGCAGCCATTACCTTTTTTACATCTTGTGAAAACGATGATGACCTTAATGAAATTCCTGTAGCAGAGGGAGATTATGCCAATGGTATTTTTATTCTGAATGAAGGCGTTTTTAATTCCGGCAACAGTACGGTTTCCTTTTTGGATGAAGAAACCGGGACTGTGGTGAAAGATGTTTTTGCTGCTGAAAATTCTGGTGCCGCACTTGGAGATACAGGGCAGGGTATGGGCTTCTATGAAGACTATGCTTTTATTGTGGTAAATGTTTCTAATACTGTTGAAGTTGTAGATCGGAATTCCTTTGAAACCGTTGCAACTATTGATGAGGGACTTCAAAATCCGCGTCATATTGCGTTTACAAATAGGAATGCCTATGTCACCAACTGGGGAGACGGTACAAATGCTGAAGACGATTACGTGGCGGTGATTGACCTGGAAAATTTTACCGTTTCAGAAAACATTAGTATAGAGGAAGGCCCTGAGGAAATTGTAGAAGAAAACGGAATGCTTTACATAGCTCAAAATGGAGGATATTCCGTCAATAATAAAATTACCGTTATAGATGCTTCTACTAATGAAGTCACAGAAACTATTACCGTAGGCAATCGTCCTGGTTCCATGGAGATTGAAGACGGATATCTTTGGGTTGCCGTGGCAGGAATGGGTTCTTATCCCGATCCTGCGGCAGAAACGGCAGGGAAAATTGTTAAAATAGACCTCACTTCTAATGAAATAGCTTCGGAATTTACTTTTCCAAATTCTACAGATCATCCTGCGAATCTTGATATTGAGAATGATAAAATTTACTATACTTTAGGAAAAAGCGTTTATACTTTTAATGAAACCGATACTGAACTGCCGGAAACTGCTTTTGCTGAATTGACCGATGTGGCTTCTTTATATGGATTTGAAGTTGAAAACGGAAATATTTATGCCGCTTCAGCTAATGCAGACTTTACAGGAGACGGAGATTTATTTATCTACAGCACTGCAGATGGGAGCCTGTTGAATTCTTATGAAGTTGGTATTAACCCTAACGGAGTTTATTTCAATGAATAAATAGCTAATTCACTCCAAAGTTATATCTAGCCCATACGTGTATTTCCCCAGGTATTGCATTAAACCTGAAAATATGCGTATGGGCTAAATTTTGAAAATAACAGCAGTGGGGTGAGCTGCGAAATTAAAAGTTTTCAGGCTTTAATAAAATCTTCAAAATCGGTAAAAAATTCTTCCAGTTTCAGCATTTTTTCAACAAAGAATTGCTGTACGTTTTCCCAGTCATTTCTATTATGAATGCTTACGTCTTTAAGCTGAACATAAATTCGGGAAATAGTCTTCCCTTCAGGAAGTTCATAGTTTTCATCAAAAATGGCATCAGGTAAATATTCAGCAAGAAGAATTTTCTTCAGCGAAAGCATCTTTTCATAATAATAAGCCTGGATCACTTCATCCTGAGAACTTACGTCCATGGAAACCTGCGCTATTTTACGTGTAAAAGTAAACTTTAGGTGGATTTCTTTAATCCTGGTATTATAAAGTAACCATTTATGGGGAAATTTTTTTCCGAATCCCGTCCAGAATTCCTGCGTAAGTTTTTTTGATTCTTCCCTGCTAAACATGATTTTTCTCTTTCTCCGGAATTGTTTTTTCAGAATTTTAAAAAGCGCTGAATAATTTTAGTTCAATTATACTATAAACATTTTATTGTCAGGTTGAGCGCAGTCGAAACCTCAAATAAAATAAGCCAGTAAAATTCCCAGAACGATTACGGCCAGTTTTGAAATATTAAAACTATGGTTTTTAGCCGATTCAAATAAAATAGTTGTGGAAACATGCAGAAAAATACCTATTACCACCGCGTTTATTGGGGCTGAATACTGCTGAAGAAATTCAAAGTTTTCCTGAAGCCAGCTTCCCAGTGGCGTCATAAGGGCGAAAAATGTCAAAAAAAGGAAGGTGGCTAAATTGCTCATTTTTGAGCGAATCAGGAAAACTGATAATATCGCCGCCACCGGAATTTTATGGATCACCACTCCGTGTAACAGGTGGCCGTGGTCATGTATGGGAAAACCTTCCAGCAACGCGTGCAGGCTTAAACTGCCCAGCAATAAAAAAGGAAATCTTCCAGCCTCTTCCTGGTGGTGCATATGCCCGTGCTCCACACCTTTGGACACAAACTCCAGGATGATTTGCAGCAGCAGTCCCAGCATTATAAAAATACCAATTTCATCTGTGCCATTATGATAAACCTCGGGTAACAGTTCAAACACCGTAACCGCTAGCAGATAGGCACCACTAAAGGAAAGCAACAATTTAAAACCGGTAGAACTGCCCGGTTTTAAAAACAGGGAAATGATGTAACCCGCAACAACGGAGAGTAAGGGTAAAATATAGATCATTCTTGGCAGCGGATTTTTTCGTTATTTAAGCTGTAGGCTTTAGGCACTAATCTGTAATTATACTTTAAACTTTGAACTCTTCACTTTTAATTTCCTACTTCTTATTTCGTACTTCATACCTCTCTTCACCCTTACTTCTTTCAGGAACGGCCAAAATTAATGTATTTTTGCGGTTCTCTAAAAACGTGATATGGGAAATAATTTTAAAATGATCGCCAAGACCATGTTCGGTTTTGAACCAATTTTGGCTAAAGAACTTATGGCTTTAGGTGCTATGGAGGTAAAAGAAGGAACACGTAATGTAAGTTTTGTGGGCGACAACGGCTTTATGTATAAGGCGAATTTGTGCCTGCGGACTGCTATAAAAATTCTTAAACCTTTTAAGAGCTTCAAAATTTATTCTGAAGAAGATCTCTATAAAAGTATATATGCACTACCATGGGAAGAGTTTATGAATGTAACTGACACTCTGGCCGTAGATGCAACAGTACATTCTGATACTTTTACTCATTCAAAATATATTTCCCTTAAGACCAAAGATGCCATCGTTGATCGTTTTCGGGATAAATTCGGAAAACGGCCCGATGTGGATCTGGATTTTCCCACTTTGAGGTTAAATATTCATATTGAGAAAAATTTCTGTAACGTGAGTTTTGATAGTTCGGGCCAGTCGCTGCATAAGCGAGGCTATAAAACCGCTACCAATATTGCGCCTATAAATGAAGTTCTGGCAGCTGGAATGTTGCTGCATTCCGGCTGGAATGGGCAGAGCGATTTTTTGGACCCAATGTGCGGGAGTGGAACCATTCTTATTGAAGCAGCAATGATTGCCTGTAATATTCCGCCGAATTTAAACCGAAAGGAATTTGCTTTTGAAAGGTGGAAAGATTGGGATGCCGATTTATTTGAAAAGATTGAAGAATCTGTTCTGAAAAAAATAAAGGAATTTCATTTTATGTTAACGGGATATGATACTTCACCTTCCGCAGTACATAAAGCTATAGACAATGTGAAAAATGCCAACCTTTCTGAATTTATTAAGATTGAAAGGCAGGATTTCTTCGAAAGTGAAAAGGAAACTGAGCGGCATTTACACATGGTTTTTAATCCGCCATATGGAGAACGCCTTGAAATTGATATGCCAAAGTTTTATAAGAGAATAGGAGATACGCTGAAGCAAAGCTATCCCGGCACCCAGGCATGGTTTATCACCTCTAATCTTGAAGCAATTAAAAATGTTGGCCTTCGCCCATCCAGAAAGATAAAAATGTATAACGGTGCACTGGAATCAAGGCTTTTAAAATATGAGATCTATGAAGGAAGTAAGAAAGCTAAAAGTGAGGAGCGAGGTTAGAACTATGAATGTAGAAAGACGAATTTGGAAGTAAAGAGTACAAAAAGGGATTGGTTGTTAGTTTATAGACTTCAAAATTTAAAATTCAGGCTTCAAAATAATTTCTGCGTTAATCTGCGAATTCTGCGGGAGCAATGTGGTGAAAAGCGAAGGGCACTAAAAGTTGTTTAGTGAATTTTAGAATTTAGAATTCATCATTTAAAATAATTTTTATAATCTCCTAAGGAGCGGTTTACCCGCGTATTTTAAACCTCTAACTCCAACTTCGCACTTCGTACTTATGCTTACTTCTTATAAAGTGGCAACAAATAAGAAATAGCATAGCCAAAACCTACTCCAAAACTACTATCATCATAGGTCCTGTTGAACCCCGGAATGCTGAGATTATCAAAATTAGGTGGTGTGCTTTGAGCGATTCGGCGTTTTAACTGGACGTTGGCAGAAAGAAAGAGATTGTTTAAAACTTCAACTTTTATACCTGCTATAAGTTCAATCCAATTAGCTGTGAGCCCGCTGGTTTCGCCATTTTCAGGGATGCGTACATCAGGTTCAAAATATGGCGTAGTGGTATAGATGGTGTACTGCTCCAGATCCTGGGAAAAAGTTGCAAAACCATATCGTACTCCAACAAAAATACTGTTTTGCATGTCCAGCCAGTTTTGGTAAGCATTATATTCGCCGCCTAATTTAATATAGCTTCCGCTGGAAGTTGCTGTAATAAGGCCTTCATCAAAAGTTATTTTTTCATTTCCTATTTCAGCAGCGGCATAAAAATCTTTGTACACCCGGTAATCCCCCACTATTTCAAAGCCACTGTAGTCATCCTGAAGGAAAGTCCGTAGTAATTTGCTGAGATCTATTCCGGCACGCAAACCGAATTTCTGCTTATACTGAATACTGTCTGGAGTAGCCGGTGGAGGAATATCCTGAGCCTGCAAATTTCCAAATGCCAGGAATAGCAGGAAAAAATTAGTAATATAAAGAAAGGTGCGCTTCAGTTTCATCTATAACTTCTTCTTGTTCAATTTGAAAGTCTTCTATCCAGGCTTCATCTTCTCCGGGCTCAACTTCTACCTTAAGTCCGGAATAATCAATTTTAAAGGAGCAGGCCCTGTTAAGGTATTCCTGTTCTCTTATGTAACTAAAGCTAATAGTATCAGTGTTATTTTGTTCAACCGGGCTTTCCGGGTCTTCCTCTTCAGCATAATTAAAAGTGAATTCGTATGCGGTGATATCCGCATCTGTGCGCAGGGGTACCGCGATACTATCGGCATTAAATAAGTCATTGGTATATATTGCAGTATCTCCTACAGCACTTATACGTAAATTTAAAGGCGGCTGCGGAGTTTCGCGGTCTTCAATATCGTAAAACCGAATGATGAGCAGCGAAGTGGTTTGTGTACTGGCAGGGCATATATCATCCTTCTGGCAGCCACTAAAAGCGGTTATTGCTAACAGTAAACCTAATAAAAATTTATTTCTGAAAATCATCAGTACTATTATCTTTTTTCGAGGCAAACCACATTCTCCACGTGGAAAGTTTGGGGGAACATATCCACCGGCTGAACCCTGGTTACCTTATAATGTTCATCCAGGATTTCAAGGTCCCGGGCCTGGGTTGCCGAATTGCAGCTGACATACACAATACGTTTTGGCAAGATAGCAATTATCTGGGCCACCACATCTTTATGCATCCCGTCCCGGGGAGGATCGGTTATAATAACGTCTGGCCTTCCGTTTTTATTGATAAAATCGCTGGTAAAAACCTTCCGCATATCGCCGGCAAAAAAGTTTGTGTTCTCAATGTGATTTCTTTCTGCATTTTCCTTTGCATCCTCAATAGCTTCAGGCACTGCTTCAACCCCAATAACTTTTTTCGCTTTTGCCGAGACAAACTGCGCAATGGTGCCGGTGCCGGTATATAAATCGTAAACCACTTCATCACCTTCCAGGCCGGCAAAATCCCGGGTGATTTTGTAAAGCTCATAAGCCTGGGCAGAATTTGTCTGATAAAAAGATTTGGCGTTTATCTTGAATTTTAATCCTTCCATTTCTTCAAAAATATGGTCGCGGCCATGGTAGCAAATAACCTCCTGATCATAAATAGTATCATTTCCTTTAGAATTGATTACATATTGAAGGGAGGTGATTTCGGGAAATTCTGCTATAATGTTATCAAGTAGTAACTCTCTTTTTTCCCTGTTTTCTTCAAAAAGCTGAAGCAACACCATAATTTCACCTGTAGAAGAGGTGCGAATCATCAGAGTACGTAAAAAGCCCGATTGCTCCCTGGCGTTAAAGAAAGGCATATCATTTTCTGTAGCGAAAATTTTAATAAAGTTCCTGATGGCATTACTGGGATCTTCCTGTAAATGGCATTTTTTAATATCAAGAATTTTATCCCACATCCCCGGGATATGAAATCCAAGGGCATTTTTGTTTTCTATTTCTTCCCCGCTTTTTATTTCTTCCATGGTTAACCAGCGGCTGTCGCTAAAAGAAAATTCCATTTTGTTCCTGTAGAAATAAATTTCTTTAGAGCCAAGGATAGGGGTGATTTCGGGAAGTTCAATTTTGCCAATCCGGCGAAGATTGTTTTCAATTTCCTGTTGTTTGTACTCCAGCTGGAATTTATAATCCATAAACTGCCATTTACAACCCCCGCAGGTGCCAAAATGCTGGCAAACCGGCTCCACTCTTTTAGTGGAATATTCATGGAAATTAACCGCGGTTCCCTGGTAGTAGGATTTGCGTTTTTTAATGGTTTGCACATCGGCAACATCACCGGGCACCGCATTATTAATAAAAATTACCTTTCCATCAGGCGCTTTGGCAATACTTTTCCCTTTGGCACCTGCATCAAGTACTTCAACTGCTTCAAAAAGCTTGTTTTTTTTCTTTCTGGCCATAGCGCAAAAATAGGATAATTGCCCAGATTTAATAGGGCTCGCTTTGAAAATTTCAGTAAACATTTAGTAATTTGCAAAAATCTGAAAAAGGGATGATTTCTCTCCAAATCCACTTGTTTAAGTGGAACAAGAAGGAATTGCAGAAGTAAAAAGAAAAAACTAATGTAATGTCATTAACACAAATCAAGTCTTCAGAAGAAGCTATTAAATTGGAAGACAAACATGGAGCGCATAACTATCATCCGCTTCCCGCAGTATTGAGTAAGGGTGAAGGGGTTCACGTATGGGATGTGGAAGGTAAGAAATACTATGATTTTCTTTCAGCTTATTCCGCCGTAAACCAGGGGCATTGTCACCCAAAAATCATTGATGCCCTTAATAAGCAGGCTGCCACCTTAACACTTACTTCCAGAGCTTTTCATAATGATGTTCTGGGGCCGTTTGAAAAATATGCGACCGAATATTTTGGTTTTGATAAACTGTTGCCGATGAACACCGGGGCAGAAGCAGTGGAAACTGCCATTAAGCTTGCCAGAAAATGGGCGTATGAAGCTAAAGGTGTGAAAGAAACCGAAGCGGAGATTGTTGTTTGTGAAAATAATTTTCACGGAAGGACAACCACCATTATTTCTTTCTCCAACGATGAAGATGCGAAAAGGAATTTTGGTCCCTACACTCCGGGATTTCTAAAAATTCCTTATGATGATGTAGATGCGCTGGAAAAAATGCTTCAGGAAAATGATAATATTGCAGGTTTTCTTGTGGAGCCTATACAGGGGGAAGCCGGGGTTTATGTGCCATCTGAAGGATTCTTGAAAAGAGCCAAAGAACTTTGCGAAAAACATAATGTATTGTTTATAGCCGATGAGGTACAGACGGGAATTGCCCGTACCGGAAAATTGCTGGCTGTAGATCATGAAGAGGTAAGGCCGGATATTTTGATTTTAGGAAAAGCAATTTCAGGAGGGGTTTATCCCGTATCTGCAGTTTTGGCAAATAATAATGTTATGGATGTTATTAAGCCGGGTCAACACGGTTCCACTTTTGGAGGTAACCCTTTGGCCTGCGCCGTGGCTCATGCTGCTCTTGAGGTTGTAAAAGAAGAACGTTTAGCTGAGAATGCTGAAAAACTGGGTGGATTATTTAGAAGGTTGCTGGATGACTATATCCGAAATTCAAATATTGTAGAATCTGTAAGAGGAAAAGGTTTACTTAATGCGATTCTTATAAATGACTCTCCAGATAGTACAACGGCATGGGATATTTGCATTGCGTTAAAAGAAAACGGACTCCTGGCGAAACCAACTCATGGCAATATAATTCGTTTTGCGCCTCCACTGGTAATGAATGAAGAACAATTGAAGGATTGTGTAGATATTATTATCTCCACACTAAAAGAATTTGAAAAGTAACTGATAACTATCAGTTTTAAAAATTTAAACCCCGCCATCAGCGGGGTTTATTAATTAAGAGTATCTATTAAGCTTCATAATTTCCATATTCACGCAGAATTTCTTCCTGTATTTCCTGCACTCCTTCAAAACCGCCGTAGATAATTAGCCCTACAATAAACAGAATAATATAAAGAGTACTCACTCCAATTCCTATGTAGGCAAGAATTCGACCAATTTTTACATTTTGATAGCCGGTATATAATTCAGGATTAGCGTGATAAATTTCTGTAGCTTTTTTGGCCATTACAATGGCAAGAATTCCAAAAATTGCCCCCAGAACACCATGACAGCAGCAGCCAAGGATAGAAAAGATTCCAAAAACAAGAATTAAAGTTGAATTATGTAACTGTTCTTTTTCCATGAAAATTTGGTTTAGTTAGTTGATTACAAGGTGGATTTTATAAAGATAACTACCTACAATTATTGCAGCGTTCAAAAATATGAGCCCGATTTTTATTGTGTAGTCATATTTAAATTTAAAGAAAAGATTTAGAACTAAAAATACCAATAAGATCAGGAGAGAGTAAATTGCCGGATACATGTGCAGGGCTCCGGCAAAATTCCCCTTTAAAAGCAGGACCAGGGCGCGCTGTCCTCCACAACCATAGCACTCCAGGCCAAATAGTTTTTTATTTAAACAAGGAAACATATATTCCTCCATAGTGCTATCCTTTTTTGATGGTGATTTTTTTGCTTATTTTCTTTTGGCCTTTAGAAAGAATATTCAGAATATAAACACCTTCACTTAATCCTTCTGTAGAAATTGTTGGTGCCTTTTCACTTTCAGGTATTGTTTGACTTAAAATTTTACTGCCTTTAATATCAAATAAATTTATATGCTGTGCCTGAAGCTTAGCAGGGATTTTTAGCTGCAATACATTTTCTTTATTGTTCTGTAATACCTGGACTTCTTCTGGAGAAATAAATATCGAAGTTTCTGGAATGGCCGGGATTTCTTCTGTAGGGGTAGCAGGATCCTCTTTTTCCTGTATGGCAGGCATTTCTATAATGAGGAAAAACCTTTCTGAGAATTTTCCTTTTGATAAAACTATTCTTTGGTTTTCTTCTTTTATATTATGGTAAGTGTTTCTTTCAGCGTCATAAATAACAACTTTTTCAGGATTTAAAGCAATCAAGGATTGAAGGCTAAAAATAATTTCACCTTCCGAAGCCATATTTACAATTAGAGGAATTTTCTCTTCAGGAACGTAAGGACGTACATTTATGATGTAGTGATCTTCATCTATAAGCCACCCGGCATCGGACGCGATGCCATTCATTACCATAGCATCCATTGCCCAGTCCTTACCTGTGGTTGCGTCTTCCCTAAAAGCCAGTAATAGTGGGCGTAAGTAAAGATTATTAATTTCAACATTCAGGCGAAGATTGGGAATAACTTCATCATTGTTGTTTTTATAAGCAGCTTTAAACTGGGAAATCCCGCTCTTCTCTGTTTTAAAAATACGATATGTATTCCTGAAACCAACAAAGCCGTCTTCGCTGCCTACCAACATGAAACCCTGGGCAACAGGAATAAATTCCCTCGGAATTATAGCACCGTTTTCTCCGGTAACATTAACAATCTCTCCGTTACCACGGTATTTCTTGAAAATTGCGGGAACGTAGGAATTTGCTCCCGGAGAGTAAGCTCCATACCCGCCTTCGTAGTCTTTAAGGTAATGTGATTTCCCGTTTTCTTTGGAATCCCAAAAATAGGCTATTCCCGTAGTGGCCGGATTATTCAACAGGAAATTCTTCAGGTGAAGGCTGGAAGGATAAGGATTTCCCACAAGTAAAGATTGATTTTCAAGAATTTTAATACTGTAGGCGCCATCATTTGGAATCCCCCTAAAATCATATCGCTGTTCGCTTCCGGGGTTATTCTCTACTCCATAAATTACAGTACGGTTTACTCCGTTAGTTCCCTTCATAGTGAAACCTTCCCCTGGCTTTAAAACAAATTGATCCCCAATATTTTTCCAATCGTTATAATCGTCTCCTGAGAAACTGTAAATCCATCTTTTGGATATGGTTAAAGGCTCTGCAGTTCCATCAAGTTCTGCCGTAAGATTAGCTTTATTACTTTTAGTAAGATCTTGTGGTTCAAAAATTATTTCATTCAGGTTTTTTGAAGTTCCTGGATTTTGGACGGGAAGAGACCAGTAATTGTAATCATATGCATTAGATGTTCCTTCCTGGAAAAGGGAAATTAAACCATTCCCTTTATTAATATTTTGTTCCTTTTCCCCCTGCAGAAGTTGAGCCTCATTTCTAAGATAAATACTGGCTTCTGTTGAAGGGTTTCTGTTTTTTTCCAGGTGAATTTCGTTCTGTACATATAGCACCTGATTGTTTACAAATATATAATGATCTGCAATGGCAGAAGGAGAAATATTTAGCTGCGCACAACATGAAATGGTGCTCATAAGAACTAAGGAAATGTTTAAAATGATCTTCATGCCACCTTTCTAAAAGCTATAGTAAGTTAAACAAAAAACTGAAAACATAACGGTTGAAATAGAATTGCTTTTATACCAGTACCAACCAAAATTTAATTGAAAAACAATTGTTATTTATTGTTAAAGATCTCGTTAAACTATTATTAAAATACTGAACGCTATGGACTTAATTTGATTATATTCGTTCTGCCCTACAAAAACATGAAGAAGAACACTTAAATTTTGACCTAATGAATATCCTTATATTGACCGTAGGGTTTTTTATGCTCTCAATACTTACTTTTTTTCTTATCAAGACAATTATTAGCAATCTAAAGGTGAAAAAAAGGTTACGCCGTTTATATGTGGAGAGCGGAGTGAGTAAACCTCATTAGTTTGTTTTTTTGCTTCATTAAATTTCTTCAAATTTTACTGCAGGTTTTAAAGAGCCTGTGATCTTTCTGCAATTATTATCGTAAGATTTCATTTTATTATTTTTCCCGAAATTAAAATCCTAATTTTGCACAACTTCTTGTAATAAATATTAACTAGAGAAGCAGATTTTCCGGTAGATGTAAGTATTATATCGGAATATTTAATGCAGAAAATACATGAAAAATTCGCAACTTCTAAATTCTGTCTTAATAGCTATTGGTGCTGCTTTGCTCATATATGTAATAGCAGTTGAAGATGCCAGCCCGTATTTCAAAATTGTAGGCCTTATCATTATAATGTTTGGGCTTTACAGAGCTACAAATCATTGGGTGGCTACGAAAGATGACCATAAAGAAGATGATAATAAGGAATAGCCATGAAATTAAAACCTGGAGATAAAGTAGAATTATTGGATGATAATCTGGAGGGGATTGTTGTGAATCTTCAGGGGGGTATGGTTGAGGTGGAAACACCGGAAGGTTTTACTATGGATTTTCCAGTTTCAGATTTGGTGAAAATTGATGTCCCCATAGAAGAGCTGCAGGAGGATATTGATTTTGAAAATGTATTGAAAGAAAAGAAAATTCCTAAAAAAAGAAAATCCACCCGAATAAAGCCGAAAGAACGTAACGCGCCTCCCATGGAGGTAGATTTGCATATAGGAAAACTTACCAGGAGTTCAAAAGGTTTAAGCAATTATGAGATGCTTAACCTGCAGGTAGATACCGCGAGACGACAGTTAGAATTTGCCGTTAATAAACGCATTCAGAAAGTAGTATTTATTCATGGAGTAGGGGAAGGTGTTTTAAAGGCCGAGCTGGATTATCTTTTTGGGCGCTATGCCAATGTAAAGTTCTATGATGCCGATTTCCAGAAATATGGATTGGGAGCTACCGAGGTTTATATTTTTCAAAATTATAATGCTGACGAATAGCTTACCTATTCCCCTTCTTCGGTTTCTTCTACCACTTCTTCTGAATCCTCTTCTTCCTCTGTTTCAGAATAATTTTCTTCTATAGTTTCATCAAAATAGCCAAGATCGTATTCATCAAATTTAATTTCTTCCCCGCTTCCGTCCTGCTTTATAAGTGAAAAATTCAAAATGGTAATATAGGTTCTAATGCGTCTGGCAGGAATTATATTTTCTATGTATTCTTCATTTTCAAGAAATATAGGATTCTGGCGGTCCAGATAAAACGGAACGTCTGCCGGGTTAAGATACAAATTAGGTGTTAACCTGTTTTCCTCGTTCACTTCATTTCTTGTAGGTGCTCCATCCCCGTCATCATCTGTGTCTAAATAATTAGGAATTCCGTCTTCATCTGTATCCCTGTATTCTTCTTCGCCAACCGTAGGGTCCCCGTCAGGGTTTTGCCTTTCCTGCCGTGTCAGCACGTTGTCATTATCATCATCAATATCAAGATAATCAGGAATTCCATCTTCATCAGAATCTAAATGTTCACCTCCATCTATATTGAAGCCTTCGTTCAAATTACTAATGCCGTCACCATCGGCATCGGCATCATTGGTTAAGTCTCTGTAGTAGGTATTAATCACTATAGTTCCTCTGCTGGAACTTATATATTCTTCCAGCACCTGGGGTTCACTTGGAGGGATATCACTGCAGAAATAAGAATTAGGAACCTCATTATCATAAATACGGTAAACAAGCCGGTTAGTAGCACTAAGGATAACATTTTCCTGACCAATCTCTGTACGAAGCAATCCTTCTTCTGTTTCTATGGCATTGTTGTTTATTAAAAGCGACATAGATTCATATACATCTTCATTGTTTGTTGTATATAAAACCTTTGTCTGCAAGCCGCAAATATTTAACTGGCGATCTTCAAGATCAAAACTGGTTACAATAATATCTCCACTATCACAAGAGAAAAACAATGAGCCAAGAAGGAAAAATCCAAATATTTTCTTCATTACAGGTATTTTAAAATAGGAGGGTGTGGTATAAATTTCCACTTCCCGAACAAAAATAGTGGAAATATGAATTTTTACCGATGCTTCTTCAAAATAATTTAATTTCCATTAATTTTGCGAACCATGAAAAAAGTGTATTTAGATTCGGCAGCCACAACACAAATGCGGGATGAGGTAATTAACCGCATGAGCAGCGTTATGAGAGAAAATTATGGAAATCCATCTTCTACTCATAGTTATGGCAGATCATCAAAAAGCCTTATTGAGCAGGCAAGAAAAACAGTTGCTTCTTACCTTAATGTGCAGGCTTCAGAAATTATCTTTACTTCGGGAGGAACTGAGGCAGATAACCTGGTGTTAAATAGTGCAGTACGGGATTTAGGAGTGAATAGAATTATCACCTCCCGGATTGAGCACCATGCGGTACTGCATACCGTGGAACAACTTCAGGAAAATTACCAGATTAAAGTAGATTATGTGAAACTTGATGAATACGGCAACATTCTTCACGAAAACCTGGAGAATCTTTTATCTTCTTCGGAAGAAAAGACGCTGGTAAGCCTGATGCATATAAATAATGAAATTGGCAATAAAATCGACCTGAAAAAAATTGCTGAATTATGTAAAAATTATGATGCGCTTTTTCATTCGGATACTGTGCAGTCCATTGGCCATTATAAATTGGATTTTAAAGAAATACCTGTTGATTTTACTGCAGCAAGTGCACATAAATTTCACGGACCCAAAGGAGTTGGTTTTGCATTTATTAGAAAGCATAGTGGTTTAAAACCCTTAATTTTTGGCGGAGAGCAGGAGAGGGGGCACCGTGCAGGAACTGAAGGTTTACATAACATTGTAGGGCTTGAAGAAGCATTAAAACTTTCTTACGAAAACCTAAAGGAAGAACAAGCTTATATTTCTGACTTAAAATCGCATTTTATTCAAGCTCTTAAAGAAAAAATTCCCGGAGTAAAATTTAATGGCAATTGTGCCGGGCCCGGGGAAAGTACCTATACTCTTTTAAATGTATGCCTTCCTGTTTCTGCTGAAAAGGCCCTGATGTTACTTTTTCAACTTGACCTTAAAGGGATTGCCTGTTCAAAAGGAAGTGCCTGCCAGAGCGGGAGCGATAAAGGCTCCCATGTTTTGGGCGCTTTTCTTTCTGAAGAAGATATGGGGAAACCCTCTGTTCGTTTCAGCTTTTCAAAGTACAATACCAAAGAAGAAATTGATTATGTGGTAGATGTGCTGAAGGAGTTTATAGAAAGCTAATCATTATCGGAGATTAGAGAACCCGAAGTCACAAAAGATCTCACAGGTTTTTAAACCTGTGAGATCTTTAATTTATTTTATACTTTTTATCCGGGATTGCGGCTGTTCATTCTTGAGAAATAAAAACATCTTGGGGTCTTTAATACACTTCAAACTCCGCACCCGAATTGCTGACTTCTCACTTCGTACTTCAAATTATTTTCTAAAGAACTTGGCTTCATAAGTATCTGTATTTCCTACATTATCGGTTACCACCAGTTTAAAGTTGTTTTCAGTCTCCGTTACTGCCCCGTCATTAAAATCGTAGGTAAGGGTATTGTTCTTGTATTCGTATTCCATTAGGATAAACTTCCCATTCACCGTGGCACGATAACTTTGAATGCCGGAGAGGTCATCGCTTATTTTAACTTTAAGAGTAGTATTATTGGAAATCCATTGCCCGTCACTAAAATTAACAGGATTTATCCATGGAGCTTTAGTATCTGATGCTAAAGTATAATCACCAAAAGTTCTTACGCCGGTGGTAAACCTATTTCCTTTTTTATAGGTAGAGGAATAACTGGGCCTGCCGCGATACCCCAGCCGGGCTATAAACATTTTTTCCTTTTCGGCTGGTTGATATTTACTTACGTCAAAACCAATAGTAATATTTTTATGAATTGGGGTATCGTCCCGATGGAATTTAATCGTATCACCCTGATAGGAAATATCCAGGTAAGTATCCTGATAAAGACTACCTTTTGGAATGTAGACATCAATTCCATTCTGCTCTGTTGAAAATGGCTGGTCTGCCTGAGCAAAGTATTCAGTTTCTTCAAGTTTTCTAGCTTGAATATTATTGCCGGATTTCCCCTGTATAGGAATACGGATTATACTTTCATTCCCTGCAAAGTCCAATACTTTTATAGTATAATTGTAATTCAGGCTGTCCTGAATGTTCAGCCTGCCTTCAGATTGGATATTGGCATAAAGGCTTAGGGGATTGTTTTCGTCTACAAACAATTTCTGAATCCGGTCTCTGTTGGAACTGTAATATTCATAATCTATCAACTGGTTAAGGTGGCGGGTTTCCGAAAAGGAAAATTGGTCAAAATTCAGCTGAAAAACCTGGTCGCCGTTTAGATTTGCTTCAATTTTATACACGCCGTTCCTGTTAGGTGCCATATCCAGTTGGTCTACGGTAGAAACTCCGAAACCAACCTGGCCGCAGGCATTTAGTTTTTCGGTGGTAAAAGAACCATCTTTTAGCGGGATAAGCCTTATTTTTTGCCTTTCTGTTGAATTATTAACATGTGCATCCTCACCCTTGGGGTAAACAAATAACCCGTCAATAATCGGCTTTTGATGATCCTGGATTTGCAGTCCAAACAGTTGGGGATTCATAGGCCTTTGGCTACCATCCCTTATTTCGAAATGCAGATGGGGACCGCCACTGCCCCCGGTGTTTCCACTAAAGGCCACCAGCTCTCCCATATCTACAGCTAATTCTCCTGCTTCAGGAAAAAGCTCTATCTCATAGGTTTCATTAGCATATTGTTGCTTTTTAACATAAGCTTCAATTTCCGGAGAAAATCTTTGTAAATGTCCATATACCGTTGTGTACCCGTTTGGATGCTGAATATAAAGAGCCTTGCCATAGCCATAATGCTGGATTTTTATACGGCTAACATAGCCGGGAGCAGCAGCCTTTACTTCCAGTCCCTCGCGTTGCTGGGTTTTGATATCGAGCCCGCTATGGAAATGGTTGGACCTTAGTTCTCCAAAGGTTCCCGCCAGTACCAGCGGAATATCCAGTGGTTTTTGAAAATAATCCTGCGGCACCTGGGGTTGTGATTTGGCAATAGTGGTGATAGCAATAAATGCTATCAGAAAATAAAACTTCATATAGATAATGATTGTTCAGGTTTCATAGCGGTGTAAAGATAAATAAACTTGCAGGAAAAGTAAATCCCTTGCCCTGAGTTTATTAGGCTTCACCGTCTATTTTTATAAAATTAGCAATAAAAGTATTGGGATATTTCATCGCGTATGTTAACTTTGTGCATATCGGCATCATAAGGAGCTTTTATGAGTGAAATAACGGAAATAGTTGATAATCTTGAGAATAGAATCAGCAAGTTGCTTCACAAACATGAAGTTCTAAAGCAAATGCACCATTCTTTGCAAGAAGAATTGACATCTGTTAAATCTGAAAACGAAAATTTAAAACAGGAGCTGGAAACTTCTGTAGAACGGGTTCAGACTTTAAAAGCTGCAAATGCGATGCTGGGCAGTAATGATTACAAGAAAGAGACAAAGCTCAAAATAAATAGCCTGATTAGGGAAATTGATCAATGCATAGTTCAGCTATCTGACTAATGAAAAGCAATGGCCGAGAAATTAAAGATCAAAATATCGATTGCAGATCGTGTGTACCCGCTTACTATTCAGCCACAGCAGGAGGAGGGTTTGCGAAAGGCCGCAAAGAAAATCGAGGGGATGATCAAACAATTTGAGCAGAGTTATGCCGTTAGAGACAAGCAGGATGTTCTTGCCATGTGTGCCTTACAGTTTGCAGCTCAAACTGAACAAAAAGGCATAGACAAATCATCTGAAATGCTTGAAGCAGAAGATAAATTAAAATCGCTTAATGAATTACTTAAAAAACATTTAGCGACATAAGTTCTTTAAATAACACAAGGTTACTGCCTGTATTAGTGATTTTTTGATAAACTCAACACGAATTCTTTAAAGAGGGTGAGTCTAAGTTGTTAAAGCGCGCCGCTCCCGGGCAACCGGGATGAGCGGATTCTTGATCAGCTTGTTAGCCCTAAACTTGATTTTAAGGAGTTTAATACAAAACACAACTAATACAGGCTTTTTTTATACATAAATTTTAAATAAATGGAGATAATCATAACTATTATTGTGGGACTGATAGGCCTTGCCATAGGTTTTGCAATTGCTAAAATGCTGGAGAGGAAGAAAGCTTCAGGAACAATATCTAATGCTGAAAAAACTGCCGCTGGTATTATTAAAGAGGCTAAAGCTGAAGGTGAAAGTATTAAAAAAGATAAAATCCTTCAGGCCAAGGAAAAATTTATAGAGCTTAAATCTGAACACGAAAAGGTTATTCTTAACCGGGATAAGAAAATTAATGATGCTGAAAAGAGAATTCGTGATAAGGAATCCCAGGTTTCCGGAGAACTGGCAAAAAATAAAAAGCTTAACAAAGAACTTGAAGATAAACTTGCCGATTACGACTACAGGACTAACTATCTAGAGAAGAAACAGGAAGAAATAGACAAGCTTCATAATAGCAAAGTTCAGCAACTGGAAGTAATTTCAGGCCTTTCTGCTGAAGAGGCTAAAGCACAGCTTACTGAATCCCTTAAAGATGTTGCCAGGGCTGATGCCATGGCTATGATTCAGGATACCGTGGAAGAAGCCAAATTGACCGCGCAGCAGGAAGCTAAAAAAATCATTATTAACACCATACAACGTATTGGAACTGAAGAAGCTGTTGAGAATTGCGTTTCAGTATTTAATTTGGAGAGCGATGATGTAAAAGGGAGGATTATTGGCCGTGAAGGTAGAAATATCCGTGCCCTGGAAGCTGCTACGGGGGTTGAGATTATTGTAGATGATACTCCGGAAGCAATTATTCTTTCCTGCTTTGATTCAGTTAGAAGGGAAGTGGCAAGATTATCCTTGCATAAACTGGTTACTGATGGTAGAATTCACCCGGCACGTATTGAAGAAGTGATTAAGAAGACGCGTAAGCAGATTGATGAAGAAATTATTGATATTGGAAAACGTACTGTTATAGACCTTGGTATTCACGGGCTTAACCCGGAATTAATTAAGGTTATTGGACGAATGAAATATCGGTCTTCTTACGGGCAAAATCTTCTTCAACATTCTAGAGAAGTAGCTAAACTCTGTGGTGTAATGGCTGCTGAGCTTGGATTAAACCCAAAACTGGCAAAAAGGGCAGGCTTGCTTCATGATATTGGAAAGGTTCCGGAAACTGAAACAGAAATACCTCATGCAATTTTAGGAATGCAGTGGGCGGAAAAATATGGTGAAAAACCTGAAGTTTGTAATGCTATAGGAGCCCACCATGATGAAATTGAAATGAATTCGCTGCTATCTCCAATCGTACAGGTTTGTGATGCCATTAGCGGTGCAAGACCGGGAGCAAGAAGGCAGGTGCTGGATTCTTATATTCAGCGGCTAAAAGATCTGGAAGAGATTGCTTTTGGTTTTGGCGGAGTGAAGAAAGCCTATGCTATACAAGCGGGACGTGAACTGCGGGTAATTGTGGAAAGTGAAAAGGTAAATGACGATAAAGCGTCTAATCTTTCTTTTGATATTTCACAAAAAATTCAAACAGATATGACTTATCCCGGGCAGGTTAAAGTTACTGTAATCCGGGAAACAAGAGCGGTTAATATCGCCAAGTAAATTTAGATCTAAATAATAAGCATAAAAATCCCGCGAATTTCGCGGGATTTTTTATTTTGGAGACACTATCCCGCAAAGTGTAAAGTTTAAATAACAGGTTTTGGACTTTTTTAAAGTCTGACCCTTTTTTCATAGATTGTTAGGAACTGATTTAAAATCCCGAAATATGATAATAGTACTTAGTGAAGGTTCATATTTTTAAATTGTCCGAATACTGGAATTACTACATTAGACTGGACAGGAAGTTGAATGAATATTATTGCTAGTTCTTAAATTAGCAATTATGAGACGTAAAGCCAAACATTACACCTTAAGCAGTAGAATTAAGTTATGCCAAAGGCAGTGTAGCACAGGTTTGTGAGGATCTTGATATATTACCTGCTGTTCTTTACCGCTGGCGTAAAGAGCAAAAGAATTATGGCAAGAATAGTTTTCCAGGTCGGGGTAATCCTAAAATGACCGATGAACAGAAAGAGATCGCTCGTTTAAAGAAACAGCTCAAAGAGGCTGAATTAGAACGTGATATCCTAAAAAAGGCGATTGGCATCTTTTCCGCGAGCGACAAGAAAAATACAGGTTCATAAAACAGCATCGTATGAAATTTCCTGTTGAAAAGATGTGCAGTATGTTAGCCGTGAGTAAAAGTGGTTATTATCACTGGTTAAAATCTGGCCCCAACACCCTTTGGAAAGAAAATCAGAAGCTCTCTTCACTAATCAAAGATATTTTTGAAGATAGTCACCAGAGTTATGGAGCTCCGAGAATAAAAGCTGAATTGGAAGCCCTAGGCTTTAAAGTCTCAAAGCCACGGGTAGCCCGTATAATGAAGGCAAATTATTTATATGCCAAGAGAAAGCGCAAGTTTAGGGCAACCACCGATAGTAATCATAAATATCCCACAGCACCAAACTTACTGAATCAATGCTTCAATGTAGCTAGAGCTAGTCAAGTGTGGGTAAGCGACATTACCTATGTTCAGACCAAACAAGGTTGGAGTTACCTAACGGTGATTATTGACCTATTCAATAGAAAAGTTGTAGGATGGGCTTTAAGTGATACCCTAAACACAGAGGATACTGTTATAAAAGCTTGGCAGATGGCTATTAAAAATACCACACTTAAGCAACCCTTGATATATTCCATTCAGACCGAGGTATTCAATATGCCAGTCAAAGATTTACCGACCTGCTTAAGAGTTATAATGGCTTGGTTGTACAATCGATGAGCCGAAAAGGGAATTGCTGGGACAATGCCGTAGCGGAATCCTTTTTTAAATCTCTGAAAGTAGAGTGGGTATATTGGCATAAATACAAACTCAGATCACAGGCAGAGTTGTCTATCTTTCAGTGGATAGAAACCTGGTACAATACCAGAAGAAGACATTCTTATTTAGGAAACAGAACCATTAAAGAATTTGAAATAGATATGTATAACCAAAAACTAGCAGCATAGTCACTCAACTTAAAGTCCGGTTTTTTGTTGCAAGTCCATAAGTAAAAATTAAAGAAAGTGGTCTGAAACTTGGAATACAACATAGGAGGGACGCTGACTTGTCGGATTAATTATTTTCTTTCTTGGATTCTAAAATTACACTTTTCCCGAAATACCCGTAATTTGAGATGAACCGCCTTAAGTTTGATTTTCTAACTTTAAGATATTAATCAGAAAGAACAAAAGAGAGGAGTAAGGTTATATGAACCGTGGGAACTTTAGATTCCGTCAACATTGATAATCCCCTCTCTTTTCTACTTCAATTTCGTTTAGTTCTATGAGACCTGGATCTCGTTTTTAAGTCGATGAAAACAAAGTAGTGTCCTTTCCAAATCAAATTCTTGTGAATAAAAATAATCAAATTTATGGAGTTGACATCAGTAAAGATGTATTTGATGTGGCCAGTTCAGAAGGGAAATACTTCCAATTTAAAAATAATGGATTGGGCTTTAAATCATTTTTAAAGACTCTTTCTAACGAAGATCTGGTGGTTATGGAAGCGACAGGATATTATCATTATAGTTGGCACAATTTCTTTATGAAAAAGAAATGAGGGTCTCGGTAGTCAATCCTTTATCAGTGAAACGTTTTATTCAGATGAAACTCTCAAAGATTAAAACCGATAAATCTGATGCCAAAGCGATATGTGAATACGCTAAGGCTAATGAGGTTCCTTTGTACACGGCAAGAGACAAGAGCCAGGCCGAGGCTCTTCAATTACTTCGTCTGATAGATATCTACACCAAGCAGAGTACAGCTCTAAAGAACAAGCTTCATGGAGAAAAGGTTCTGGGGAAACCTTCAAAAGTCGTTTATCACTCGCTAAACCGATCACTCAAAGTAGTACAAAACGAAATAAAAACTCTGGAAGCTAGACTAACAGAGATTGTTAAGGATGAGCAGCAAAAACAACTTACACTCCTTAGAAGTATTCCGAGAATGGGTAATAAAACAGCCATTATGTTATTGGTGTTAACCGATGGTTTTACCAATTTTGAGAATGCAAGTCAGTTATGCTGCTATGCAGGAATTACTCCTATCATCCGAGAATCTGGATCCAGTGTAAGGGGAAAAAGTAGGATTAGTAAGATGGGCAATCCAAAACTTAGAAACTTACTATTTATGTGCAGCTTTACGGCTTGTAAACATAATAAGGCCTGCAGGGAGATCTACGAGAGAATAATAGCAAAAGGAAAAAGTAAGAAGCTCGCACTTATTGCTGTTTGTAACAAGCTGCTTAAACAGGCCTTTGCAGTGGCAAAACCGGGTTTGCCTTATGATGAAAACTTCGTGTCTAAATTGAGTTAAAATCCTTGGAATTTAGCTTAGTTCTTTGTTAGCTTGCGTAAGTTATCAAATCTTTCTTTT